>JBEEOG010000337.1:0-2956 GCA_041191745.1 Pseudomonadota bacterium | reverse complement strand
TCGTCACCCATTCGCTGGGCGGTATTCTTGCCCGCGCGTGGCTGGCCGAACATCGCCCCGCCCATATGGGCCGCATGGTGATGCTGGCGCCGCCGAATGGCGGGTCGGAACTGGTGGACCGTTTCGGCGATCTGGGCGCGTTTCACTGGCTGATGGGGCCTGCAGGGGTGGAGCTTGGCACCGGGCCGGACAGCTTTCCCAATCGGCTGCCCCAGCCGGACCTTGCCCTGCCCGAATATGAGGTGGGGGTGATCGCGGGCACCGTGCCCTTGAACCCTTTGATGGGCGGCATCATTCCCGGCCCGAATGACGGCAAGGTCTCAGTTGCCAGCACCCGGCTGGCGGGGGCTGCCCATATCACCCTGCCGGTCAGCCATACCTTTTTGATGAACAACCCGATGGTGATCGCGCAGGTTCTGGCCTTCCTGCGCGAAGGGAAATTCGAAGACGATCTGACGCTGCCCGCCGCCGTCATGCGGCTGGTCGCGGCGCTGAAACGTTAGCCCTTTGCCACCACCCGGTTGACATGGCCCATCTTGCGGCCGGGCCGCGCCTCGGCCTTGCCATAGAGGTGCAGCGCGGCATTGCGTTCCCGCGCGATGGCCGGGACGCGCAGGATATCGTCGCCGATCAGGTTTTCCATCACCACATCGGAATGGCGCGACCCGTCGCCAAGCGGCCAGCCGGTCACGGCGCGGATGTGCTGTTCGAACTGGTCCACCGCGCAGCCGTTCTGCGTCCAGTGGCCGGAATTGTGCACGCGGGGCGCGATCTCGTTCACGATCAGGCCCTTCTCGGTCACGAACAGCTCCACCCCCATGACGCCGACATAGTCGAGCGCGTTCAGGATGCGCGCGGCCAGCAGCACCGCATCGGTGCGCTGCGACGGCGACAGGCGGGCGGGGACGGTCGTGGTGGCAAGGATGCCGTCCTTGTGCACATTCTCGCCCGGATCGAAACAGGCGACGGACCCGTCGAGGCCGCGCGCCGCGATCACCGACACCTCGTGGCTGAAATCGATGAAACCTTCCAGCACCGCGGGCGCGCCCGCCATCGCGGCAAGGGCCGCGGGGGCATCGGCGTCGGACCGCAGCCGCGCCTGCCCCTTGCCGTCATAGCCGAGGCGGGTGGTCTTCAGGATCGCCGGAACCCCGATCCGCGCGATGGCGGCGGTCAGGTCGTCCATCCCCTGCACGGCGGCATAGGGGGCGGTGGTCAGCCCCAGCCCCGTCAGGAAATCCTTTTCAAGGATGCGGTCCTGCGACACCGCCAGCGCGCGGCGGTTGGGGCGGATCGGGCGGATGCTTTCAAGGGCATCCAGCGCGTCGGTCGGGATGTTCTCGAACTCGTAGGTCACGACATCGACCGAGGATGCAAAGGCCCGCAGCGCCGCCAGATCGTCGTATCCGGCCGTCGTCACGCGGTCGGCCACATGGCCCGCGGGCGGGTTCGCCATCGGTTCGAAGATATGCGTCCTGAAGCCGAGGCGCGAGGCCGCGACGGACAGCATCCGCCCCAACTGCCCTCCGCCGAGGATGCCGATGGTCGCGCCGGAGGGCAGCATGTCAGTCATCCTGCGGCTCCTCGGGGATCGATGCCGAAAGCGCCGCGCGCCATGCCTCCAGCCGTGCGGCCAGCGCGGCATCGGAAATCGCAAGGATGCCTGCCGCCATCAGCCCCGCATTGGCCGCGCCCGCCGCGCCGATGGCCATGGTGGCCACGGGAAATCCCTTGGGCATCTGCACGATGGAATAGAGGCTGTCCACGCCCGAAAGCGCCTTTGTCTGGACCGGCACGCCGATCACCGGAACGCGGGTTTTCGATGCCATCATGCCGGGCAGATGCGCCGCCCCGCCCGCGCCCGCGATGATGACCTTCAGCCCCCGCTCCACCGCCGTCTTGCCATAGGACCAGAGCCTGTCGGGCGTGCGGTGGGCCGAGACGATCCTTGCCTCGTAGCCGATCCCCAGTTCGTCAAGGATCGCGGCTGCCTCTTTCATGGTGGCCCAGTCCGACTGGCTGCCCATGATGATTCCGACGTCAACGGCCATGCGCGCCCCCTTCATCCGTTGGCGCGTCTATAGTCGATTGCGTCACGGGGGCAAGCGCGCTGCGGTTCAGGCGATGATATCGGGGATCAGCTGATCCTCGATCTTCACGATCTGGTCCTTCAGCGCCAGTTTCTGCTTCTTCAGGCGGCGCAAGGTCAGTTGGTCGGGGCGGCCTGCGGTTTCAAGCGCGTGGATCGCCTCGTCAAGATCGCGGTGCTCGCGGCGGAGGACCTCCAGCCGGATGCGGAGCATCTCTTCGAAATTGAGTTCGGTGGGCGCATTCATGGCGGCTGGCTCAGTTTCTTCCGGATCGGACCGAGGCGGTTCCTGTCGTCCGCCTACAGTATAGTGATTCGTAACGCTTCGGGGAAGGAATCCGCGCGCAGGACGGGGATTTTCGCAGGTCGGGTCCGGCCCTTGCGGCCTGCGCCGCCGCGCCCCATATTTCCCCTGTCCGGCCGCCGCAACGGGACCGGGCGTGTATGTCGCTTTGCACGAAGGGCATGTCCGATGACGAAACTTTCCTTTGGCGCGCATCCCTATCTTCTGGGGTTCGAACAGCTTGAACGGCTGGTCGAACGGACCGCCAAGACGGGTGCCGAAGGCTACCCCCCCTACAATATCGAAGCCGTGGCCGAGAATGCCTATCGCATCACGCTGGCCGTCGCGGGCTTCCGCGAGGAGGATCTGGCGATAACGGTCGAGGATCGGCAACTGGTGATCCGTGGCCGTCAGGGCGACGATCAGGGCGAACGGGTCTTCCTGCATCGCGGGATCGCCAGCCGCGCCTTCCAGCGCAGCTTCGTGCTGGCCGACGGGGTCGAGGTGGCGGGGGCCAGCATGGAACACGGGCTTTTGCACATCGACCTGAAACGGGCCGTGCCGGAAACCGTGGTGCAGACCAT
>JBEEOG010000336.1:0-12370 GCA_041191745.1 Pseudomonadota bacterium | reverse complement strand
TTCACGCCCCGCCCGCGCTGGAGATGGAGCTGCGCCGCGGCGACCGGCTGTCGCTGTTTCCGATGGCGCGGGTGACGGGCGAGAGCACGGGGCTTGCATGGCCCATCGGCGGGATCGGCTTTGCCCCCGATGCCATGATCGGCACGTCGAACCGCGTGACCGCGCCGCGTGTCACGCTGCGATTCGACGGGCCGGGGATGCTGGTGATCCTGCCGCGCGCGCGGCTCGATGCGGCGCTTACTGCTCTGGCTGGGCCAGCGCCTCGGTCGCGGGGGTGACGCCGCGGGCGGTGCTGCGTTCGCGCCAGATGATGTAGAGGCCCGAGGCCACGATCACCACGATCCCCGCCCATGTCAGGATGTTCGGGAAGTCGCCGAAGATCAGGTATCCCAGCGCCACGGCGGCCACGATCTCCAGATAGTGCAGCGGGGCCAGCGTGGCGGAGGGTGCGAATTTCAGCGCATAGGTCATGCAGATGTGGCTGACCGCCGCCCAGAACCCCACCCCGAAGAGCCACAGCCACAGGATGCCCGACGGCATGACGGCATCGAGGGCGGGGATGCCCGACCCGTCCAGCGCCCACAAGAGCGGCAGCGTGATCGCCATGCCGGCAAGCGAGGTGTGAAGCTGCATCGTCACGGGATGCATCTCGTCCGACAGGGTGCGGGTGACGAGCATGTAGAAGGCGAAGAAGAACGCCGTCCCGAGCGGCCAGAGCGCGACGAGGCCGAAGGCCGCGAGCGAGGGCTGGATCACCAGAAGCGCGCCCCCGAAGCCCACCGCGCTGGCCGCGATCCGGCGCGGCCCCACCTTTTCGCCGAAGAGAAGGCTGCCGAGGATCAGAAGGATGAAGGGCTCGACAAAGGCGATGGCCAGCGCGTCGGCCACCGGCATCACCGCGATGCCCGAGACGAAGGAATAGGTGGACAGGATCAGGAAGACCGCCCGCATCAGGACAAGGCCCGCCGCGCGGCGGCTCGTGCGCCAGCCAAGGCCCATGAACAGGACCACGGGCAGCATCAGCGCGCCCTGCACCACGAAACGCGCCGTGGTGATCTGGCCCACCGGCACGCCGCCTTCGGCCGCGAGTTTCGAGGCCACGTCGAGAAGCGGTGCCAGCGTGCAGAAGGCCAGCATCAAGCTGACGCCGGGAAGGATGCGGTCGGTGGAAGTCCTGCTCATGCCCGCAGGCCTAGCGGGCGGGCAGGGGGGCGTCCATCCCGAAAGCGACGGGCGTGACGGCTTGAAACGCCCGCATCGGCGCGACTAGATGGGGCAGGGCGTCAAGAAGGGGTGTGCGTGTGCTGGTTCTGCCGAAGGGACGGCTTGTGTTCCTCTCCAATCCCAAGACCGCGACGCAATCGCTGCGCGCGATGCTCAGGCCCCTGTCGCTGCGCGTGGCCCCCTTTGGCGAGCAGCACAGCAAGCACATGGGCATCATGCCATTCGAGAAGAACTGGCGGCTGAAGGTCGAGCAGCACCTGAAGGCCCCCGTCGAGACCGTGGCCGTGGTGCGCGAACCCTTTGCGCGGCTGGAAAGCTGGTTCCGCTACCGCAAGCGCAACCCGCTGGGGGCCGAGAATTCCACGCTGGGGATCGGGTTCGAGGAGTTCGCGCGGCTGGCCATCAGCGCCGATCCGCCCGTCTTTGCCAAGGTAGGCGATCAGGGCCATTTCCTCGGCTGGGACAGGGCCCATGGCGAGGCGGTGGTGACCCATGTCTTCGATTACGACCGGATGGACCTGCTTCTCGATTTCCTCGGCCAGCGGCTGGGGATGGGATTCGTGCTGCCGCGCCAGAACGTGTCGATGACGCGCGACGAGGTGCGGGTCGATCCCCTGTCGGAGGCGACGATGGCCGCCTATCGCCGCGCGATGGAAGCGGAATTCGCGGTCTACGAGGCCGTGCGCGCAAGGGGCTACCTGTCGCGCTGATCCGGCCCGGGTGATCTGCCCTGGTGATCCGGCGGACCCGCGCGGGCAGGCCCGCGCGGGAAGCCGGTGCGCCCATTGCGCGCCCGCGGGCGCGCAATGGGCAAGGGGGGGCCGTCTGCCCCCCGCCGCGCGGTCCGCGCGGCCCCCCCCGAGGATATTTGGCGAAGGGGAAGGGGTCAGCAGTTGGGGACGTTGACCGCCAGCCCGCCCAGCGAGGTTTCCTTGTATTTCTCGTGCATGTCGCGGCCGGTCTGGCGCATCGTCTCGATGCAGACATCGAGGCTGACGAGGTGGATGCCGTCGCCCCTGAGCGCGAGGCTGGCCGCCGAGACGGCCTTGATCGCGCCGAGCCCGTTCCTTTCGATGCAGGGCACCTGCACCAGCCCCTTCACCGGATCGCAGGTCATGCCCAGATGGTGTTCCAGCGCGATTTCGGCCGCGTTTTCCACCTGTTCGGGGGTGCCGCCCATCACGGCGGCCAGCCCCGCCGCCGCCATGGCCGCCGCCGATCCCACCTCGGCCTGGCAGCCGCATTCCGCGCCGCTGATCGAGGCGTTGTGCTTGACCAGCCCGCCGATGGCGGCGGCGGTCAGCAGGAATTCCCCGACCCGCGCCTTCGACGCGCCCGGCACATGGTCGAGCCAGTAGCGGATCACCGCCGGAACGACCCCCGCCGCGCCGTTGGTGGGGGCGGTGACGACCTGCCCGCCGGCGGCGTTCTCCTCGTTCACTGCCATCGCGTAAAGCGACATCCAGTCGTTGATCGTATGCGGGGGCGTCATGTTCAGCCCGCGTTCGGCCATCAGCGCGTCATGGATGCCCTTGGCGCGGCGGCGCACCTTCAGTCCGCCGGGCAGGATGCCGGTGCCCGCCATGCCGCGGTTGATGCAGTCGTCCATCACCTGCCAGATCCGCTCCATCCCGCGGTCCAGATCGGCGGCGGAGCGGAACCTCACCTCGTTCGCGCGCTTCATCTGCGCGATGGACAGGCCCGAGGCCCTGGCCATGGCCAGCATCTCGTCGGCCTTCTCGAAGGGATAGGGCACATCGGCGCGCGCCTTGGCCTTGGCGCTGCCCGCATCGGCCAGTTCGGCGGCGGTCAGCACGAAGCCGCCGCCGATGGAGTAATAGGTTTCCTGCAGGATCACGTCGCCCTGCGCGTCGGTCGCCTTCAGGATCATGCCGTTCGCATGGCCGGGCAGGGCGGGGCCGTAATCGAAGAGCAGATCCGCCTGCGGGTCGAACTGCAGGGGCGGCAGGCCGGGGGCGGTGATCGTCTTCGTCGCGCGGATCGCGGCGAGCGTGCTTTCCGCCTTTTCGGCATCGTAGCTTGCCGGTTCGAACCCCGCGAGGCCGAGGATCGTCGCGCGGTCGGTCGCATGGCCCACGCCGGTAAAGGCGAGCGAGCCATGGAGCGAGGCGCGGAGCCCGTGGAACCGGAAGGGCGAGGCGCGCAGGAGGTCAAGGAAACGCGCCCCCGCCACCATCGGCCCCATCGTATGGCTGGAGGAGGGGCCCACCCCCACCTTGAACATGTCGAAGACCGAGAGGAACATGATGCGAAGCCCTTTTGCGGTTCTGCCCACATGTCAGCCTTCCGCGGCGGGCGGGCAAGGGCGGATTGCGACATGTCCTGCCGCTTGCGCGTCTTTCGTGGCCGATTGCGGCGGTTAGGCATTGCTTAACCCTGTCCGGCGCAGGATCGGCGCGTCCCGTGATGGAGGTTTCCGCGATGACGCGCCTTGCCCTGATCCTGCTTCTTGCCCTGCCCCTCTCGTTGCCCCTGACCTTGCCCGCCGCCGCGCAATCGCTGCCCGCGCTGGCCGCGCTGCCGCCGGAGCTTGCCGAACGCATCGCCGCGCGGCCCGACCGCTGGCGCGCGGCGGCGCTGGGGGCGGTTTGGGGGCACGGGTCGGACGGCGCGGTGACGCAGGCCGATCTCGACCGTGCCGCGGCGCTGGACCGCGCCTTTTTCCGGGCGCGCGCGCTGGCACCGCTGATGCAGGCCGATCTCGACAATGACGGCGCGCTGACGGTGGCAGAGGCGGCGGCGCGCGGCGGGCGTCTGGCGGCCCCTGACCGGGCCGAGCTGATGATGGCGCAGGCCGTGGCCGATGCTGATGGCGACGGCACCGCCAGCGCGGCCGAACTGCGCGCCATGGCCGAGGCCGAGGCGCTGCGCGCGGGCGGCGGGGCGGAGGCGGCGATGGTCGCGGCGCTGATGGCCTTTGACGCCGATGGCGATGCGCGCCTGACCGTGGCCGAGGTGGAGGCCGCCTTTGCCGCGATGGAGGCGGCGGGCTGAAAGCGGCGGGAAACGGGGGCATTTGCCCCCTCGCGCCACCCTGCGCCATTCCCTATAAGCAGGGCAGATGCGCGAAGGAGTGCTGCCATGCCCGCCGAACTGAACCCGATCGACAAGGCGAAATTCGTCGCCGCCAAACGGGCAACCGAATTCGTCGAGGACGGGATGAAGCTGGGGCTCGGCACCGGATCGACCAGCGCGTGGATGGTGCGCTGCCTTGCCGAACGCATCCGCGAGGAGGGGCTGCGCGTGGTGGGGGTGCCGACCTCCAGCCGGACGGCGGAACTGGCGCGCTCGCTCGGCGTGCCGATCACGACGCTGGATGATGTCAAATGGCTCGACCTGACGATCGACGGGGCGGATGAATTCGACGCGAACCTTGCGCTGATCAAGGGCGGCGGCGCGGCGCTGCTGCAGGAAAAGATCGTGGCGACCGCGTCGGACCGCATGGTGGTGATCGCGGATGCCGCGAAAGAGGTGGCGACGCTGGGCGCATTCCCCCTGCCGGTGGAGGTGATCCCCTTCGGCTGGCAGACGACCAAGGCGCTGATCGAGGAGACGCTGGTCAGCCTCGACGTGCTGAGCCGCGACGCGACGCTCAGGATGAACGGGGCGGCCCCGCTGCTGACGGACGAATCGAACTACATCGTCGACCTGCATCTGAAGCGGATTGGCAATCCGCGGCAGCTCTCGCTGGTCCTGAACCAGATCCCCGGCGTGGTCGAGAACGGGCTGTTCATCGATATCTGCGACGTGGTGGTGATCGGCCATTCCGACGGCCACGTGACGGTGCGCGACATCAACGAAGGCACCGAGGACGAGGATTTCGTGGAATTCGCGCCGACGGACAACATCTTCGCGGACATGGACTGATGGGGTTCGACTACGACCTTTTCGTGATCGGGGGCGGTTCGGGCGGCGTGCGGGCCGCGCGGATCGCGGCGGGCGAGGGCGGCGCGCGCGTCGGACTGGCCGAGGAATCGCGCATGGGCGGCACCTGCGTGATCCGGGGCTGCGTGCCCAAGAAGCTGATGGTCTTTGCCAGCGCCTTTCCCGACGCGATGGAGGATGGCCGCGCCTATGGCTGGGACCTGCGGGCGGGCGGCTTCGACTGGACGCGCTTCCGCGCGGCGCTGGAGGCGGAGCTGCTCCGACTCGAAACCGCCTATCGCAACACGCTGGCGAACGCGGGCGTCACCATCCATGACAGCCGCGCGGTGGTGGTCGATCCCCATACGGTCGAACTGGCCGACGGCACGCGCTTTACGGCCAAGCACATCCTGATTGCCACGGGCGGCTGGCCCTTCATCCCCGACATTCCGGGGCGCGAACTGGCCGTCACCTCGAACGAGATGTTCCATCTGCCCGAACTGCCGCGCCGCGCGCTGGTGGTGGGCGGGGGATACATCGCCTCGGAATTCGCCTGCATCCTGCACGGTCTGGGCGTCCAGGTGACGCAGTTCTACCGTGGCGCGCAGATCCTGCGCGGCTTCGACGACGAGGCGCGGGGCCATGTCGCCACCGCCATGGCGGCGCGCGGCATCGCCATCCGCTGCGGGACCGATGTGCTGCGGCTGGAAAAGACGGCGGGCGGCATCCGCGCGGTGGCGACCGATGGCAGCGAAGGCGAGTTCGACCTTGTCCTTTACGCCACGGGCCGCAGGCCGAATTCCGCCGGTCTGGGGCTGGAGGCGCTGGGGGTCGGCTTCGGGCGCAACGGGCAGATCGTCGTCGACGACTGGTCGCAGACTGCCGTCCCGTCGATCTTTGCCGTGGGCGACGTGACCGACCGCGTCAACCTGACCCCCGTCGCCATCCGCGAAGGGCATGCCTTTGCCGACACCGTCTTTCGCGGGGTGCCGACGCGCTTCGACCACGGGCTGATCCCGTCCGCCGTCTTCACCCAGCCCGAGCTTGCCAGCGTCGGCCTGACCGAGGAAGCTGCGCGTGCGCAGGAACCGGTCGAGGTCTACTCTGCCACCTTCCGCCCGATGAAGACGCTGTTCGCGGGGCGGCAGGACCGTGTGCTGATGAAGCTGGTCGTCAGCAGCGCGACGCGCAAGGTGCTGGGCTGCCACATCGTCGCCCCCGACGCGGGCGAGATGATCCAGCTTGCCGCCATCGCCATCGGAATGGGCGCGACGAAAGAGGATTTCGACCGCACGCTGGCCGTCCATCCGACCATGGCCGAGGAACTGGTCACGATGCGCAAGCCTGTCCGGCGCTGGTGATTGTGCTTGAATTCCGGCCGCCGATAACCAGTTTAAGCGGACGAAAAGAAAAAAGGGTTCATGGATATGGCGGGTAGCGGTGGTCCTTGGGGCGGCGGTGGCGGCTCCGGCGGCGATGATGACCGGAACGGGGGGCGCGACACGGACGGTCGCGGCGACCGTCGCGGACCGCGCCGCCCGGGCGAGGCCGGGCCGCAGATCCCCGAGATCGACGAGATCGTCAAGAAAGGTCAGGAACAGCTGCGCGTCCTGATGGGCGGGCGTCCGCGTCCGAACCTGAACGGCGGCGGCGGTGGCGGGCGTGACCCGAACGGCCCGCTCGTCACGCGTCAGGGTCTGATGCTGGGCGGGCTTGTCGCGGCGGGCCTCTGGGCCTTCATGTCCTTCTACACGGTGCGGCCCGAAGAACGCTCGGTCGAGCTGTTCCTGGGCGAGTTTTCGACCATCGGCAATCCGGGTCTGAACTTCGCGCCCTGGCCGCTGGTGACGGCGGAAATCGTGCAGGTGACGGGCGAACGGCAGACCGACATCGGCACGCAGCGCGGCGAAACCGCCGGCAACGGGCTGATGCTGACGCGCGACCAGAACATCGTCGACATCGGCTTTCAGGTCGTCTGGAACATCTCGGACCCCGACAAGTACCTGTTCAATCTTGCCGATCCGGTGGACACGATCCGCGCGGTGGCGGAATCCGCGATGCGCGACATCATCGCGCGCTCGGAACTGTCGCCCATCCTCAACCGCGACCGCGGCACGATTGCCGCGAACCTGCGGACGGCGGTGCAGGCGACGCTCGACCAGTATGATGCGGGCATCAGCGTGATCCGCGTCAACTTCGAAACCGCCGCCCCCCCCCGCGAGGTGATCGACAGCTTCCGCGAGGTGCAGGCCGCGCAGCAGGAACGCGACCGTCTGGAAAAAGAGGCCGACGCCTATGCCAACCGCGTGACGGCGGGTGCACGCGGTGAAGCCGCCCGCCTGCTGGAAGAGGCCGAAGCCTATCGCGCGCAGGTCGTGAACGCCGCGCAGGGTGAAGCCGCGCGCTTCCTGTCGGTCTACGAGGAATATGTGAAGGCGCCGGAAGTCACCCGCCGCCGGATGTATCTGGAAACGATGGAACGCGTGCTGGGGGGGATGAACAAGGTGATCCTCGACGGGGTGACGAGCGGTGAGGGCGGCGGTCAGGGCATCGTGCCCTTCCTGCCCCTGAACGAGTTGAACCGTCCGGCCCCCGGCGCGGGTGCCGCAGCCTCGACCGGAGGGACGAACTGATGAAAGCGACCTTCCTTCTGCCCGCCTTCGCCATCCTTGCGGGCGTGGCCCTGTCCTCGGTCTTCATCGTGGACGAACGCGAAAAGGCGCTGGTCCTGCAATTCGGTCAGGTCCGCCAGATCAAGGAGGAGCCGGGGCTCGGCTTCAAGATCCCGCTCATCCAGGAAGTGGTGCGCTATGACAGCCGCATCCTCGGCCTGCCGACGCAGCCGCTCGAGGTGACGCTGCTCGATGACCGCCGTCTGGTCGTCGATGCCTTCGCGCGCTGGCGCATCGCCGATCTGGTAGAGTTCCGCGAAGCCGTGGGTGCGGGCGGGATCGAAGCCGCCGCCGTGCGTCTGGACCGTCTGCTGAACGCCGCGATCCAGGAGGTGCTGGGTTCGGTGCCGTCCAACCGCGTGCTGTCCGAGGACCGCACCGGCCTGATGAACCAGATCCGCGACATCGCACGGCGCGAGGCGCTGGCCCTGGGCATCGACGTGATCGACGTGCGCCTGACGCGCACCGACCTGCCCGAACAGAACCTTGCCGCCACCTTCGCCCGCATGCGGGCCGAACGCGAACGCGAGGCGGCGGACGAAATCGCCCGCGGTAACGAAGCCGCGCAGCGCGTCCGCGCCTCGGCCGACCGTTCGGTGGTGGAGCTGACCTCGGACGCGCGCCGCGATGCCGAGGTGATCCGCGGCGAGGCCGATGCCGAACGCAACGCGATCTATGCCGAAGCCTTCGGCCGCGATCCGGAATTCTTCGCCTTCACCCGCTCGCTCACCTCGTACGAGCGCGCGTTGCAGGCGGGCAATTCGTCGATCGTGATGCAGCCCGACAGCGAGTTCTTCGAATACCTGCGGTCGGATGGCGGCATCAGGGCACCGATCGATCCGGCGGCGCCGGGCAATGCGAACGTGGCCGCGCCCGAGGCGCAGCCCAGCGAATGAGCCTGATCCTTCTGGGGATCGGACTGGTGCTTGTGATCGAGGGGCTGGCCATCGCGCTGGCCCCTTCGCGCATCGAACAGGTGCTGGCCTTCTTCGCCGCGATGGACCGCGATCGCCGCCGCCTGCTGGGGCTGTGCGCGCTGGCGGGCGGGGTGGGGCTGGTCTGGCTGTCGCGGATCGTGGCGGGCTGGGCGGAACAGGTTTGAAACATTCCCCCCGTTTCTGTCACATGGTCTTGAGAGGCCGCGACAGGGTTTGCATTGCATCGCGGCCTTCCTAGGTGATGATCCACCCGTGCCCCGCCGCGCCTTTCCGGCAACAAGGCGGATCGTGAAACGAAAGGAGTTTCGGAGTGCATCCTGCAATCCACCAGCCCCGTCCGGCCATGGCGCGTCCGCGCCTGCTCTTGGCCGCCGTCATGGGGCTTTCCCTGACCCTTGCCGCGCCCGCCGCGATCCATGCGCAGGGCGCGCCGGAAAGCTTTGCCGAACTGGCCGAACAGATCAGCCCCTCGGTAGTGAACATCACCACCTCGGCGCTGGTCGCGGCCCCTGCCAATGACGGCCCGATGGTCCCCGAAGGCAGCCCCTTCGAGGATTTCTTCCGCGAATTCCAGGATCGCAACGGTCAGGGCCCCCGCGGCCCTCAGCGGTCCGAGGCGCTGGGCTCGGGCTTCGTCATCTCGGCCGACGGCTACATTGTCACGAACAACCACGTGATCGAAGGCGCCGACGAGATCGAGATCGAGTTCTTCTCGGGCGACCGGCTGAAGGCCGAAATCGTGGGCACCGACCCCAAGACCGACATCGCGCTGCTGAAGGTGACGTCAGAGGAACCGCTGCCCTTCGTCCAGTTCGGCGATTCCGACCTGATGCGCGTGGGCGACTGGGTGATGGCGATGGGCAACCCGCTCGGTCAGGGCTTCTCGGTCAGCGCGGGCATCGTCTCGGCCCGCGGGCGCGAGTTGCAGGGCACCTATGATGACTACATCCAGACCGACGCCGCCATCAACCGCGGCAATTCGGGCGGGCCGCTGTTCAACATGGACGGGCAGGTGATCGGGGTGAACACCGCGATCCTGTCGCCCAATGGCGGCTCGATCGGGATCGGCTTCTCGATGGCGTCGAACGTCGTGTCCAAGGTGATCGACCAGCTCAAGGAATTCGGCGAGACGCGGCGCGGCTGGCTGGGCGTCCGCATCCAGGATGTCACCCCCGACGTGGCCGAGGCGATGGGTCTGGCCGAGGCGAAGGGCGCGCTCGTCACCGATGTGCCGGATGGTCCGGCCAAGGATGCCGGCATGCTGGCGGGTGACGTGATCCTGACCTTCGACGGCAGCGAGATCGGCGATGTGCGCGACCTGACCCGCACCGTGGCCGACAGCCCCGTGGGGGCCGCCGTTCCGGTCGTGGTGATGCGCGACGGCACGCAAACCGAACTTTCGGTCACGCTCGGCCGCCGCGAAGAGGCCGAGGCCGCCGAGGCCGCAACCGGCCCCGCCACGCCCGAAGAGCCGCCGCAGGGCGAGATGCTGGGCCTGACCGTGCAGCCCGTGACGCCCGACCTTGCCGAAAGCCTTGGTCTTGGCGCGGATGCCTCGGGTCTTGCGGTCACGGCGGTCGATCCGGCGTCCGAGGCCTTTGCCAAGGGCCTGCGCGAAGGCGACGTGATCACCGAGGCGGGCCAGCAATCGGTCGCCAGCGTCGCCGATCTGGAAGCGCGGGTGAAGGAAGCGCAGGATGCGGGGCGCAAGTCGCTTCTGCTGCTGGTGCGCCGTGCGGGCGATCCGCGCTTCGTGGCGCTGCCGCTGGACGGGCAGTGATCCGCAGGCAGGCCGGACATGCGGGGCGGCGGGGCAACCTGCCGCCCTTTTCCTTTGGCTAAAGCTCGTCGACCGGAACGATGGCCAGCCCCAGCTGCCGCGCCGCGCCCAGCGACAGGCGCGCGCTGTCCAGCCCGCGATCGGCCTGATAGCGGCGCACGGATTCCTGCGTGGCGGGGTCCATCAGGCCCGTGGTGGGGCCCGTGTAATAGCCCCGCGCCTTGAGCGCGCGCTGCAGGCTGCCCACGAATTCCACCGTCAGTTCGGCATCGCAGGGCGCGCGGAACCAGACGACCTCGCGTTCCTGCGCGATGCGCTGGCGGGTGACGGTGCGGTAGCTCGCGGGTTCCAGCAGGCTGCCATCCTCGGCCCGCACCTCGGGCGAGACGACCTGCTGTTCGCTGACGGTCTCGATCACGGCGGGGATGATGTCGCCCTCCCAGCACATCCCCGGCTCGGCCGGGGGCGGGCCGGGGTCGAGGCGGACCAGCTCGCGGCGCAGGTCGCGGGGCGTGGTGGCCTGTTCCAGCGCGGTCAGCGGCTTGCAGGCCGCGACCAGCGCAAGCGAACCTGCCGCCATCCATGCGATGCCACGCGAACGCCCTGCCATCTTGCCCCTGCGGTTCTTCCTCCGGTCGCGGCCGGATGTTCGTTGCCTGCGTGTGGGGCAGGATAGCCCCATTCGCCCTGCGGGTGAAGCCGTGCCGTCACGGTCGGGTGTCAGGTCTGCGCCCTCAGGGCTGGTCGGCGGCGCGGGTGCCGTCATGGCGGAAGGCGGGGTCCAGCAGGCGGTCCAGCATGTGCGAGATATCCTCGATCCCTTCGGCCACGACATGGACCACCCCCGCCCCGCGCTGGAGCCGCCCGGTGACGCGCAGCATGCGCCCCGCGATGACCGCGCGGCGGAAGCGTTCATAGACCTTGGCCCAGACCACGACATTGCAGGTGCCGGTTTCGTCTTCCAGCGTGACGGAGATCACGCCCTTGGCGGTGCCGGGACGCTGGCGCACCAGCACGAGCCCCGCCACGCAGACCCGCGCGCCCGCGGGCGGTTCGTCCAGCCGCGCGGCGGGGATGGCCGAGGGCGGGCGCGGCCATGTCCCGGGCGGCGCGGTCGGCGTCAGCCAGTCGCCCACGGGGGCGGGGGGCTGCGGGGCGGAAGGCTGCGATGGGCGGGGCGATCTGTCCATGGGGAACGAAGATAGAACATCCGCGCCGCCATGCAAGCGGGCCTTTGGCGCGCAGCCACTGGCAATGCCCGCCGCTTTGCCCTATGTCGGTGCGGCAGGACGCGTGACCTATTCAGGATGCAGGGACGGCAAATGGCGAAGATCACCTATGTGGAACATGGCGGCAAGGAACATGTGGTCGAGGTCGCAAACGGCCTGACCGTGATGGAAGGCGCGCGCGACAACGGCATTCCCGGCATCGAGGCCGATTGCGGCGGGGCCTGCGCCTGTTCGACCTGCCATGTCTATGTCGATCCCGCCTGGGTGGACCGCCTGCCCAAGAAGGATTCGATGGAAGAGGACATGCTGGATTTCGCGTGGAATCCCGATCCCGTCCGGTCGCGCCTGACCTGCCAGCTGAAGGTCAGCGACGCGCTGGACGGCCTGCGCGTGCAGATGCCGGAAAAGCAGATCTGATCCTGCCCGCAGGGGTTACAGGCGGAACAGCCGCGCCTCGCCCTCGCGCAGGGTGACGCGCGCGGCGGGGCCGAAGGCATCCGCCTCGGCCTGCAGATGGGGAAAGAGCGCCAGCAGTTCCTGTTGCGTGCGGACCGATCGCGCATCGGCGCCGGGCAGCAGCGGGTGGTAGCTTTCCGTCGCCGCCCCTTCGGTCAGGATGATCTCGTGGCGGTCGAAGAGGAG
>JBEEOG010000335.1:0-6704 GCA_041191745.1 Pseudomonadota bacterium | reverse complement strand
GCCGGTGAGCGACGGGATCGTCTTCAGAAGCGCCCGCGTATAGGGATGCTGCGGATTGGCGAACAGCGCGCGCACGGGGGCCTGTTCGACCACCTGCCCGCCATACATGACCATCACGCGGTCCGCGATGCCCGCGATCACGCCCAGATCATGCGTGATCCAGATGATCGCCATGCCCAGTTTCTGCCGCAGGTCGCGCACCAGTTCGAGGATCTGCGCCTGGATCGTGACGTCGAGCGCGGTCGTCGGTTCGTCCGCGATCAGCACCTCGGGGTCGCAGGCCAGCGCGATGGCGATCATCACCCGCTGGCGCATGCCGCCCGAAAACTGGTGCGGATAGCTTTTCAGCCGCTTTTTCGCATCGGGGATGCCCACCAGCGCCAGAAGCTCGGCCGCCCGCGCCTCGGCCTGACGACGGTCTAGGCCCATATGGCGGATCAGGGGCTCCATGATCTGGTCGCCCACGGTGAAGACGGGGTTCAGGCTGGTCATCGGGTCCTGAAAGACGAAGCCCACCTTGGCCCCGCGCACGGCCTGCAATTCCTTGGGCCCGATCTTCAGAAGGTCGCGCCCGCCCAGCATCACCTCGCCCGCCCGCACCTCGGCAGGGGGTGAGGGCAAAAGGCCGATCAGCGACATCATCGTCACCGACTTGCCCGAACCGCTTTCGCCGACGACGCCCAGAAGCTCGCCCTTGCGCAGGTGGAAGCTGACGGAATTGACCGCGTGAACCTCGCCGCCACGGGTGCGGAAAACGGTCTTGAGGTCCCTGACGTCAAGGACGGGCGCCGCCCCATCGGGCATGAAAGAACCTCCCCAGGTTCTTGTTATCGTTATCGTTCTGCCCGTCGCGCCCAGCGCATCGGGGCAGCCCCTTGGATCACCGGCTGCGCGGCTTTCGCGCGCTCTTACGGCACACCGTCTGATTGTTAGGGGTTTTTCGCGCCCCCGCAAATGTTTTGTGACGCCTGACGTAGGGTCAGCCGTCCGCGCCGCGGCGATGCCCCCCGATTGGGCGCTTGACCCGCGCCCGCCGCCGGACAAACCTGCAGGCCCGAACGACGCGAAGGCCCATGGCAGACATCCTTTCCCCCCGCGCGATCCTCGACCGGCTCGTCGCCTTTCCCACCGTCAGCCGCGACACGAACCTGCCGCTCGTGGACTGGGTAGAGGCCTACCTGTCCAGCCACGGCCTCGCCGCGCACCGCCACTGGAACGAGGACCGGACCAAGGCCGCGCTCTTTGCCCATGCGGGCCCCGCGGTCGAAGGCGCGGTGGTACTGTCGGGCCATACCGATGTCGTCCCCGTGGACGGGCAGGACTGGACGTCGGACCCGTGGCGCGTGACCGAACGCGACGGGCGGCTTTACGGGCGCGGCACCTGCGACATGAAGGGCTTCGACGCGCTGGCCATCTGGGCACTGGTCGAGGCGCATCGGCGCGGCGTCACCCGCCCCCTGCAACTCGCGCTCTCCTATGACGAGGAGGTGGGCTGCACCGGCGCGCCGCCCATGATCGCTGCGATGCAGGGCGTGCTGCCCAAGGGCGAAGCGGTGATCGTTGGCGAACCCTCGCGCATGAAGATCATCACCGGCCACAAGGGCGGCACGGGCTTTCATGTCCATGTGAAGGGGTATGAGGTCCATTCCTCGCTTCTGCCGCAGGGCGTGTCGGCCATCATGGAAGGGGCAAGGCTCATCGGCTGGGCGAACGACCGCAACGCCGAGACGTCCTCGGCCCCGTCCTCGGCCCTCGCCCTGCCCTTCGATCCGCCCTTCACCACCTTCCATGTCGGCATGATCGCGGGCGGCACGGCGCATAACATCACCGCCGCCGATTGCCGCTTCGCGCTGGAGATGCGGGTGGTGCCGGGCGAAAGCCTTGACGACTGGGCCGCCCGGTTCGAGGCCGAGGCCGCGCGGATGGACGCCGCGCTGAAGGCCCGCCGCCCCGAGGCAGGGGTGCATCTGTCCCGCTTTTTCGGCGTGCCCGCACTGGAACCCGAAGGCATGGGGCCTGCCGAAACGCTCGCCCGCCGCCTGACGGGCGACAATGCGACCGGCGTCGTCTCTTACGGGACCGAGGCGGGACAGTTCCAGCAGGCGGGCTACAGTGCCGTGGTCTGCGGGCCCGGCGACATCGCGCAGGCCCACCAGCCCGACGAATTCATCGAACTGGCCGAATTCCACGCAGGCCAGCGCTTCATGGAACGCCTTCTGGACGCGCTGGCATGATCCCCTTTCCGATCGGCGACGGCACGCCCCCGCGCCACACCGGCCCCCTGCCCGACGCCTGCGACGTGGTGGTCGTGGGGGGCGGCGTGATGGGGGTGATGACGGCCTTCTTCCTCGCCGAGCGGGGGATCAGGGTCACGCTCTGCGAAAAGGGGCGCATCGCGGGCGAACAGTCGTCGCGCAACTGGGGCTGGATCCGCCAGCAGGGCCGCGACCCCGCCGAACTGCCGATCATGATGGAGGCGAACCGCATCTGGACATCGCTTTCGCAGGAATTCGGCGATGCCTTGGGCTTCCGGCAGGACGGCGTGATGTATCTGGCCGAAAGCGACCGCGACCTGCAGGGGTTCGAGGACTGGATGGTCCATGCCCGCGCGCAGGGACTCGATACCCGGATGCTGACCGCAGGTCAGGTCGCCGACCGGATCAAGGGTGCGGCGGCAGGCTGGAAAGGCGCGCTCTTCACACCGTCCGACGCGCGGGCGGAGCCCTGGGCCGCCGTCCCCCTGCTGGCCGAAGGCGCGGTGCGGCGCGGCGCCACCCTGCGCGAAGGCTGCGCCGTGCGCGCACTTGACCTGAAAGCGGGGCGCATCGCGGGGGTCGTCACCGAACAGGGCCGCATCGCCTGCGATCAGGTCGTGGTGGCGGGGGGCGCGTGGTCGTCGCTGTTTCTGGCCGCGCATGGCGTCCGCATCCCGCAGCTTTCGGTCCTCGCCAGCGTCGCCGCGACCGAGGCACTGCCCGAGGTCTTTGCCGGCAATGCCTGCGACAGCCGCTTCGCCTTTCGCCGCCGCGCCGATGGCGGCTATTCCATCGCGCCGGGATCGGTGCATGATTTCTTCATCGGCCCCGACGCAGTCCGCAACTTCGGACTCTATCTTACTGTTCTGAAAAAGGATTTCCGCGCGACGCACTTCCGCCCCGCCGCGCCCCGCCACTTCCCCGACGCATGGCGCACGCCCCGCCGCTGGGATGCCGACCGCCCGTCCCCGTTCGAGGCGATGCGGGTGCTGAACCCCGCGCCGAACATGGGCACGCTTTCCGATGTGCAGGATGCCTTCGCCGCGGCCTTCCCCGCGCTCGGGCGGCCAAGGCTGCGCGCGGCCTGGGGGGGCATGATCGACACCATGCCCGATGTCGTGCCCGTGGTGGACCGTGTCGCCGCAATCCCCGGTCTGGTCGTGGCGACCGGCCTCAGCGGGCATGGCTTCGGCATCGGGCCGGGGATGGGGCGGGTGGTGGCCGATCTGGTGGCAGGCCGGCCCGCGGGCCATGACCTGTCGCGCTTCCGCCTGTCGCGCTTCAGCGATGGCACGCGGATCGCGCCGGGCCCCTCGCTCTGACGTCGCGCTTGCAGCGGCGTCGCCAAGCATTACCCTTGGCCCCAGAAGGAGACCCGCAGATGCCCGTCAAGAACCGTTTCGCCGAACTCCTGCCCGAGATCACCGCATGGCGGCATGATTTCCACCAGAATCCCGAACTCCTCTTCGACGTCCACCGCACGGCGGGCAAGGTCGCGGACCTGCTGCGCGCCTTCGGCTGCGACGAGGTGGTCGAAGGCATCGGGCGCACGGGCGTCGTGGGCGTGATCCGCGGCAGGACGGATACGCAGGGACGCGTCATCGGCCTGCGCGCCGACATGGACGCGCTGCCGATCCATGAACAGACGGGCGTCCCCTATGCGTCGAAGGTGGCGGGAAAGATGCATGCCTGCGGCCATGACGGCCACACCGCCATGCTTCTGGGGGCCGCGAAGTATCTGGCCGAGACGCGGAATTTCGACGGAACGGCGGTCGTCATCTTCCAGCCCGCCGAAGAGGGCGGCGGCGGCGGGCGCGAGATGGTGGCGGACGGCATGCTCGACCGCTGGCGCGTGCAGGAAGTCTACGGCATGCACAACATGCCCGGCATCCCCATAGGCCATTTCGCCATCCGTCCGGGCGCGATCATGGCCGCCGCCGACCAGTTCGAGATCACCGTGACGGGAAAGGGCGGCCATGCGGCCAAACCCCATGACTGCATCGACACCACGCTTGTCGCCGCCCATATCATCGTGGCGCTGCAATCCATCGCCAGCCGCAACGTGGACCCGCTGAAACAGGTCGTCGTCTCGGTCTGCACGGTGGCGACCGATTCCACCGCCCACAACGTCATCCCGCAGGTGGTGAAGATGAAGGGCACGGTCCGCACGATGGACCATGCCGTTCAGGATTACGTCGAACGCCGCATCGCCGAGGTCGCCGCGGGCACCGCCCTCGCGCTGGGCGCCACGGCCCGCGTCGATTACCAGCGCGGCTATCCCGTCACCGTCAACACGCCCGAGAATACCGATCACGCGATCCGCGTCGCCGAACAGGTCTCGGGCCATGTCGATCCGGCCACGCCCCCCCTGATGGGGGCCGAGGATTTCAGCTTCATGCTGAACGAACGCCCCGGCGCCTATATCTTCGTGGGAAACGGCGACACGGCGATGGTCCACCACCCCGCCTACAATTTCGACGACAGCGTGATCCCCTTCGGCGCCAGCTGGTATGCAGGGATGGTAGAGGCGCGGATGCCCGCGTCCTGACCGGCGCCCCTTCCTCTTCGTCCAAATATCCCGCGGGGGTGCGGGGGTGCGAAACCCCCGCTCCCTCCGCCCGACACCCGCGCCGTCAGTCGAAATGGTTGCGGATGCGCCGCACCATCAGCCAGACGCCCAGCAGGACCACGGGCGTCAGAAGCGCCATCAGCGCGCCATGCGACAGGTGCAGGCCATGGGCAAGCGGTTCCAGCGCATAGGCCGCAAGGTTGACCGCGTAATAGCTGATCGCCACCGTCGACAGCCCCTCGACCGTGCGCTGCAGGCGCAGTTGCAGGTCGGCGCGGCGGTCCATGCTTTCCAGCAGCATCTGGTTCTGGGCCGAGCGTTCCACATCCACCCGCGTCCTGAGCAGTTCCGCCGCCCGCTCGGCCCGTTCGGCCAGCGACCGCAGCCGCGCCTCGGCGCTTTTCACCGTCCGCATGGCGGGATCGTAGCGGCGCATCATGAATTCGCCAAAGGTCTGGCGGCCCTGCAGGTGCTGCTCGCGCATCACCTCGATCCGCTGGGTGACGATCGCCTCGTAGGCGGCGGTCGCGCCGAAGCGGAAGGAATACTTCACCGCAAGCGACTCGAGTTCGGCCGAGATCGTCAGAAGGTCATGCAGGACCGCCTCGGGGCTGCGTTCCTGCCCGTCCAGCGCCGAGACGAGTTCCGACAGTTTCGGGTCGATGGCATTCAGCCGCCCCGTCAGAGCGCGGGCCCGCATCAGGCCCAGCATCGACATGGAGCGGTAGGTCTCCACCTCGCACAGGCGCTGCACGATCCGCCCCACGCGCCGCGCGCCGGTGCCGGGGCGGACAAAGACGGCAAAGCGCATGTGCCCCGCCGCATCGATGCGGAAATCCCCCGCCACGATGGCCGCGCCATCCACCACCTTCGACACGGCAAGGCTTTCGGGAACGAACCATTCCTCGAGCTTGTCGAGGACCGTCTCCTCGTCCTCGGGCATGTATTCGACGCGGATCAGGACAGAGCAGAGCCGCTTGCCCGGCGCGGCGGCAAGCCAGTCTTCGGGAAAGACATCGGCATCGACGGGATCGAAGGGGCGCGCCGACACGCCGGGGGAGAACGCGGAATAGGTGACGAACTCGGTATGGCTTTCCCATTTCAGGTTCGCCCGCCCCATCGGCCCCGAGAAATGCGTGGCATCGGGCTGCGGATGGGCGCTGCCATAGCGGTCGAGCAGCGCCAGAAGATGGGCGCGGTCCAGCGCGCGGTCGCGGTTGACCGCCTCGAAGGGTTCCTTGATGGCGACATAGGCCGCCGTGCAGGGCACCTCGAGCGAGGGGAAGGGCCGCGCGTGGAGTTCGTTCACCAGCGCATAGCGCAAGGGATGGTCGGCAATCGTCGCCATGGCGGGTTCCTTCGTCGGTCCTGATGCCAGTTAGGGCGAAGCAGGCGGGCGGGCCAGAAAATCGGCGGGATACAAGGGTATGCCGGATCGGTGTTGCAAAAAGGCCCGTGCGGAGGGGGGCCCCCTCACCCTGCCCTCTCCCCCACAGGGGAGAGGGGGACGCGTTCTGACACCGTGCCGCAGGAGGCCCGTCAGGGGCCGGATCGCGCTCTTGCGGTCCGGCACCGCTCCGCCGCCTGCCCGCAGCGTGCTGGACGGCCCCCTCACCATGCCCTCTCCCCCGCGAGGGAGAGGGGGACGCGTTCTGACACCGTGCCGCAGGTGGCCCGTCAGGGGGCGGATCGCGCTCCTCCGGTCCAGCACCGCTCCGCTGCCGGCCCGTAGCGTGCCGGACCGCCCCCTCACCCTGCCCTCTCCCCCGCAGGGGAGAGGGGGAGGCGTTCCGACGCCCTGCCGCAGGAGGCCCGTCAGGGGCCGGATCGCGCTCTTGCGGTCCGGCACCGCTCCGCCGCCTGCCCGCAGCGTGCTGGAC
>JBEEOG010000334.1:0-3519 GCA_041191745.1 Pseudomonadota bacterium | reverse complement strand
ATCCGGGATTGCTTTTCAGCGCCTTGGCGGTGCGGAAGGAACAGACCGCCGCCGTCAGGTTGTTGTGCCACGGACAGGCATAGGTGTTGTATTCCTCGTCCGTAAAGGTGAAATCCTCGCGCAGTTCCAGCCCGCGCTTGGCCTTGAAGATCGCGATGCGGTCGATCTTGCGGCGTGTCCATGGCACATGTTCCTCGAACCGCCAGCGCAGCCCGCCGTAGAAGTCGAGCTGACGTTCCTTCGGCTCCCAGTTGCGCGCCTCGTCCTTGCGGGCAAGGGCGTAATAGCCCGACCTGTCCAGATGCGCGTCGTCAAGGCTGACGGCATTAGGGTAGCGCGACAGGTCGGTGGCATAGAGGTCGATCACATAGGTCAGCATCGCGTCGCGCCGTTCCTCGGCGTGGAAGGCCAGCAGGTCCACGACATTGCGCGTCTCGCAGAAGGGGAAGAACAGGTATTCCGCGTTGAAGCAGTAGTAGAACCAGATGTCCGGCGCTGCGGCGGCGATGCGGTTGATGGCGGTCCGCATCGCGTCGTCGCCATGCACGTCGTGATCGATGCGGTGGGTCTTGTCCTCCAGATCGGCGCGCAGCTTCAGCGCGGGCGGGGCCAAGACCAGAACCTCGCGGAAGCCCAGCGCGCGGTGGTGGCGGATGGTCGTTTCGACCTCGACCTCGTCCTCGCAGTAAAGGATGCAGACGGGGGATTTGGCCAGCGCCGCCTTTCCCGTCCGCAGAAACTCGTCCAGACCCGCATACCGCATCGCGCACCCCGTTCACTGCGGGGCAGAATCCCCGACACGCCCGCGCTTTGCAAGCCCCGCGCAGGGTGGGGGCATTGCCGCGACCCCCGCTTTGCGTGTAATGGGGGCGACCCGTTCCCCAAGGCAGACCCCGCGCGATGGCTGATCCCAAGAAGCTGTTCATCAAGACCTATGGCTGCCAGATGAACGTCTATGACAGCGAGCGCATGGCCGAAGCCATGGGCGCGCAGGGCTATGTCACGACCGAGGTGGCGGAAGACGCCGACATGGTGCTTCTGAACACCTGCCACATCCGCGAGAAGGCGTCCGAGAAGCTCTATTCCGACCTTGGCCGCCTGCGCCCGCTGAAAGAGGCGCGTCCCGACCTGAAGATCGGCGTCGCAGGTTGCGTCGCGCAGGCCGAGGGCGAGGAAATCCTGCGCCGCATGCCGCTGGTCGATCTGGTGGTGGGGCCGCAAAGCTACCACCGCCTGCCCGGGATGGTCGAGGCCGTGGCGCAGGGGAAAAAGGCCGTCGACACCGATTTTCCGGCCGAGGACAAGTTCGACCACCTGCCCGAACGCAGGCTGGGCGGACGCCCGACGGCCTTTCTGACCGTGCAGGAAGGCTGCGACAAGTTCTGCGCCTTCTGCGTGGTCCCCTATACCCGCGGGGCCGAGGTGAGCCGCCCCGCCGCCCGCCTGCTGGGCGAGGCCCGCGCGCTGGTGGAAAAGGGCGTGAAGGAGATCACGCTCTTGGGCCAGAACGTGAATGCCTATCACGGCGCGGCGGAAGGCGGCGACTGGGGCCTTGCACGGCTGGTGCGCGAACTGGCGCGGATCGACGGGCTGGAGCGGATCCGCTACACCACCAGCCATCCCAACGACATGGAAGACGACCTGATCGCCGCGCATGGCGACGAGGCCAAGCTCATGCCCTACCTGCATCTGCCGGTGCAGTCGGGGTCCGACCGCATCCTGAAGGCGATGAACCGCAAGCACGGGCGCGACCAGTATTTCCGGCTGGTCGAACGGCTGCGCGCGGCGCGGCCCGATCTGCTGCTGTCGTCGGATTTCATCGTGGGCTTCCCGGGCGAGACGGATCAGGACTTTGCCGACACCATGGACCTGATCCGCACGGTGGGCTTCGGCGCGGCCTTCAGCTTCAAATACTCCGCCCGTCCGGGCACGCCCGCGGCGGAAAAGACCCCCGTTCCCGCCGATCTGGCCGATGCGCGCCTGCAGGAACTGCAGGCGCTGGTCACCTCGCAGCAGCGCGCCGCGCAAGAGGCGATGGTGGGCCGCGAGGTCGGGGTGCTTTACGAAAAGGCCGGCCGCCTGCCGGGGCAGATGGTGGGCAAGTCAGACCACCTGCATGCCGTGCATGTCACCGATCCGCAGGCGCGGGTGGGCGAACTGGTGCGCGTGCGAATCCGTGCCTCATCGACCAACTCGCTGGCGGGCGACCGCGTCTGAGACGAGCGATCGTTTCGCCATCCGGAACAATGACGGGCCTGCAGGCCCGTCCTTTTTGTGCCCGAGCGGACAATTCAGGGAAAAGGCACGAATCCGCTTGCCACCAGCCTTTGGCATGGCAATTCTGACGAAAGATTTGCGTCGCCGGGTGAACGGTTAACGAGGAGGGCTTCGGCTTGTTTCGATACTCACTGCGCGCCTTGGGGGGCGCGCTCTGTCTGGCGATGGCCATGGGTGCGCCGACAGGTGTTCTTGCACAGGAAGTGAAGGGCAAGATCGAATGGGGTGCCTGGATCGATGATGACGGCTGCATGCACTGGTGGGCCGATGGCGGGGTCGAAGGCTACATGGTCCCGCGCCGCGACCCGCACACGGGCAAGCCGGTCTGCCTGAAGAAGAACACCTGCCTCGTCGAGAACACCGATACGCTCTTTGCCACCGACAGCGCGAAGCTGACGCATCACGGGCGCGCCTATCTGGAACGGTTCTTCCGCAATGCCGGCGCCTTCGGCTACGCCATCTACGGCCATACCGACAGCCGCGCCTCGGACGAATACAACATGCGCCTGTCGGAGCGGCGCGCGGCCTCGGTCGCGGCGGTCGCCCAGTCGGTCGGCGCACCCGTGGAACGGGTGATCGGTTTCGGGGAACGCCAGCCGCGCGCAACCAATGCCACTGCCGCCGGCATGCAGCAGAACCGCCGCGTCGAGGTCGTGTGCTACAGCTGGGGTAATCGTTGATGGTGATGAAATCTGTGCCCTCTCCCGTGATGCTGGCCGTCATGGGGGTCCTGCTCTCGGGCTGCATCGGCATCCGCCCCTATGGCGGCCCGAATGACGTGATCGCCACCGGCGTGGACAGGGGCCCGCTCGACTCGGGCGTGCTGGTCAACGGCGAGGCGGCGATCGCCTATGACCCCGATGGCTGCCAGAACTGGATCATCGACGACGGGATCGAGGGCTATTCGAGCCCCCGCTTCGACCCTGTCTCGGGCCTGCCGGTCTGCAACAACCGCTTCCCGCCCGGCACGGTGATCGGAAACTACGAGACACGCTCCGCCGCGCTGCCCGACTGGGTGCCCACCCGCTGATCCGCGCCGCGGCGCGGGTCGCCCGAGGCGGCTTTTGCGGAACGAAACAGGGGGCTGCGTCCTTGGGGGCGCAGCCCCTTTGCCATGGGCGGGGGCAGCCCGACCCGCAGGGCGTGTCATGCCGGATGCACAAAGCTTGGGCACAGTGGCACGGGCCCGTGAATGGTGCTTGCCTTGTGGTGGATCGAGGCACATCATCTAGATATTGGCGA
>JBEEOG010000333.1:0-7160 GCA_041191745.1 Pseudomonadota bacterium | reverse complement strand
CTGCACGCAGCCATCCTCGCCCCAGCGGCCATGGAGCGCGTTGAAGCAGACATCGGGCGACAGCGCGGCCAGTTGCGCGGGCAGGTCGGGGCCGGCATCGACCTCGATCACATCCGTATATCCCGCCTCCCGAAGGGCACGCGCACAGGAACGCCCTGTGACCAGAGAAACCTCCCGCTCGGCAGAGAGGCCACCCATCAGTACCGCAATCCGGGGGGCTGCCCTGCTCGAACCGCCCGCCATGTATCCTACGCCTCTGCCCCGCCTGTGCCGACGGGTGCCTTCGTCTTTGTTTTTGTTGTCTAATCCGCCGCCGGTTCACCGACGCGCATGATTTCCCACTCTAGCGTGATACCGCTCGTTTGGAAAACCCTTTTTCGCACCTCTTCGCCCAGGCCCTCCAGATCGGCTGCGGTCGCGCCGCCCGCGTTGATCAGGAAGTTCGAATGCATCTCCGACATCTGCGCGCCCCCCCGCCGCGCGCCGCGCATGCCCGCATCGTCGATCACCTTCCACGCCTTCAACTCGTGCGTGTCATCGGCCCGTCCGGTCGAGGAATGGCCCACCGGATTGCGGAAGGTGGAGCCCGCGCTGCGGTCCTTCGTGGGCTGGGACGCATCGCGCTTGGCGATCTGGTCGGCCATCCGCGCCTCGAGCGTGGCCGGATCGCCCCGCCCCGCGCGGAAGGTGGCCGAGATGATCACCCAGCCTTCGGGCAGGTGGGACTGGCGATAGGCAAGGCGCAGGTCACCGGCAGGGATTGTCACGACATCCCCCGCCCGCGTGACGGCGCGGACCGAGATCAGGTGATCGCCGACATAGGACCCGTAGCACCCCGCATTCATCCGCACCGCGCCACCGATGCTGCCCGGAATGGTGCGAAGGAAGGTCAGGTCCAGCCCCGCCTCGGCCGCGCGCCTTGCCACAAGGGCATCCAGCGCCGCCGCCCCTGCCGTGACGGTGTCGCCGTCGATGTCGATCCCGTTGAAGCCGCGGCCCAGCCGGATCACCACCGCGCGGATGCCGCCGTCGCGGATGATCAGGTTCGATCCCACGCCCATCGGAAAGACCGTCACCGCAGGGGGAAGGTCACGCAGGAAGGCGGCAAGATCGGCCTCGTCCGCGGGCTGGAAGAACCAGTCGGCGGGTCCGCCCACGCGCAGCCATGTCAGATCGGCCAGCGGGCGGTTCGGGGTCAGGCTGCCACGGGGGGTGGGAAACTGGGTCATGCGGGCTTGCTACAGGCGCGGGGCCCCCGACGGCAAGGGGGGACCGCGACGGGGACGGCGGCAGGGAGCAGGGGGCAGGGGCCGTCCGGTGCTACTCGGCGGGCTGGTCCATCCCCGCCTTGCGCTTCGACCAGCGCCAGAAATGCACCAGCGGCCAGCGCAGCACGCTCGCCCCGCCCGCCAGAAGCAGAAGGCCCCAGATCGGCCCCGCCTCGTAGGTCACCCAGCCGAGGATTGGGATGCCGACCGCGATCAGCACATAGGCCGCGCGCCAGTGGTGGTCGCGGCTGGGAAACATCGCAATCACATTGGCAAGCACGAGCCACAGGAATGCGGCTGCAAGCGACAGGCTCATTCTTTGTCCCCCCCTTGCCCCGTCCGGTCTTCCGGCCAGATCGCGGGCACTGCACTGTGGAAGGATTCGGCCAGAATCACCAAGCAGTAATTTTCGGCACGCGGCCCCGTCATGCCGCGGCCCCGATCAGCCGCGCGGGCAAGGCATTGGCCCATGCGCTGATCGTTCCCGCGCCAAGGCAGACGAAGATGTCGCCCGCGCGGGCCTGTTCGCGGAAAAGCCGCGCCAGATCGGCCTCGTCGAGGATGGCGCGGGCATGGCGGTGGCCATGCGCGATCAGCCCCGCCACCAGATCGTCGCGGCTGGCGCCCGCGATGGGCTCTTCGCCCGCGGCATAGACATCGGCGATGGCCACCACATCGGCCTCGTTGAAGCAGGTGCAGAATTCCTCGAACAGATGCGACAGGCGCGTATAGCGGTGGGGCTGGTGGATGGCGATGACGCGCGCCCCCGCCGTGCCGGAAATGGCCTGACGCGCGGCCTTCAGGACGGCGGCGATCTCCACCGGATGGTGGCCGTAATCGTCGATGATCGTCACACCGTTCACCTCGGCCACCTTGGTGAAGCGGCGGTTCACCCCGCCAAAGGACGCCAGCGCCTCGCGGATTTCCTCGCGCTTCATGCCCAGATGGCGGGCGACCGCGATGGCGGCCAGCGCGTTCGACACGTTGTGATCGCCCGGCATGGGCAGGGTGCAGCCTTCGATTTTCGAACCTTCCCCCTCGTTCTGAAGCAGGACGTCGAAGAGCGCGCTGCCCTTTTCGAACCGCAGGTTCACGGCGCGCACATCGGCCTGCGCGTTGAAGCCGAAGGTGACGACACGGCGGTCGGTGAGGCGGCCCACCAGCGCCTGCACCTCGGCATGGTCGGTGCAGCAGACGGCAAGGCCGTAAAAGGGGATGTTCGACACGAAGTCGAGGAAGCCTTTCCGCAGCGCATCGAAACTGCCCCAGTGCTCCATATGCTCGGGGTCGATGTTGGTGACGATGGCGATGGTCGCGGGCAGGCGGTTGAAGGAGCCGTCGCTTTCATCCGCCTCCACCACCATCCATTCGCCCGCGCCCGCACGGGCGTTGGAGCCGTAGGCATGGATCACCCCGCCGTTGATCACGGTGGGATCGAACCCGCCCTTGTCCAGAAGCGTGGCGACCATCGTGGTCGTCGTCGTCTTGCCATGCGTTCCGGCGATGGCGATGTTCGACCGCAGGCGCATCAGTTCGGCCAGCATCTCGGCCCGCCGGACGACGGGCAGCTTGCGGCGGCGCGCCTCTTCCAGTTCCGGATTGCCCTTCTTGATGGCGGACGAGATGACGACCACCGCCGCCTGCCCGATGTTTTCGGCCTTCTGCCCTTCGAAGAAGGTGGCGCCCAGCTTCACCAGACGGTCGGTGATCTTCGACGCCTTCGCATCCGATCCCTGCACGCGGTAGCCCAGCGTGATCAGCACCTCGGCGATGCCCGACATGCCGATGCCGCCAATGCCGACAAAGTGGATCGGGCCGAGTTCCAGCGGCAGTTTCGTGGCGGCGTTCATGTCGCGTCATCCTTCGTAAGCGACAGGACCAGCGCGACCAGACGGTCGGTCGCATCGGGGCGGCCCTGCGAAAGTGCGTTCGAGGCCATACGGACGGCAGAAGCGGGGTCCGAAAGCACGGCCTGCATTTGCGCGGCCAGCGTGGCGGGGTCAAGCGACTTTTCGGGGATCAGGATCGCGGCCTCGGCCCCGACCAGACCGCGGGCGTTGGCGCTCTGGTGGTCGCCCGTGGCGGCGGCGAAGGGCACGAGGATCGCAGGCCGCCCGATCACGCTGATATCGGCGACCGAGGACGCGCCGGAGCGCGAGATGACAAGCTGCGCCTCCGACAGGCGGCGGGGGATGTCGGTGAAGAAGGGCCGCACCTCGGCCATGATGCCCGCCCGGGCATAGGCCTCCTGCACGCGGGACAGGTCTTCCTCGCGCGCCTGATGGGACACGCGGATCAGGTCGCGCAGCGCTGCGGGCAGGGCGGCCACGGCGGCGGGCACCACATCGGACAGGATGCGCGCGGCCTGCGACCCGCCGATGACCAGAAGGCTCATCGGATAGTCGCCGGGCGGGATATAGGGCGATGCGGCGCGTTCCAGCACCATGGCGCGCACGGGGTTGCCGGTATGGACGCCCTCGATCCCCGCGGGCAGGTCGGTGGGCCATGTCCCGCAGGCGACCTTGTCCACGCGCCGCGCGAACAGCCGGTTGACGCGGCCGAGGATGCCGTTCTGTTCATGGATCATGCGCGGACGGCGCAAGAGCCATGCCGCCGACAGCGCGGGGATCGTCGGATAGCCGCCAAAGCCCACCACCACCGCCGGCCGGTCGCGCATCATGCCAAAGACCGCCGACAGCACGCCGCCCGCGATGCGGAAGGGAACGAACAGCTTTGCCAGCGCCCCGCCGCGCGCGAAGGTGGCCGATGCCACCTGTTCCACTTGCACCACATGGGGAAAGCCGCCCGCATAGCGCGCGCCCCGCGCATCGGTGGACAGCTTCACCCGCCAGCCGCGCCGCACCATCGCCTCGGCCAGCGCCTGCGCGGGGAACATGTGCCCCCCCGTGCCGCCCGCCGCGATCAGCAGAAGCGGCGCCGCCATCCTAGCGGCCCCGACGCTGGAAGATGTCGCCCATCGTGCCTTGCGGGCGCTGGCGCGTCATGGCCAGAAGCGCGCCCACCGTGATCCCCGCCGCGATGACAGAGGATCCGCCATAGCTGACGAAGGGCAAGGTCATGCCCTTGGCGGGCAGAAGCCGCACCGCCACGCCCATGTTGATCATGGCCTGCACGCCGAAGATGCAGGCCAGCCCCGTCCCTGCCAGACGGATGAAGGGATCGCGCTCCTTCATCAGGCGGAACAGGCTCCGCACGACGACCGTGGCGTAAAGCGCGATGATGACAAGGACGAGGACAAGCCCGTATTCCTCGGCCGCGACGGCGATGATGAAATCGGTATGGGCATCGGGCAGCGACCATTTCACCTGCCCCTCGCCCACGCCCACGCCGAAGAAGCCGCCCTCCTGGATGGCGTTCGTGGCATAGCCGATCTGGGTGCGGGGATCGATCTCGGCGGCTAGATAGCCGTCGATGCGGCGCGCGAAATGTTCCGAGGATTCATAGGCGAGGAACCCCGCCGCCACGACCAGCCCGATCACGCTGGCAATCAGCGTCATCGGCGCGCCCGCGATGAAATAGATCACGCCCCAGGCGAAAAGGATCAGCATCGCCTGCCCGAAATCGGGCTGCATCGCCAGAATGCCTGCCACCAGCGTGGCAAGGATGAAGGAAACCAGCTTTCCGGGCGGGCCGTTCAGGTCGAAACTGGCGGCCATCAGCCATGCAACAACGACGACGAAGGCGGGCTTGAGGAATTCTGACGGCTGGAACGACGCAAAGCCGAGCGAGAACCACCGCGTCGCGCCCTTGCCGAAATCGGTGCCGAAGAACGGCAAGAGGCACAGCGCGAGGAAGGCCAGCGCAAAGGCCAGCACCGCGCCGCGCCGCACCATCTCGGGCGGGAGCATGGAGGTGGCGAACATCGCCAGAAGCGCCAGCCCGCCGAAGGCCGCCTGACGCTGGACATAGAAGAAGGGCTCCAGCCCGTTGCGCGTGGCAAGCGGCACCGAGGCGGCAAGGCCCAGAAGCAGCCCGATGCCGAACAGCACCATGATCGAGGTCATCGACCATTTGTCGATCGTGCGCCACCAGCGGGGAAGCACCGGCTCTGTCACCCGTGCGGGGCTGGAGCCATAGACCATCTCAGTCATGGGGTCGGTCCGCCTGTCTGTCTTCGGCCCCGTTGGTCGGGGTCCCTTGCTGCCCTGATCCGGTTGCCCGGTGTCCGGTTGTCCGGATCTGGGGTGGAGTCTAGCGAAGATTTCCGCGCTCTTCCAGCACGAAACGGTGAACTGCGGCGGGCCTGCGCGGCAGGACGGGCGCAAGCCGCCGCCGCGCGTCCCGCGCCGGCGCGGGACGGCAAGCGGGGCCAGCCGGGCGGGCGGTCAGCCGATCAGGGCGCGGACGCGGGCGGTGAAATCCTCGCCCCGCTTCTCGAAATTCGGATACTGGTCGAAGCTCGCGGCGGCGGGGGCCAGCAGGACGACCTCGCCCGCCTCGGCCTCGGCCGCCGCGCGGGCGACGGCGCGGTCCATCGTCTCGCAGATCTCGTGCGGGGTCTGGCCCAGCTGCAGGGCGAAGTCGCGCGCCGAATGGCCGATGAGATAGGCCTTCACCACCGACCCGAGCAGGGGCTTCAGCGCGGCGATCCCGCCCTCCTTGCCCATGCCGCCCGCGATCCAGCGGATTTTCGGAAAAGCCTGCAGCGCCTTGGCGGCGCTGTCCACATTGGTGGCCTTGCTGTCATTGATGAAGCGCACCCCGCCGCGTTCGCCCACCAGCTGGCTGCGGTGGGGCAGGCCCTTGAAGCTGCGGAAGGCGTCCTCGATCTGCTTGGGCCCCACGCCCAGCGCCCGCGTCGCGGCATAGGCCGCGCAGGCGTTCTGGTGGTTATGCGCGCCGGGCAGGCCCGCCACATCGCGCAGGTCGATCGAGGCGACCTGCCGCCCCTTGCGCCATTCCGCCAGAAACCCCTTGCGCGCAAAGACCGCCCAGCCGAACCCGTCGAGCTTTGCCGCCGAGGAGATGCGGATCACGCGGTCGTCGTTCGGCCCCTGCCCCAACTGGTTGGCAAGGAAGCGCCCCTCGAGCTCGTCCACGCCGATCACGGCACGGTCGGGGCCGCCTTCGGTGAAAAGCCGCCGCTTGGCCGCGAAATAGCCGCCCATCCCGCCGTGCCGGTCCAGATGGTCGGGCGAGAGGTTGGTGAACACCGCCACATCCGGCGTCAGCGCGCGGGCCAGTTCGATCTGGTAGGAGGACAGCTCCAGCACCACCACCTCGCCGTCCACGGGCGGGTCGATGTCCAGCACGCCGCGCCCGATGTTGCCCGCCATCTGCGTGGGCCGCCCCGCGACCTGCAGGATGTGGTGGATCAGCGCCGTGGTGGTGGATTTGCCGTTCGATCCGGTGACCGCGACGACGCGCGGCGGCTGCTCCAGTTCGGCAAAGCCCTGCGCGGCGAAGCTGCGGAAGAACAGGCCGATGTCGTTATCGACGGGGATGCCCAGTTCCAGCGCGCGGTCGATCACGGGGTTGGGGGTGGGGTAGAGGTTCGGGATGCCGGGGCTCACGACCAGCGCCGCCACGCCGTCGAAGGCGCCGTTGCGGGTCAGGTCGGTCATGGCGAAGCCCTCGGCCTCGGCCTTGGCGCGGGATTCGGGGCTGTCGTCCCACAGAAGGGGGGTCGCCCCGCCCGCCGCCAGCGCCCGCGCCGTGGCAAGGCCCGACCGGCCCAGCCCCAGAACGGCGACCTTCGCACCCTCGAACCCAAGAACCGGAATCATGCGCCCTGCCCCCCTTTTTTCGTTGCGGCGGAGAATGGGGGGCCAGCCCGTCCCGCGCAAGGGGGGCATCACCGCGCGTGCCCGCGCAGGGGGGGCATTATTGCGCGTGCCCGCGCAGGGGGGGGGCATTATTGCGCGTGCCCGC
>JBEEOG010000332.1:0-6798 GCA_041191745.1 Pseudomonadota bacterium | reverse complement strand
CGCGGCTCTTGCCTTCGACCAGCACCTTGACCGTGCCGTCGGGCAGTTTCAGAAGCTGCAGCACATTGGCCAACACGCCCACGCGGTAGATCGCGTCGGTGCCCGGATCGTCCACCGACGGATCGATCTGCGAGGACAAGAGGATCTGCTTGTCATCCGCCATCACCTCTTCCAGCGCGCGGACCGATTTCTCGCGTCCCACGAAAAGCGGCACGATCATGTGCGGAAAGACCACGATATCGCGGAGCGGAAGCACCGGATAGCTGGTCGGGAGTTGTTCGCTCATGGCTTTTCCTTGTCTGGCAGGATGGTCCGCGCCCCGATCATCGGCAGCGACCGCCATCCCCACGGATGCAATATCTGGTGGCCGCGCCCACGGGTGTCAACCACGCCTGAGGGATGCATGATGCGCCCTGCCCGCGCGCACCGCAAGGGCGCGCGGGTCGTAAATTCCCGATGGATGGCCTAACCGCCGCGGCGCTGCACGGCGCGCCAGAGCAGCAGCAGTGCCGCGCTGGTGGCGATGGCGGTCAGGATCGCGGGGCGCAGGTCGTCGGGGCTGCTTGCCGCGCCCCCCGCCGCGACGATGAAGGCAAAGGGCACGACCCCCGCCGCGTAGCCCAGCAGGAAGCGGCGCAGCGGCATCCGTGCGATTCCCGCCAGCGTGGCCGAAAGTTCAGGCAGGATCGGCAGCGCCTGACAGACCACAAGCACCAGCATGTCCTGACGGGCGAAGGCCTGCTCGATCCCCGCCAGACGGTCGGGATCTTTCAGCATCCGCGCCAGCACCGGACGCCCCAGCCTGCGCCCCATGCCATAGGCCGCGCCCCCCATCGCCATCAGCCCCGCCGAGGCCGCAAGCCCGCCCGCCAGCGGACCGAGGAGGTAGCCCGCCAGAAGGATCGTCGTCATCGTCGGGATCGCAACCAAAAGGTCGGCCACCAGCAGCAGGACCACCCCCGCCATCAGAAGCCACGGGTCCACCGCCCGCAACCCTTCAAGCCATGCCACCACGCCCGCTTCGGGGATCAGGCCGGACCATTGCACAAGAAAGAAGGTCGATGCGAAGGCCAGCGCCAGCAGGGCGGCGATTTTCAGAAGGTCTTTCATCCCCGCCTCATCAGTCCAAGGCCCAGCGAAGGCGCAAGCCGCGCGACAAGGGGCAGAAGCCACGCCTTGCCGATGCGGATCGTCGCCTGCCCGCGGTCCAGCCCGCGCAGGATGTCCTGCGCCGCCCGTTCCGCCGTGATCTTGCCGCGCCCGCGCCCCGCCGTCATGGGCGTGTCGACCAGCGGCAGCACGACCTCGGCCACCGTGATCCCCTGCCCTTCGACCTGCCAGCGCAGGCTGGTCGTCAGGCTGGACAGCCCCGCCTTGGCCGCGCAGTAAAGCGCCGTGTTCTCCTTGGGAAAGACCGCAAGGCCGGACGAGATGTTGACGATCCATCCCCGCCCGCGCGCGCGCATCGCAGGAAGCACGGCCTGCGCCAGAAGCGCGGGCGCGGTCAGGTTCACGGCGACCTCTTCGATGATGTCCTGCGCGGTCAGCGCGGGGTCGGTCAGGGGCCGCGCCAGTTGCAGGCCGGCATTGTTCACCAGCACCGTCAGGTCGGGATGGTCGGACAGCACCCGCGCCATGACTGCGGGCAGCGCCGCCGGATCGGCCAGATCGCAGGCCACGGGAAAGAGATCGGGCGCGCGCCCCATCCCTTCGGCCCGCCGCGCCAGCACGATGACGGGATGGCCCCGCCCGCGCAAAGCGCGCACCAGTTCCGCCCCGATGCCCGAGGAGCCCCCCGTCACCAGAACCTTTGCCCCTGCCGGCAATCTTGACATCCCTGCCTCCGTTCCAGATTCGCGCACAGGCATAGGGGCAGGACGGACGGCGCGCATGAACCTCGGTTTAGAAACGGGCACGGCGGCGCCTGCCCTGATCGCGGCGCTGCGCCCGCATCTGGAACGCGCGCGGCTCTGGCAACCGCGCCGCTGCCCGCGCGGGGAGGTCGTCTTCGGCCCCGATGCCGACAGGGGCGAGGTGGTGCTGCTGCTCTCGGGGCTGGTGAAACTCGTCTACACGACCGAGGACGGGGCGGAGTGGATCAAGAGCTTCGTTCTGGATCAAGGCGTCTTCGCCGCCGCCGACGGGGATGGCGCACCCTATGGCGCGGTCTGTCTGGAAGGCTGCACCCTGCTGCGCCTGCCCCGCGCGGCGCTGGACATGGCCGCCGCGACCGATGCGGGGGTGCGGGAGGCGGCACTTGCCTTTTCGGCCTGGCTGCTGCGCCGCAAGCAGGCGCGCGAGGCCGCCCTTCTGTCGATGACGCCCGAGGCGCGCTACCGCGCGCTGCTGGCCCATGCGCCGCAGGCGCTGGCGCGCCTGCCGCAGGGGGATATCGCGCGGTTCCTCGGGATCACGCCCATTGCCTTCAGCCGCATCAAGCGGCGCATGAAGGACGCGCCGTAACCCGCTGGCTTACAAGGGTTCGATGTCGCCTTCGGCGCGCTTGGCGTGGAAATCGGCGACAAAGGCCGCCAGACGCCCGCCCGCGATGGCCTCGCGCAGGCCGGCCATCAGGTCCTGATAGTAATGCAGGTTGTGCCACGTCATCAGCATCGAGGCGATGATCTCGCCCGAGCGGTAGACATGGTGCAGATAGGCGCGGGAATAGCTGCGGCAGGCGGGACAGGTGCAGTCGGCATCCAAGGGGCGCGGATCGTCCTGATGGCGGGCGTTCTTGATGTTGACCTGCCCGCGCCGCGTCCATGCCTGCCCCGTCCGCCCCGAGCGCGAGGGCAGCACGCAATCCATCATGTCGATGCCGCGTTCCACCGCGCCCACGATGTCATCGGGCTTGCCCACCCCCATCAGGTAGCGCGGCTTGTCCTCGGGCAGAAAGCCCGGCGCGTAGTCGAGCACGCCGAACATCGCCGCCTGCCCCTCGCCCACGGCCAGACCGCCGACGGCATAGCCGTCGAAGCCGATCCTCTTCAGGGCCTCGGCCGATTCCTCGCGCAGGTCCTTTGTCACGCCGCCCTGCATGATGCCGAACAGCGCATGGCCGGGGCGGTCGCCGAATGCGTCGCGCGACCGCTGTGCCCATCGCATGGACAGGCGCATGGATTTCTCCACCTCGGCTTCGGTCGCGGGCAGGGCGGGGCATTCGTCGAAGCACATCACGATGTCCGACCCCAGCAGCTTCTGGATCTCCATGCTGCGTTCGGGGGTCAGCATGTGTTTCGATCCGTCCACATGGCTGGAAAAGCGCACGCCTTCCTCGGTCAGTTTCCGCAGGCCCGCCAGCGACATGACCTGAAAGCCCCCCGAATCCGTCAGGATCGGGCGGTCCCAGTTCATGAAGCGGTGCAGGCCCCCCAGCCGCGCGATGCGTTCCGCCGTGGGGCGCAGCATCAGGTGATAGGTATTGCCCAGAAGGATGTCGGCCCCCGTGGCGCGCACGCTGTCGGGCAGCATCGCCTTGACCGTTGCCGCCGTGCCCACGGGCATGAAGGCGGGGGTGCGGATCTCGCCCCGAGTCGTCCGGATCACGCCCGTGCGCGCCGCACCGTCGGTTGCGTGAAGGGTGAAGCCGAAGCCCTGCGCCATGATCCACTCCAAGGAAAAGCGGCCCCTTTTGGCGCAAGCCGCATGGGAAGGGAAGGGTTCAGTGCTTGCGCCCCAGCGGATGGCGCGGCGGCGGCGGCGGGTGGCCCCCGTCCTCCAGCGCGCGGCGCAGGCGGCGGATCAGGACGGCGCGGGATTTCTCGTCCGCCGCGTCGCGCAGGGTCTGGTTGATGTCGAGGATCAGGCGCGTCACGTCATTGTGCCAGTCCAGCCGCGCCACCTGTTCGGGGCCGAGGCGCGGGGCTTCGGACGCCGCCTTGCGCGTGGGGCCATCGGGCGAGAGTTCCCACCGCTCGTCGAGCGCGGGGATCAGGATGCGGTCGGGGGGCACCACGCCCTCCAGCCGCGCGGCAAGGCCCGCCATCGCCTCGTCCTCGCCATGGACAAGGAAGAGCGACTGCCGCAGCGGCAGGCGGTCCCTGATCCACTGCACGAGTTCCGGCCCGTCGGCGTGACCCGAATAGAGGTCCATCTGCCGGATGCGGGCGCGGACGGGCAGCTCCTCGCCCTGTATCCGAACCATCCGCGCGCCATCCTGCAGGATGCGGCCCAGCGTGCCTTCGGCCTGAAAGCCCGCCAGCAGCACCGTGCCTTCCTCGCGCCAGAGCCAGTTTTTCAGATGGTGGCGGATGCGCCCCGCCTCGCACATCCCCGAGGCGGCGATGACGATATGGAACCCGTGCCGGCTGCCAAGCGCGCGGGACTGTTCGACGGTTTCGACGAAATGCAGGTGGCGGTGGCCCAGCATGTCCACCAGATGCGCGCCATCCTCCAGCGCGGCGCGGTGCTCGGCAAAGACCCGTGTCGCCTTCAGCGCCATCGGGCTGTCCACGTAGACGGGGGTGACGGGCAGCTTTCCTTCGGCCATCAGCTGCATCAGGTCCGACACCAGTTCCTGCGCGCGTTCGACGGCAAAGGACGGGATCAGAAGCGCCCCGTCATCGCGCATCGCCTCGTGCACCAGATCGCGCAGGGCCGCGCGGCGGCGTTCGGCGCTGGCGTCATCGCGGTCGGTATCGCCATAGGTCGATTCACAGATGATGTAATGCAGGTCGGCGGGCCCTTCGGGATCGGGCTGGAGAAGCTTCGCATCCGGCCCGATATCGCCCGAAAAGAGCAGCCGCAGCGGCCCGCCCGCGCAGGCCACCTCCACCTCGACCGAGGCGGAACCGAGGAGATGCCCCGCATTCCACAACCGCGCGCGCAGGTCGGGCAGGACGGCGAACCAGTCGCCCAGCGGCTGGGCGCGGAACTGGCGCAGGATGCGGTCGGCATCCTGTCCGTCATAGATCGGGGTGACCGCCTCCCTGCCCCGCCCGCGATTGCGGCGGTTGAGCATCTCCACCTCCATTTCCTGGATATGGGCGCTGTCGGGCAGCATCACGCCGCAGAGCGCGACCGTGGCGGGCGTGGCATGGACGGGGCCTGCGAAACCCTCTTTCGCAAGGCGCGGCAAAAGGCCGGAATGGTCGATATGGGCATGGGTCAGCACCACCGCATCGACGCGCGCCGCATCAAAGGGCAAGGGCCGCCAGTTCAGCGCCTTTTCGGTCTTCGACCCCTGGAACATCCCGCAATCGATCAGGACCGTCCCGCCCGCCGTGGCCAGACGGAAGCAAGACCCCGTCACGGCCCGCGCCGCACCGTGAAACGCCAGTTCGGGAAAGTCGGGCATGGGCCACCTGCCGCCTGCGGGGTGCCGCCATGATGGCACCGCGCAGGGCCGGTGGAAAGCCCGTCAGGGCGTCAGCGGATTTCGCAGAGCGCCGCGCCGGTATCGACGATCACGCGACCATCGAAGGCCAGCGCGTAGAACACGCCCTCGTCGATCGCGCCCTTGGCGGGCGGGGCGTCGCGCAGCGGGCCACGCGCCATGTTGCGGCTTTCGATCATGCAGGTGACGCGGCGGTTTTCCTGCGCCTTGCCGAAGCGGTAGACCTCCATCCCGATCTCGCGCGCCTTGTCACGGTCGAGCGTGCCGCAGGACATGTCGGCGATGTCGTGGAAGCGCCCGCTGACAGGGTCATAGACCGTGTCCCCCGCGCTGAGGAATTCGATCGGCGTGAAGTCGTCCTCGTCGATCCCCGTCCGCACGGGGGTTCCCGCGGCGAACATGCGCACCGAGACGAAGCTAAAGGAAAGGTCGGTCATGGCAGCAACTCGTCCTGTCGTTCCGTGGGTTGCGCCGGCCCGTCACCCCCATGACGGGCCGGCGCTGTCTTGTCACTCGTCCGCGGGCTCGCGCAGCATCGTCTCGACGGCAAGCTGCGCCTCGGCGGCCTTCAGCGTGCGGCGCACGCTCGGGCCATAGGCGGTGAAGTCCCCGCCCTCGAGCATCGGGAAGAGATGCAGGATCTCGGCCCGCGCCTCTTCGGCCAGCGCCCCCCAGCCCTGATGGCCGGGATGGAAGCTTTCGGACGGCGCGCCTTCGGCGAAGACGATCTCGTGCTCGTCGAAGAGCATGTGGAAGTACTCCACCTCGCCCCCCTCGACCGGCCGGATGGTGCTGTCGTTGACCAGCATCCGCGCCGCGGCCAGCACCTCGGGCTCGTCGAACAGCAGTTCCGCCTGCCAGCCCGACAGAAGCATCCGGTGCTGCGGGCTGACGAGCAGCCGCCGCAGGTTGCCCAGCACGCCCGCCTCGATCGCGATGGGGGCAAGCCGGCCCTTCGCCTCGACCGTGGTGGACCCGATCCAGCGGATCGGCTGGTAGCCGTGATCCAGCGTCAGCACCAGATCGCCCGGAGCCAGCTCCTCGATCGCGCGCTCGCCTTCCGCCGTGGCGATCAGCGTGCCGCGGGTGAAGCAGACGATGCCGGTATTCTCGCCGTTCAGCAGGTCGGCATTGGTCGCCGCGCCGCCGGTCAGGATACGTAGCCCGTCCGCCCCCTGCAGGATGCCGTCATCGGCCTGATCGGCCCGCATCCATGCCAGCGCGTTGGCAAAGGTGTTGCCCGGGTTCGCCGCGTTGAACGCCGCCAGCGTGGCGTTATTGTAGAAGCGCGACAGATCGACAAAGTCGTTGTCGGTGTTCGGCGCCCCGTTCGTGCCCTGGATGCCCGTGGTCGGGTCGAAGTCGGTGATGACATCGGCCCCCTCCGCCACGAAGACATCGGGGCCGAGGCCACCCGCCATCGTGTCGTTTCCGGCACCGCCCAGCAGGCTGTCGCGACCGTC
>JBEEOG010000331.1:0-20493 GCA_041191745.1 Pseudomonadota bacterium | reverse complement strand
AAGGAAATCGGCCAGCAGTTCCGCGGCCTGTCCCTGCCCGCGGAACTGCTGGCCGATTTCCTTGCCCCCCATGCGGGCAAGGTGCTGGCGGGCTACATGGCGATGCGGACGGAAATCGACCCGCTGGCCGCGATGGCCGCCCATCGGGGCCCCGTGGGCGTGCCGGTGATCCTCGGCCCTGCCACGCCGCTGAAGTTCCGCGAATGGACCCCCGGCTGCGCGATGGAGGAGGGCGATTTCAAGGCCTATGTCCCTGTCGAAGGCGCATGGGTGGAACCGCAGGTCGTCATCGTGCCGCTGGTCGGTTTCGACGCGCGGGGCTACCGCCTTGGCTATGGCGGCGGCTTCTACGACCGCACGCTGGCGGGCCTGCGCGCGCGCCATGACGTGCTGGCGGTGGGCTTCGCCTTTGCCGCGCAGGAACTGGCGGAAGTGCCCATCGACGCATACGACCAGCGGCTTGATGCCATCGTCACCGAAAGCGGTGTCCGGCTTTTCGCCTGATCCCGCCTTCATCTGTTCCCAAATATCCCGGGGGTGCGGGGGCTGGCCCCCGCGCCCGAGTGGCCGCGCGTCTCGCGCGGGCGCGAGAGGAAAGGCTTGCGCGCGGCCCTGCCGCGCGCGCCGCAGGGTCACTTGGCGATCTTCTCGGACTTGACGAACATGTTGGCCCAGGCGCGGTCGATCAGGGCGGGGGTCATCTGGTAGGGGATGCCCTCGAATTCGCAGATGGAGATCATCTGGTCGATCAGGAAGACCGGCTGGTAATTGGCGAAGTTGTTGTCGATGGTCGGATACTTGACCTTCAGCAGGTGCAAGAGCGCCTCTTCGTTCAGGGGCATCTTCTTCTTCTTCGCCACCAGCGCGAAGATCTTCAGGAAGTTTTCCTGATTGGGCCCGTCGATCTTGATCTTGAAGAAGATGCGCCGCAGCGCCGCGCCGTCGAAGATCTCGTTGGGGTGGAAGTTGGTGGAAAAGATCACCAGCGTGTCGAAGGGCACGGTGAACTTCTCGCCCGATTGCAGGGCAAGGATGTCGCGGCTTTCCTCCAGCGGCACGATCCAGCGGTTGACGATCTTCTGCGGCGGCTCGGACTGGCGGCCAAGGTCGTCGATGATGAAGATGCCCCCCGTCGCCTTCAGCTGCAGCGAGGCGGTATAGGTCCGCGCCGTAGGGTTGTATTTCAGGTCCAGCATGTCGAGCGTCAGTTCCCCGCCCGTGATCACGGTGGGGCGTTCGCAATGGACATAGCGGCTGTCGTAGCGGTTGCCCGACCGGCGCAGGGACAGGGCGTCGTCGGCCTGTTCCTCGGCCGCGGAATGGACGATCGGGTCATAGACAGTGATGATCTGGCCGGAATATTCGATGGCGCGGGGCACATAGATCTTGTCGCCCAGCGCGTCGCGGATCCCGTTCGAGATCGAGGATTTCCCGTTGCCCGGCGGGCCGTACATCAGGATCGACCGGCCCGAGGTGACGGCGGGGCCGAGGTTGTCGATCAGGTCGGGCGGCAGGATCAGGTGGCCCATGCCCTTGAGCAATTCGCCCCGCGTCAGCGTCAGGTTGCGGATCGACTGCCGCCTGACCTGTTCCTTGTACATCTCGAGCGGGACGGGCATCGCGCCATAATATTCCGATTGCGACAGCGCATCCAGCGCGCGGGCCTTTCCGCTGTCGGTTAGCTGGTAGCCCATCTCGTTGCCGGATGTGGCGTGCAGCGTGCCCGTCGCCTCGACCAGACGCTGGCTGCGGGCCAGATCGACCAGTTCCTGCGCCAGCGTGACGGGCAGGCAGCAGATGCGCCCGATGGCGCTGACATGTTCCACATTCATGCGGAACATGGTCTTGAGAAGGATGTCCCGCATCATCACCGGCGACAGCCCCGTTTCGGTCAGGCTGCGCGGCACGGGCGGCGGCGTCACGCCCTGTTGCGGCGTGGACCCAAGCGGAACGGCGGGCTGGACGGACATGGTCGGCTCTCCTGCGGGCGATGCGGATCGTGCATCCTGTCGCGGAAATACCCGTCAAACGTGCAAAAATTCAGGCAGAGATGAGGAGAGCGAGAAGAAAGTAGAAGATCAGCGTCCCCGCCAGCGCCAGCCCCATCGGAAAGTCGCGCGACTGCCAGCTTTCCCAGGCCGTGGTCGCGCTCCGGAAGGCCGAGAGGCGGCCCAGCCCGCGATGCGCGGCAAATGCGCCCAGCAGCGTCGCGGCAAAGAGGACGAAGACGAAGCGCACGTCGCTGCCCACGAAGAAGGGCGCCATGGCGGCGGCGAATTTCGCATCTCCCGCCCCCACCAGCCCCGCCGCATTGGCAAGGAAGCCCGCGACCAGCACCACAAGCCCCAGCGCCCAGCCCCAGAGCCACAGATCGAGCGGCAGCGCCACCGGCCCCACGACCAGATAGGCCGCCATCGTCGCCAGCACCGCCATGTTCGGGATCTTCATGAATTTCAGGTCCGACCATGCGACCCAGAGGCCCAGAAGGATCGACACCGGCAGGAACCATGCGGCCGTCCAGTCGGAGGGCAGGGATGCGGCGAACATCTCTCAGCCCTCCAGCGCCTGAAGGCTGCGGACCGCCGCCTCGAAATGCCGCGGATGGGTTTCGATGGCGTCCATCAGCAGGGTCTTGCCCAGCGAGACCTGCCCCTTCTTGATCGCGGTCAGGGCCAGCGTGTGGGTGAGTTCGGCCCGTTCCGTCTGCGTCATCGGGACCACCGGCAATTCGTACTTGCCCTGCGCCCCGCGGGCGAGGACGAGGTTGTTCTTGGCCGTGAAGAGCGACGGGTCATAGGTCAGGGCCTGCACGAACAGCCGTTCGGCCCCCGTGAAGTCCTTGCGGTTCAGCTTGGAAAAGCCCCAGTTGTTCAGCACGCCCGCAGGCCGCGCCGTCATGCCCGCCGCGATTTCATAGAAGCTGTCGGCCTTTTTCCAGTCCTTCTTGCTGTCGGCGACCATCGCTTCCAGCCGGTAGCGTTCGAAGGTTTCGAAGGTGGGGGGGATGCGGTTCAGTTCCGCCTCGGCGCGGCCCCATTCGTTGATGCGGATCAGCGCGTCGGCAAGGTTGACGCGATCCTCGTGCGTCACCTCGGACGAGGCGGTGATGCGGGTCCAGACCTGCACCGCCTCTTCCGGCTGGTTGGCCCGCACGAGCGAACGGCCAAGCCCCCGTTGCAGATCGACCCGCTCGGGCTGGTCGGCGCTGGCCTTGGCGAAATAGGCCACCGCCTCGGCCGGATCGGCGACCGTCAGCATGATGTCGTTCAGGTTCGATTCATCGACGACGTTCACATCGCGGATGGCGCGCTGCACCTCGGCGTCGCTGGTGCCCTGACAGGCGGCGAGCGCCAGCGGGGCGGCCAGCAGAAGGCAGGCGCGCCGCAGGTTTCGGGCACCCGCTGCGACGGGCGCGGGGGAAAGGGCAGGGTGGCGCATTGGTGCGTCCTTTTTCTGCTCGGTCTGCTCGTGTTCGCCCGTCTGACCCGTCAGAACCGCGACAGAAGCTCGTACTGCCCCTGACCGCGGCGCACGAGGGTGAACCGGGGTTCTTCTTCTTGTGCCGCATCATATATCGCGGATTCGCTTTCCGCGATAGCGAGGCGGAGATTTTCGCGTATGGCGTCCGTTTGGCCACTGTCCAGCGCATAGGCCTGCTGGAAGATCACCCGCGCCTCGCCCGCCTTGCCCTGTTCCATCAGCACGACGCCCAGATTGTTCAGTGCCGGAACGAAGCGGCTGTCGCGTTCCAGCGCGCGGCGCAGGATCTGTTCGGCCTGTCCCAGACGGCCCAGCTGCAGGTTGGCCGAACCGATGGCCGACAGCACATCGACCGTCACCCCTTCTTCCGAAGCGGCGCGCAGATAGGCCCGCAGCGCAAGGTCGTATTCGCCCGCCGCCATCAGGCGATGGCCCGTGGACAGGCCATCGACCCCCTCGCCGCGGGCATCGGCGCGGGGCGGGCGGTTCTCCTGCAACAGGGTCGCACCGCCCACGCTTCCGCAGGCGGCCAGAAGGCAAAGACCGGCGCCAGACAACGCCAGCCTTGCAACACCAGAAAAGGTTGCCGTCACAAAGGCTCTCAACCACCACCGAATTGCGTCGCGATGCCATGAAGCGACGGCCCGATCAGCATGAGCAGAAGCGGTGGCACCGTGAACATCATAGTGCCGAGGGTCAGTTTCGTCGGCAAGGTGTTTGCCTTCTCTTCCGCGCGCATCACGCGCTTGTCACGCATTTCGGCGGAATAGACGCGCAGCGCCTCGGCGATCGAGGTGCCGAAGGTCGCGGACTGGATCATCGTCGTGACGAAAGAGGTGATGTCGGGCAGGCCCACGCGTTCGGCCATGTCGCGCAGCACCTGCACGCGTTCCTTGCCCGCCTTCACCTCGTGCGCGACGATCTCGAATTCCTCGGCCAGCGCGGGGCAGGAGGCGCGGCTTTCCTTGGACACGCGGATGATCGCCTGATCGAGCGATTGCCCCGCCTCGACGCAGACGAGCATCATGTCCAGCGCGTCGGGAAAGCCTTGCGTCATTTCCACCTGACGCGTCTGCAGGCGGCGGTTCACCCAGTAGACCGGCAGGTAGTAGCCCGCTGCCGCGGGGATCAGCGTGGTGATCACCACGGACTGGATCTCGACCTCCTGGCCCCCGCTGGTCAGCAGGGTGTAGATCAGGCCCACGGCCAGCGCGCCAAGCCCCAGCGTCAGTTGCGCGAAATGGAAGACGCGCACGGCATTCTTCGTCCGGTAGCCCGCGCGGACCATCTTCAGCTTGGCGGCCGAAAGCTCTTCGCGGTTCTTGGGTTCGAGGAAATGGGCATATTTCTCGAGCTTGTCCGCCCGCTCGTCGGGGCGGCGCAGGGCAAGGCCGGGGTCGGCCTTGGCCGTGCCGCGCGCGGCCTCGCGTTTGAGCCTGTCGAAGGGCTCGTCGCGCTTTTTCAGGAAGACGGGCAGGGTCAGCAGCACAAGCAGCACGCCCAGAAGCCCGACCACCGCCAAGGGCCCCATCGGCCCCAGTGTCGCGGTCAGCGCGTCGCCCAGATTTCGGATGATGTCCATGACGCCCTCAGACCTTGATGTTGACCATCATCTTCATGAAGATGACGTTGACGACGAGGAAGCCCGCGACGATCAGCGCCGCCGGCACGAAATAGGGGGTCTCCTTGACCTCGTCGTAATAGGTGGGTTCGATCAGCTGGATCGCGGCCCCCGCGGCGATGGGAAAGCCCGACAGGAACATGCCCGACCACTTCGCCTCGGCCGTGATGGCGCGGACGCGGCGGAACAGCTTGAAGCGCGCGCGGATCACCTTGGCCAGACCGTCGAGGATTTCGGCAAGATTGCCGCCCGACTGCTGCTGGATCGTCACCGCCACGGCAAGGAAGCGCAAGTCCTGGTTGTCCATGCGTTCGGCAAAGGCCTTCAGGCTTTCGGCCACGTCGCGGCCATAGGCGGCCTCGTCCGCGATCACGCCGAATTCGGTGCCCAAGGGATCGGCCACCTCTTTTGACACGATCCCGATGGCGGACGAGAAGGGGTGCCCCACCCGCAGGCTGCGGACCATCAGTTCCACCGCGTCGGGAAGCTGCTCTTCCATCATCGAGACGCGCTGCTTGGCCTTGCGGTTGACCCAGAAATAGACCCCGCCCACGCCCATGAAGACGGCGATGGCGGCACGCACCATGGGTTCGGCCTGCGTGCCCACGGCCAGCCCGACATAGGCCACGCCCGACAGCGCCACCATGATCCCCACCAGCGCCTTGGGCGAAAAGGCGATGTTGGCCTTTTGCGCCTTGTCGGCGAGGATCGAATAGAGCGGGATGCCGCGGGAATTCATATGCTGGGTCATCTCCTTGCGGAGCTGTTCCAGCACTTCCTGGCGGTTGTTGTTCTTTTCCAGCATCGCCAGACGGCGGCTGACGCGGCTGTTCAGGCTGATCGACTTGCCGAAGACCGTCAGATAGAGGCCCTCGACAAGGACCACGACGGCGACGAAGACGAGGATGTAGATGATCGGTGCGGCGCTCATGTCCATCCCCCTCAGATGACCGGTTCGTAAATCGACGCGGGCAGGTCGTAGCCCCACTGGCGGAAGCGGTCGGAATAGTGCGACCGCACGCCCGTGGCGTTGAACCGCCCGATGATCTTGCCGTTCGGTTCGACGCCAAGCCGTTCGTAGCGGAAGATCTCCTGCATCGAGATGATCTCGCCCTCCATCCCCGTGATCTCGGTGATGGAGGTCATGCGGCGGCTGCCGTCCTGCAGGCGGCTGGCCTGCACGATCAGGTTGACGGCCGATGCGATCTGGCTGCGGACGGCCTTCAGCGGCATCTCGATGCCCGCCATCGCCACCATGTTTTCCAGACGGCTGATCCCGTCGCGCGCGCTGTTGGCGTGGATCGTGGTCATCGACCCGTCATGGCCCGTGTTCATGGCCTGAAGCATGTCGATCACCTCCTCGCCGCGGGTTTCGCCCACGATGATGCGGTCGGGACGCATCCTGAGCGCGTTCCTCAGGCAGTCGCGCTGGGTGACCGCGCCCTTGCCTTCGACGTTCGGGGGGCGGCTTTCCATCCGGCCCACATGGACCTGCTGGAGTTGCAGTTCCGCCGTATCCTCGATCGTCAGGACGCGTTCGGTGTTGTCGATGAACGAGGACAGCGCGTTCAGCGTCGTCGTCTTGCCCGAACCCGTGCCGCCCGACACGATGATGTTCAGCCGGCAGGACACGGCGGCCTGCAGATAGGCGGCCATCTCCTCGGTAAAGGCGCCGAAGCGGACAAGGTCGGCGACCTTGAGCTTTTCCTTCTTGAACTTCCGGATCGACACCAGCGATCCGTCCACCGCCACCGGCGGCACCATGCAGTTGAAGCGCGACCCGTCCGCCAGACGGGCGTCGCAATAGGGGTTCGATTCATCGACGCGGCGGCCCACGGCGGACACGATCTTGTCGATGATCCGCAGAAGGTGCTTTTCATCCTTGAAGGTGATGTCGGTCAGCGTCAGCTTGCCCGCGCGTTCCACGAAGATGCGGTTGGGTCCGTTCACGAGGATGTCGTTGACCGTCTCGTCCTTCAGAAGCGGCTCCAGCGGCCCCAGACCCATCACCTCGTCATAGAGTTCCTGGTTCAGCGTGGTGCGGTCGTCCTTGTTCAGCGCGACCGACATCTCGTTCAGCGCCTCGGAGGTGATGTCCGCGATCTCGGTCCTCAGGCTGGCTTCGCTGGCATGTTCCAGCGCGGCGAGGTTGAGGTTTTCCAGCAGGCGCTTGTGAAGCTCGACCTTGAGCTCCATCAGGCGTTCCTTACGCTTCTTTTCCTTGTCGGCGGGCGTCACCTCGGCCGGGGCCGCGGCGCGGCTGACCAGCGACGGTTTCAGCGCGCTCGGCGCGCCGGCCGGCATGGCGGGTGCCGCGGCGGGTGCCGAGGCAGGCTGTGGAGTCGTCGCGGGCCGCGCGGTGGCAGCGGCGGCGGGCGGAACGGCAGCGTCTTTCTTGAACCGAGAAAACATAGGTTTGGCCCCCCCAGGCCGGTTACATCATCGGGCTGACCCCGCCTCCACGGCGCGGTTCAGATCATGGAGCGACTTGGCAAGCTTCTGGATTTCCTTGCGGAGCGGGTTCTTGGCGGCGGCCTCGGCCAGGGGCTGGCCGTGGTCGTTCGCCTGCGTCACCGCCTGCCCGCCATCGGGAAGCTGCACTTCCAGCTTGATCTCGAGGCTTTCGGCCATGCGCTTCACGCGGCTCTTGGCCGCGAGATCGGTGAATTTCGGCGCACGGTTCAGCACGAAACGCAGCTTTTCGTGCGGCAGGGCTTCGGCCTTCAGCGCGCGGACCAGACGCAGCACGTTCTGGGCCGACCGCAGATCGAGATCGATCATCGAGAAATAGACATGCGCGCGGCTGAGGACGGTTTCCGTCCAGGCCACGATGGTCTTGGGCATGTCGATCACGACGAAGTCGAAGTTCGACTGCGCCATTTCGACGATCCGCGCGATATCCTCGGCCGTGACGATATCGAGCGGCAGCATGTCGGCGGGCGCGGTCAGGACGTGCAGGCGGTCGTTATAGGTCAGCATCGCCTGCAGGAAGGCATCGCTGTCCACGGCGGCCGTATCGGTCAGCACCTCGAACACCGCTTCCTTGCGCGGCAGGTCCAGATAGGTGGCGACCGAGCCATACTGGAAGTCGAAGTCCAGCAGGCAGACGCGCGGCGCGTCGGTCTTCGAGATCGTCGCCAGTTCCCAGGCAAGGTTCGCCGCGAAGGTCGAGCTTCCGGTGCCCCCCGACAGGCCGTGCACGGGCAGGACCACGCCGTTGCGGTCGCCTTTGGCCTTGAAGGTCGGATGCTGGACGGGTTCGTCGGACGAGGAATGCAGATGCACCACCGGCGCGGCCACGGGCGCCGCGGCGGCAAGGGCGGCGGCGGCCTCTGCCTCGCGCGATTTGCGGAGGCGTTCGATCGCGTCATGCAGGGCGCCTTCGGGCAGCGGATAGGGCACGAAATCCTCGGCCCCCAGCCGCAGCAGCTGGTGCAGTCCGACGGGGCTGACGCGGTCGGCGATCAGGATGACGCGGATGCCGCGATCCTTGGCGGATCTGACGATGGCGGCGACGCCGCTCAGGTCCGTCTCGTCCTGCCCGTCCACGGCGACGCAGATGAATTCAAGCGTTTCGGAATCGGGCTGTTCCAGGAAGGTGCGCGCTTCGTCGAATGTCAGGTCGCCCCAGCATTCGCCCATCTCGATTTCCATGTCGTCGATCAGAAGATCGAAATTCCGCACGTCCCGCGACACGGTACATGCAAGGATCGGCGCCGGTTCCGGCTGGAGGTTCGCAACACTGCTCATCGCCTCAGGTCCCTTTGAAACGGTGCGCCGGATGGCGAACCGCCGGAACGCCCGGCAGATGATTCGCCAACCGGGACACCGGCGCGGCGGATTACGCGCCACGCATTGCCCCATCGGGGGGCAAGATCGCGCCCAATGGTGGCGACTCTTGGGCTAAATTTTCGTGTTTTTGGGGTTTTTTGCCCGACGCGAAACAGAACCGCGTCCAGCTGGCCCCATCCGCACCGGACGGGGCCAATCAGGGGGCTTTACTGGCCCGCTTCGGCGCTGGCTTCTTCCAGCACGGGCCGCGGCGTGGCCGAGTCGACGTATTCGCGGAAGACGATTTCGGCATATTTGCCGTTCAGCTGGCCGGCGCGGCCCGCGGCCCAGCCCGACACTTCGGTCACGGTGCGGCGGTTGCGTTCCTCGGGCGAGGCGGTCTGCACCACGGGGCGCGTCTCGCCGAACGACACCAGCGCCTCGAGCCGCGACCGGCTGATGCCGCGCTGCGCGAAATAGGATACCACCGCCTCGGCCCGGCGCTTGCCGAGCGCGCGGTTATAGGCATCCGATCCGACAAGATCGGTATGGCCATAGACGCTGAAGCGCAGTTCGGGGAACTGGCGGATCCAGTTGGCCTGCCGGTCGAGTGTCTGCATCGCCTGCGGGGTCAGGGCCGCGCTGTTGAAGGCAAAGGTGATGGTCGTCGGCACCTCGGTGGCGAAGCGGCCCTGCAGGGCATGGGTCGCGTCGCGCTGGCCGGTCATCACCAGCGTGTTGTTCATGGTCGAATTGCCGAAGACGCCGGGATCGACCTCGGTGCTGATGATGTTGTTGGCGGTGCTGCCGCAGCCCGCCAGAAGCAGGGCAGAGGCGGCGCAGGCGGCAAGGAAACGCGGTTTCATGCGCCTTACTCCATCACATAACCGTAGGAACCGGTGAAATCCTGTCGCGCGACCTCGCCCGCCGGACCCTGCCCCTCGACCTTGCCGAAAAGGAAGAAGTCCCGCTCGCTGGGCAGGCGGATGCGGTCGGTGGGCAGCGCCAGCGCCTCGCCACGGGTGGGCGAGACGAGGTGCGGGGTGATGATGATCACCAGTTCGCTCTGCGCGCGCTGGTATTCCGACGACCGGAACAGCGCGCCGAGGATCGGGATGTCGCCCAGCCACGGCACCTGACCCTTCAGGTTGCGGAAGTCGTCCTGCAACAGCCCCGCGATGGCGAAGCTTTCGCCGTCCCGCATCTCGACCGTCGTCGATGTCTCGCGGCGGCGGAACGCGTTGACCGAGAAGGTCCCCGAGGTCAGCGTGACCGTATTGTCGATGGATGACACGGCGGCGGTCATCTGCAGGTTGATCATGTCGCCGTCGACCACCGTCGGCGTGAACTTCAGCTCCACACCGAAGGGTTTGTATTCCACCGTCAGGCCGTCTTCAGAGGCGACGGGGATCGGGTATTCGCCACCGGCAAGGAACGAGGCTTCCTGACCGGACAGCGCCGTCAGGTTCGGTTCCGCCAGCGTGCGGACCACGCCCTTTGATTCCAGCGCCTCAAGCAGCACCTGGAACTGGAGCGAGCCGGTATTGACGCCGATCGCGATGCCGCCTTCGGCATTCTCGCGCAGCTGGATGCCGCCCGTGGGGTCGCTGTTGACCGGATTGAGCAGCGTGCCCGTGGCGCCCGACACGCCGAGGTTCCCTTCGGCCCCGAGGATGCGGACCGAGGAGGACAGGTTCTTGGCCACGGTGCGCTGCATTTCGGCGAAGCGGACCTTCAGCATCACCTGCTGCGTGCCGCCCACCGTCATCAGGTTCGACACGCGCTCGGGCGCGTAGCGGTTGGCCAGATCGAGCGCGCGGTCCAGCTTGGCCGCGGACGAGACGGTGCCCGACAGCACGATGCCGTCATTGGCCGTCCTGACCTCGATCTTCTCGCCGGGCAGGATCTGCTGCAGGCGTTCCTTGAATTCCGCGATGTCGGGGGTGACCTGCACCTCGACGTTCGAGATCAGCTCTCCCTCGGGCGAGAGCAGCGTCATCGTCGTGCGGCCGGGCGTCTTGCCCAGCACATAGATCGACCGGTCCGACAGGGTGGAGATATCGGCAATCCCGGGATTGGCGATCGACAGTTCCGCAAAGGGCGCGTCGCTTTCGACCACAACCGCACGGTTCATCGGGACCACCAGCGGCGCGCTTGCCGATCCTTGCAGGACGCGCAGCACCTCTGCCGCGCCGGATGCCGGCACACCGCCGGCCAGAGCCAGCCCCACAGTGGCGGCCACAATTACCTGTCGCATGCTCATGTGACCTGCCCTTTCGATCACGCCTCGACGCTACCGTCACGCCCGACTGGCGGACTTTTTGTCCGCTCTCTGCCAGCCAAAATGGCGTAAACCCTCTTTTTTTGCAAGAATCAAAACCTTGGGACTTATTCCTTATGTGGATAACCCGCAACATAAGGCTAGCGCTTGCTGCAAAGGCAAAGCGCGGCCACCCCATATGGTGGTCGCGCCATGCCTTTGGACGTTTCAGTTGGTGCAGGCGATCGGGATTTCGACCAACTCGCCGCCGCGGCGGGTGCGGATCGTGCAGACCCGTTCGGCGGGTGCCTCGACCACTTCCTGTTCGGTGATGCCCAGAAGCGCCTTGCTGTCGACCTCGATCAGGCCCGCATCCGCGATGGCGGTGTCGTCCGCCCCGACAAGCGCCAGCGACAGCCGCCCCGTGGCCTGCGCCTGTGCCAGACGCGCGACCGTTTCCGGTCCGGCCTGCACGGTGACGGTGCGCGCCACGATCGCCTCGCCGGTGCGGTCGCCGCCCGACTGCTGGTCGACCGCGACCACCGACACGCGCTGTTCGATCATGCGCGTCACCTCGCCCTCGGGCGAGGTCGTGGTCCAGTAGATGTCCACCGCGTCGCCCGGATTGACGAAGCCCGACACGCCCGACGCCACATCGACACGGATCGCGAAGGCGCGCATGCCGGGTTCCAGCATGCTGGTCAGCCCGGCCTGCTGGCCGGGTTCGGTCACCTTCTTGGCGAGCACGGGTTCGAAGGCGCTCATCTCGCGCAGCACATAGCGCGGTTGTTGGGTATCGGCGGGAAAGAGGGCCGCTTCCTCGACAAAGGCATGTTCCGGCAGGGCGTTCTTCGGCCAGAAGATCTTCTGCACGTCATCCTTGGTCAGCGGATCGCCGTATTTCATGTCCTTGTTGGTGATGAAGACCTCGACCATCGGGCCGATCTGCGCGCGGAAGGCGCGTTCCTGGGCCAGGGCCTGTTCGGTTTTGGCGATGTAGCCTTGGGTCAGGTAGACGGCACCGCCCGCAAGCGCCATGCCGACCAAGAGAACCAGTCCGAAGATCATCCGCATCTCGTTTTCCCCACACAGACGCCGCCGCACAAGGCCGGCGGCGCAAAGACGGATCAGTCGCCGATCGCGGCCGCGGCCGCATCGGATGCCCCTTCCAGCGTCAGCGCGATCCCGTCTTCGGTCGTCTGCTGGATCAGGGATTCGTTCAGAACCTGAACGATGATGAAAAGAAGTCCGACGATCGCGGCGGTCAGAACCACCCAGTCGACGGTGACGGCACCCTTTTCCGAGGAAAGGAGCCGCTGCATGGCGCGATGGAAGAGCTGTTTCATCGTATCTGCCCGCCCGTTGATGTTACCCGGTGCACTCGTCACGTCCCTTGGGATACGCAAACGCCGCGGTCGGGCTTGGGCGACCGCGGCGTCAGGGTCAGGGATGAGGCCCTGATCAGTCGCCGATCGCGGCTTCGGCGGCGTTCGGCGCGGCGGCCAGATCCAGCGCGATCGCATCCGAGGTGCCGTCCACGGCCGGAGCGACGACGTTGATCACGACGAGGCCGAGGCCCACGATGGCGGCGGTCAGAACCACCCAGTCAACGGTCACAGCGCCCGACTCGTCGTTCTTGAAGGTCTTGAAGATGTTCAGCAGTTTCATGGTCTTGATCCTTACTAGGGTTGCTCACACACACCGCCGGGTCGTTTCGGGTTGGCCTCTGTTCCGTCCCGATCGCCGTTCGGTATGGATGCATATGGCCCCTGAATCGTGGCGTCAGTTTGGAGCGGATCGGGCAAATGGGACCGATGCGAAGTTTTTCGGGGGGTGGCCTGCAAGTGACTGTTTCGCTTGCAAACTTTTTTCAGAAATACATACTTTATACTGTAATCAACGTCCGATTGTCGGCAATTTTGGCAGAACTGCCATACTTTAGACTGGAAGTCGGGTGGCAAACCGCGCGATTCTTTGGAATACTCGGCCCCGACGCAGCGATGCGGTCAGCATCCGGCAAGAAGATGCGGGGACGATGCGGGTTCGGGCAAGCCTTGGCGCTTTCGTGATTCTGGTGGGCCTTCCGCTGGCGGCGGCGGCCCAGTCGTCCGATTTCACTTTCAAGCGGGTGAAGGTGGGCGAACCGAAGCCCGGCCAGCGGATCACCGTCCAGATCGACCCCGTCGAACAGGCCCGCCTGCTGTCGCTTCTGCCGACCGTCGATCCCGAAGGCCTGCCCGCCCCCGAACTGCCCGAAGCGGGGGCCGATCAGCCCGCCCCGCCCTTCCGCGGCGGCAATTACGCATGGTTCTGGCAGCAGGTGCCCGCCGCCCGCGCTGCCGTCGATGGCCGGTTCGAACGGGCGCTGGCCGCGCTGGCGCAGGGGCCGGACGGCGCGCGCGTCGCGGCGCCGCGGCTCCAGCACATGCAGGACCTTGCCAACCGCTACGGGGTGGAGCTGCTGACCGCGACCATCGGCACCGATGTCTCGCCCGCGCTGGCGCTGGCGGTGATGGCGACCGAAAGCGCGGGGCGCGAGGATGCGGTCAGCCATGCCGGCGCGCAGGGGCTGATGCAGCTCATCCCCGCCACGGCATCCCGCTTCGGCGTGGCCGATGCGATGGACCCCAAGGCCAATATCCGGGGAGGCGTGGCCTATCTCGACTGGCTGATGACCCATTTCAACCGCGACCCGATCATGGTGATCGCCGCCTACAACGCGGGCGAGGGCGCGGTGACCAGAAACGACGGCGTGCCCCCCTATGTGGAGACGCGCGATTACGTGCCCAAGGTTCTGGCCGCGTGGCAGGTGGCGCAGGGCCTCTGTGCCACCCCGCCCGAGCTTGTGACCGATCCTTGCGTGTTCAAGGTGATCTCGGACGGCTGAGGGTCAGACCGCGAAGGCATCCGCCCATTCGGGATGTTTCCTGCGCTGCGCGTTCACAAAGGGGCAGAGCGGCATGATGCGGAAGCCCTTGGCGCGGGCATCGGCGACCATCGCCTCGACCAGCGCCAGCCCCGCGCCCGTGCCGCGGAAACTGTCGGGAACGCCCGTATGATCCGCGATCACCAGCGTGGGCGAAGTGACGGAATAGGTCAGTTCCGCCTCTTCCGCGTCCTTGCGGATCACATAGCGGCCCTTGCTGCCGCGGGGTTCGTGCTGCACGTCGTGACCGGCCATCGCTCCCTCCGTTTTGCGGCCAGTGTCCTGCGGGAATGTCGCCGACACAATTCTTTCCTCGCCCGCGGGGGCGGGCAGGCGTAAAACCCGCACATGACGCGCGCACCCTTTCCCATCACCCAAGCCGCAAGCCTGCCGCGCTGGCGCCGCCCCGAGACGCTTCTCTTCGTCATGGCCTTCGCCATGCCGATCGCCTTTGCCACATGGTCGGCGCTGCTGAACAACTTCGTGATCGAGGCGGCGGGCTTCACGGGGGTCGAGATCGGCTGGCTGCACACCGTGCGCGAAATCCCGGGCTTTCTGGCCATCGGTGTGATCGTGCTCTTGTGGGTGTTCCGCGAACAGCCGCTGGCCTTGGCGTCGCTTTTCCTTCTGGGGGCGGCGACGGCGGTGACGGCGTGGTTCCCGTCCTTTGGCGGGATGCTCCTCGTCACGCTTCTGTCCTCCATCGGCTTTCATTATTACGAGACGGTGAACCAGTCCCTGCAGTTGCAATGGATCGGCAAGGACCGCGCGCCGCAGGTGCTGGGCTGGCTTGTCGCGGCGGGATCGGCGGCCTCGCTTCTGGCCTACGGCTCCATCGTGCTTCTGTGGGATGCGCTGGGGCTGAGCTATGACACCGTCTATCTGGTGTCGGGCGGCATCACGGCGGCGGTCGCGGTCTTCTGCTGGCTGGCCTATCCGCAATTCGAAAGCCCCCATCCGCAGAACAAGCGCATGGTGCTGCGGCGGCGCTACTGGCTTTACTACGCGCTGCAGTTCATGGCGGGCGCGCGGCGGCAGATCTTCGTCGTCTTCGCGGGCTTCATGATGGTCGAACGCTTCGGCATGAAGGTGTCGGAGATGACGATGCTCCTTCTGGTCAACTACATCCTGCAGATGGTCGCCGCCCCCGCGATGGGCCGTGCGCTGGGCAAGTGGGGCGAACGCAACGTGATGGCCTTCGAATATGTGGGCCTGTCCTTGGTCTTTCTGGCCTATGGCGGGCTTTACTGGTTCGGCTGGGGGCTGGTGATCGCCTGCGCGCTCTACATCCTCGACCAGATGTTCTTCGCGCTGTCCTTCGCGCTGAAGACCTATTTCCAGAAGATCGCCGATCCCGCCGATATCGCGCCCACCGCCGCCGTGGCCTTTACCATCAACCACATCGCCGCCGTCTTCCTGCCGGCCGCGCTGGGCTATCTCTGGGCGCGTTCGCCCGACTATGTCTTCCTTCTGGGGGCGGGGATGGCGCTGGTGGCGCTGGGGCTGGCGCTTCTGATCCCGCGCCATCCCGAACCGGGCTACGAGACGGTCTTCGGCGCGGCAGGTCCCCGCGCCGCGCCTGCGGAATAGGCTGCTGGCCACGGGCGGGGTGGCCACCTATATTTCCCGCATCCAGCAGGAAAGGGCCCCGCCATGTTCTTCATCGACCGCCGCAAGATGCAGATGGTCTCGCCGCAGGACGCGCTGCCCGGCCGCCCCGATCCGATCCCCACGGCCGATGTGCATTTCCTGTCGGGCCTTCCGCTGAAATCGCCCGTCCCCGACGGGATGGCGCAGGCGATGTTCGGCATGGGCTGCTTCTGGGGGGTGGAGCGCAAGTTCTGGCAGGTCAGGGGCGTCTGGCTGACGATGGTCGGCTATGCGGGCGGCTATACCCCGAACCCGACCTACAAGGAGACCTGTACCCAGCTGACCGGCCATAACGAGGTGGTGCGCGTGATCTACGACCCCGCCACCGTCAGCTACGAGGATCTGCTGCGCCTGTTCTGGGAAAATCACGACCCCACGCAGGGGATGCGGCAGGGCAATGACGTGGGCAGCACCTACCGGTCGGGCATCTATACCTATGACGACGCGCAGGCGCAGGCGGCGCAGGCGTCTAAGGCGGTCTACCAGCACCGGCTGTCGCGGTCGGGCTACGGGGTCATCACCACCGAAATCCTGCCCGCCCCGACCTTCTACTATGCCGAGGATTACCACCAACAGTATCTTGCCAAGAATCCTGACGGCTATTGCGGGATCGGCGGCACAGGGGTTACCTGTCCGATAGGCACGGGCATTTCCGCCTGACCTGGCCGGGGTCCCGTTTTCTGTATGACCAGTGATGTGATTGTGATCGGCGCGGGGCCTGCGGGCAGTTCCGCCGCCCTGCGCGCCCGCCAGCTTGGCCTTTCGGTCACGGTCGTCGACAAGGCCCGCTTCCCCCGCGACAAGCTCTGCGGGGGCGGGATCACGGGCCGCTGCCGCACCCATCTGGACGAGGTCTTTGCCCCCCTGCCGCCCGCGATCTGGCACGAATCCGCGCAGGTGCGGCTGCTCGACGGCGACCGCCCCCTCGCCGAGCTGCGGGATATCCCGCCCATCGCCTATGCGATGCGCGCCGATCTGGACGTCGCCCTGCTGGCGCAGGCCATCGCGGCGGGGGCCACGGACCTGACCGGCCAGCGGATCGAGACGCTGGATCTGGCCGCAGGCCGCCTGCGCCTTGCCTCGGGGCAAGAGGTGCGGGGCCGCGTGATCATCGGGGCGGACGGGGTGAATTCGCTGGTGGCGCGCAGCCTGCACGGCCGCGCCTATGACCCCGCCTTCATCGGCTTCGCGCTGGAGGTGGAGGTGCCGCTGCCCGAAGGCGGGGTGACGCCCTATCTGGACATGACCGCCGCCGACTGGGGCTATGCCTGGGGCTTTCCGAAACGCCACAGCCTGACCTTGGGGATCGGGGGCTGGCAGTCGCGCAACCCCGACATGAAGGCGACCTTCGAGGCATGGCTGCGCGCCAAGGGCTACGATCCCGCCACCCTGCGGATCAAGGGCCACCACCTGCCCTTCGGCGATCCGCGCCCCGCGCCGGGGCGGGGGGCGGTGCTTCTGGCGGGGGATGCGGCGGGCTTCGTCGATCCGATCACGGGCGAGGGCATCGCATGGGCCGTGAAATCGGGCGCGCAGGCCGCCGAAGCCGCGGCCGAGGCGCTGGCGCGTGGCACCCCCGATGCCGCGCTGGACTGCTACAGCCGCCGCATCCGTCCGGTGCAGGCCGAAATCGCCAGCGCCCGCCGTTTCGCGCGCATCATCTATCACCCCCGCCTGCAGCACCGCTTCCTCTGGGCGCTGTCGCGGTCGGAACGGCTGCAGCGGCGGTTCTTCGACCTGCTGGCGGGCAAGCGCGACTATGCCGATCTGGGCCTTGCCAGCATGGCGCGGATGGGCTGGCGGCTGCTGACGGGGCGGGGCTGACGCGGGCCTTGCCCCCTCTGCCTTGACCTTCGCCCCCCTGCGGTCTATCCGGCCCCATCCCGACCGGAGGCCGACATGCCCACCTTTTCCGCGCTGACCACCGTTCCCGGCGAGGATTTCGCCAACGCCATCGCGCAGTCGCTGGAACAGCTGGACCCCACGCCCATCGGCGTCGGCGTGTTCGAGATCGAGGATGACTCGGGCCTCTGGGAAGTGGGCGCCTATTACCTCGATCCGCCGAACGCGGCGCTTCTGTCGCTGGTGGCGGAATCCTTCGGTGCCAAGCCCTTCGCCGTGTCCGAACTGCCCGAGATCGACTGGGTCGCCAAGGTCCGGCGCGAGCTTTCGCCGGTCGAGGCGGGGCGCTTCTTCGTCTATGGCAGCCATGATGCCGACAAGGTGCCCGCAGGCCGTGTCGCGCTGCAGATCGAGGCGACGGTGGCCTTCGGCACGGGCCATCACGGCACGACGCTGGGCTGCCTGCGCGCCTTCGACCGGCTGTTCGACGCGGGCTTCCGTCCTACCAAGGTCGCCGATATCGGCTGCGGCACCGCCGTTCTGGCGATGGCCGCCGCCGCCGTCCTGCCCGATGCGCTGGTCATCGCCTCCGACATCGACCGCGTGGCGGTGGATGTGGCCGAGGCGAATGTGGCGATCAACGGGCTGGAAGGGCGGCTCGACTGTCTGGAGGCGGCGGGCTTCGACCATCCGCGCCTTGGCGAAGCCGCGCCCTATGACCTCGTCTTCGCCAATATCCTGAAGGGGCCGCTGATCGAACTGGCCCCCGACATGGCGCGCCATCTGGGCAAGGGCGGCATCGCCATCCTGTCCGGCCTTCTGACCGTGCAGGCCGAGGCGGTGACGGCCGCCTATGTCGCCGCGGGCTTCACCCCCGAATCGCGCGACGATATCGGAGAGTGGACAACGCTCGTCCTGAAGCGGGATTGATCACGGGACAGGGACCAAATGGGGCGGTTTCGCCCCATTTCCTTGCCCCTTCCGCCGCGCCCCGTTAATTTCCGTAACCGGTGGGGGTCTGATGCAGTGGGGTGACCATGTCGGATCCGAATATCGACGAATTCTACGGACGCGTCGCGCGGATCGAGCGGGCGCATGCCCATGGACGGTCCTTTGTCGCGGCAGGCACGCTCGCGCCGCCCGAACGGCGGCGTGCGGGGCGCGTCTGGCCTGTCGCGCGCAGCCTGATCGCCGTGGCGCTGCTGTTCACGCTGTTCAAGGCGGCGCTTCTCGTCCAGATCGGCGCGGGCGCCTATGAGGCCAAGGTCGCATCGCTGGCGACCGGCGGGACGGTGGACCGTCTGGGGGCAGTCCTGATGGCGGCCGATCCCCTGACGCTGGCCTTCGCCGGCGGCATCGCGCGGGCGGCGGGCACCTTCTGACATGCAAAAGGCCGCCTGAGCGATGCTCGGCGGCCCCTACATCCGGGTTCGGGTCGCTGGGATCAGCGGCCGATCATCTCGACATCGCCGCGGCACAGGCCGATATCGTCAAGCTCGCGGTCCGAGAGCTTGGACAGCACCTTGCGGGTCACGCGGGCTTCGTTCCACAGCTTCACGGCTTCGACAGCGGCGCTGATGAACTGGATCGCGCGGTAGGTCGAGATGGCGCCGAACGGCGCCGGACGGGTCGTATCGATGGCGGCCATGGCGGTTATCCTTTTCACAAACTGCTCACCGAGGCGTCTTTTCCGCCTCGCACAGCCAAATAATCATGCTGCATGTGCAAAACAAGCGCATCGGTTGCAAGCCCGCCTTGCGTGCCGCGCATGGCAAGAGGGGCCGGACGGCCCCTTTGTTTCAAGGAGATTGTCACCGTTCCGTCGCATCCGTCGCTTTTCCGCGACGCGGCGTCGGTTTCTGCGGTCGCATAAAGCAGCTTGCTAAAACCGGTGCAAGCGGATTGTTGGCGATTGCCCGATGTTCTTGTTTCGTGCTAGTCCTTGCCCAACGATAAGGCAAACGGGGCAGGGCACATGCGCGTCATCGGGATCGACCCCGGTCTTCGCAACCTCGGCTGGGGGGTGATCGACGTGGCGGGCGCGCGGCTGACCCATGTCGCCAACGGCATCTGCCATTCCGCCCCGAACGGGGAAGAGGGCGATCTTGCCCAGCGCCTGTTCAGCCTGCACAGCCAGCTGACCGAGGTGCTGCGGACCTTCGCGCCGGATACGGCGGCGGTGGAACATACCTTCGTGAACAAGGACGCGGTGGCGACGCTGAAGCTCGGTCAGGCGCGGGGCATCGCGCTTCTGGTGCCCGCGCAATTCGGCCTGACGGTCGGGGAATACGCGCCCAACGCGGTGAAAAAGACGGTCGTCGGTGTCGGACATGCCGCCAAGCAGCAGATCGACCACATGGTGCGCCTGCACCTGCCGGGGGTCAAGGTGGCGGGCCCCGATGCCGCCGACGCGCTGGCCGTGGCCATCTGTCACGCGCATCACATGCAAAGCGCGGGCCGTCTTCAGGCCGCGTTGAAAAGGGCTGCGGGATGATCGGAAAGATTTCGGGGCGGCTGGACTGGCGGGGCAGCGATTCCGTCCTGATCGACGTGCGCGGCGTGGGCTACATCGTCCATGTCAGCGACCGCACGATGATGGCCCTGCCATCGGTGGGCGAGGCGGTGGCGCTTTATACCGACCTTCTGGTGCGCGAGGACCTGCTGCAGCTGTTCGGCTTTCCGACGATGCTGGAGAAGGAGTGGCACAAGCTGCTGATGACCGTGCAGGGGGTGGGCGCGAAGGCCTCGATGGCGATCCTGGGGACGTTGGGGGCCGAGGGCGTGGGTCGGGCGATCACCCTGGGCGATGCGCGGTCGGTGCAGGCGGCGCCGGGCGTGGGGCCGAAGCTGGCGCAGCGGGTGATCCTGGAGCTGAAGGCGAAGGCACCGGGGGTGATGGCACATGGGGTGGGGCTAAGCGCGAAGGCCGGGGCGGAGGATGTG
>JBEEOG010000330.1:0-6005 GCA_041191745.1 Pseudomonadota bacterium | reverse complement strand
ATAGACGTCGCAGCTTTCGGCCAGCGATGCGGCAAGGTCCACCCGCCCGTGGCCGCCGCGTTTCCAGCAATGGAAGCGGCGGTCGCCGAATTCCAGATAGCCCGGGCAATAGACCGTATCCTCGGTCGAGATCAGCCCCTCTTCCAGCGCGGCCAGCGCGGTGACCATCTTGAAGGTCGATCCCGGCGGATAGGCGCCCTGCACCGTCTTGTTGGCCAGCGGGCGGTGATCGTTTTCCATCAGCAGGGAATAGTCGGTCTGGCTGATCCCGCGCACGAACAGGTTCGGATCGAAGCCGGGGGACGAGGCGATGGCCAGAAGGTCGCCCGTCTCCACATCCATCACCACGCAGGCCGCACTTTCCGTGCCGAGCCGCGCCTGCACGAAATTCTGCACATCGGCATCGATGGTCAGCCGCACATCGCGGCCGGGCGTGCCGTCGGTGCGCTCCAGCTCGCGCATGACGCGGCCCACATGGTTGACCTCGATCCGCTTGTTGCCCGCAGCGCCGCGCAGGTCGGCCTCCATCCAGCGTTCGACGCCGATCTTGCCGATCTGGAATTCGGGGATCCGCAGCACGGGATCGGGATTTTCGATCTCTTTCAGGTCGTTGTCGGAAACGGGGCCGACATAGCCCACGACATGGGCGAAATCCTCGATCAGCGGGTAGTGGCGCGACAGGCCCACCTCGGGGATGACGCCGGGCAGGCTGGGCGCGTTCAGCGCGACCTTCGAGAAATCCTCCCAGTCCAGCCGGTCGGCCACGAGGACCGGAACGAAGGCGCTGTTGCGGTCGAGATCGCGGCGGATGCGTTCCAGATCCTCGGCGGTGATGGGCATCAGGTGGGACAGCCGGTTCAGCACCGCCTCCACATCGCCCGCATCCTCGCGCGTGAGGGTCACGCGGTAATTCTGTTCGTTGCCCGCGATCAGCTTGCCGTTGCGGTCCTGGATCAGCCCGCGTTCGGGCGGGATCAGGCGGATGTTGATCCGGTTCTCTTCGGCCAGCAGGCGGAATTCGTCGGCCTGCTCCACCGACAGGTAGCGCATCCGCGCGCCCAGCACGGCGAACATGGCCGTCATCGCGCCGCCCAGCATCAGCGCACGGCGGGTGACGATGCGGGCGCTTTCCTCGGTATCGCGGGCGGTGCGTCTCATAGCGGTCTCCCGTAGGCGTCCACTTCGCCGGTTGCGGGCTTTCGCAGGTCGAGGGCGAAGCGCGACGCCGCCACGACCACAGGATAGCACAGGATCGACCACAGGGTCTGCAAGAGCGCGAAGCCGAAGCCGGGCTGCGGCAGGAAGGCCACCGAAAAGATCACGCGGTAAGCCAGCAGCAGCGCGAACATCAGCCCGCCCACCAGCGCCCATTCCGCCCAGAAGGACAGCTCGCGCGTCAGCCCGATGCGCGAGCGGACGAATTCCGTGGCGATCACGACCAGCGCCGTCCACAGCCCCGGCGGGCGCATCAGGATCAGATCCTCGACCAGCAGGACAAAGACGACCAGCAGCACGGGCAGGAAATCCGGCCGCCGCACGACCCATGCGAAGATCAGGCACAACAGGATATCCGGCCCCGGCCAGTCCCCCGCGACAGAGCCGAGCGGCAGAAGCTTCACGAACAGGATGACGAACGCGAAGAACAGGAATGCCGCGCGGTAGATCCAGACCGATCCGCGAACCGCCTCAACCATCGGCGGCCCCTTCGGCGGTGGCCGCCGCATCCGGCGCGGGCATCGGTCCCTGCAGGTCGGCCTGCGGGGGCGGGGCGATCAGCGCGCCGGGGTCGGTGATCGGCTCGAGCTTGTGGCTACGCAGGACGCGCAGGAATTCCAGCCGCTGGTAATCCGCCGACAGAACCACCCGCAGGCGGCGGTCGGTGCCCATCACCACCTGCCCGACCAGCAGTCCCGCCGGAAGCACCCCGCCATCGCCCGAGGTGACGACCCGATCACCGGGGCGGACCTCGTCGCTGTCTTCGAGGAATTCGAGCGGCGGAAGATCGGTATTGTCCCCCGACAGAAGCGCCTTCTGCCCCGACGGCTGCACCGTCACCGGCACGCGGCTGTTCGAATCCGTCAAGAGGATCACGCGGCTGGTCCGTTCGCCCACGCCCGAAATGCGCCCGACGAGGCCGATCCCGTCCATCGTGGCCCAACCGTCGCGGATGCCGTCGCGCGCGCCCACGTTCAAGAGCACCGACTGCCGGAAGGGCGATCCGCTGTCGGCCAGCACCACCCCCGTCACATGCGTGAGCTTCGGGTCGAGCCGCACCTGATTGAGGTCGAGAAGGCGCGCGTTCTTCTGTTCCAGCTGAAGGGCGGCTTCCTTCCACGCCTTCATCTGCTGCAACTCGCGCCGCAGTTCCTGATTCTGCTGGTAGAGTGCGGCGTAACTCTGGAAATTGTCCAGCATGCCTGCGGCTTTGGTCACCGGCAGCAGGGCCCAGTCAAAGGATGGCACCACCGCATCGACCAGCGCCGCGCGAAAGCGTTCGACACGCGGGCTGTCGATCCGCCAGATCAGGAACACCGCCAGAAGCAGCAGCACCAGAAGGCTGACCAGCACGCGCCGCAGCGGTCTGGCATAATCTTCCGGAGTGCTGCGCGCCTTTGCCACGGCTGGGCCTTACCTGCGTTCCGTCCGTCAAGGCAGGCCCCTTGCGGGGCCCTACTCACACATTCCTCAGCTGTCGTAATCGATCACGTGGCGCAGCTGCTTTTCGTATTCCAGCGCCTTGCCGGTGCCGAGCGCCACGCAATTGAGCGATTCGTTGGCCACGCTGATCGACAGGCCCGTCTGTTCGCGCAAGGACAGGTCCAGATCGCCCAGAAGCGCGCCGCCGCCCGTCAGCATCACGCCACGGTCCACGATATCGGCGGCAAGGTCGGGCGGCGTGGCCTCCAGCGCCTGCATCACCGCGTCGCAGATCTGCTGCACGGGTTCGGCCAGCGCCTCGGCCACCTGCGCCTGATTGATCTCGGTCTCTTTCGGGACGCCGTTCAGCAGGTCGCGCCCGCGGATCTGCATGCTTGCCCCGCGCCCGTCATCGGGCATCCGCGCCGTGCCGATGCTGGTCTTGATGCGTTCCGCCGTCGATTCCCCGATCAGCAGGTTCTGGTGGCGCCGCAGGTAGGAGATGATCGCCTCGTCCATCCGGTCGCCGCCCACGCGGACGGAACGGGCATAGACGATGTCACCCAGCGAGAGGACCGCGACTTCGGTCGTGCCGCCGCCGATATCGACGACCATGTTGCCCGTGGGGTCGGTGATCGGCATCCCCGCGCCGATGGCCGCGGCGATGGGTTCCGCGATCAGCCCCGCGCGGCGGGCGCCCGCCGACAGCACCGACTGGCGGATGGCGCGCTTTTCCACCGGCGTCGCGCCATGGGGCACGCAGACGATGATCTTGGGCTTCGAAAAGGTCGTGCGCTTGTGCACCTTGCGGATGAAATGCTTGATCATCTCTTCCGCGCTGTCGAAATCGGCGATGACGCCGTCGCGCATGGGACGGATCGCCTCGATCGTGCCGGGGGTGCGGCCCAGCATCAGCTTGGCGTCCTCGCCCACGGCAAGGACCTGCTTCTTGCCGTCCTTGACGTGATAGGCCACGACCGAAGGCTCGTTCAGCACGATCCCCTTGCCGCGGATGTAGACGAGCGTGTTCGCCGTGCCGAGGTCGATCGCCATGTCCGACGAAAAGATGCCCGAAAGTACCGACATGCTGGGGTGATCCTGTCCCGATCGTATGAACCTTATACCCGCGACTCGGACGGGCCGAGGCAGGCGCTTCCATATAAAGACAGGCGGGGGGTAGCGGAACCCCTGCGTCAAGCGGCCCGCGCAATTCCGCGTGACAGGCCACCGCTTTCCATTTTGCGACGACGGCGTGCGGATGTCAGGCGGCGCGGATGGCGGGCTTGTCCTTTCCCGACCAGACCGCCGCGACAGGGCGGCTGGACAGCGCCGACTTGCCGTTCTTGGCATGGCGTTCGACCAGCCGCGCGGCCATCTTGCCTTCGATGAAGGGCCGTGCCGGCGTCATGTCGCGCCCCGCGCCGACCACGCCGGGAAGGATGCGGCGGATCTCGTCCAGCGCCCCGGGATCGAGGGTTTTCAGCGCCTCGCGTCCGGGCCAGAGGGATTCGGCGGGCGCGCCTTCGGCAAACAGCACCTCGTGCCCTTCGAACAGGACATGCCAGTATTCCACGCCATCCTCGGGAAAGACGCGGTCGATCCCCGGCAGGCCGGTCAGCCGGTGCGCGGCCACCAGCACCTCGGCCTTCCCCGTCGCGCGCATCACCACGGCCGAGTTCATCAGGACGCGATGCTGCGGCGACACCAGCAGATCGCGCTCCGGCAGACCGCAGCCGAGGGCACCTGCCTTGATGCGGATCGGGGCGAGTTTGGGGTTGGCGGCCATCTCGGCGGGCGACAGGCGGCGATGGCCCACCCAGCGCACGCGGCGCGGCCCGTTGTCCAGCGTGGTCAGCCACTGTCCGGCGGTGATCGTTTCCACCGCGCGCGGGCCGGCGGGGCCTGCCAGCAGCGTGCCGCGCGTGAAGCAGGGAAAGAAGCTGATCAGCGGACGGTCGGCCTGCATCCCGCCGAAGGTGTTGTTCGTCATGCTGTTCAGCGTGATCGACCGGATGCCGCGCAGGCTGAGCGCGGCATTGGTCGTCCCCGACAGCGCGGGCACAAGATAGACATCCCCCGATGTCGTCTGGATCAGCGAGAATGTCAGACCGGTGACCGACTGCGTCCCGTTCAGATAGGTGATGCGGCCCAGATACTGCGCCCCCGCATCGAAGGTCTGGGTGACGGTCTGGCCGCCCTCGCGCGTGACGATGATCTGGTCGTTGGACAGATTGTTGTTCTGGTCCAGCGTCCCGACCGTGCCGCCATTGTCGACCGAGGTGATGCTGACCCAGCGGTAGGCCAGCGGCTTCGACGTGCTGCCCCATGTCTGCACAAAGCCCGTCGCCCCCGTCGCCGCCGCGTTCTCGGCGGTGGTGTTCCCCTCGGTGGGGTCCATGATGGTGGCGACATTGCCGAGATAGATGGCGTTGAAGGTCAGGGGCATTGGAACACGCGGTTTCTGGTGCGTGAACAATGGCCCGGCAATCGGGACGCCAATGTGGCCTAAAGATGGTAAATTATATCTTTATGGATGTGTGGCCCAGCCAAAGGGTCGCCCAACGAAAAGGGGCGCGCAATCGCTGCGCGCCCCTTGTTTTGTTGGATATCTTCCGCTGTCAGCCCGCGTCGCGGTAGTTCACCGACTTCACATCCGCGTCCGGCGCTGTTTTCTGTCTGCGGACAATCAGCTTGTTCAGCGCGTTCACATAGGCCTTCACGCTGGCAACAATCGTGTCGGTATCGGCACTCGATCCCGTGACGATCCGCCCGTCCTCCTCCAGCCGGACCGAGACGGTCGCCTGCGCGTCGGTGCCTGCGGTCACGGCGGCGACCTGATAGACCTGCAGCCGCGCCTTGTGCGGGAAGAGCATCTTCACGCAGTTGAAGGCCGCATCCACCGGACCGTCGCCCGTGGCGTCGATATGGTGGTCCACGCCATCGACGGTCAGGATCATGTCCGCCTCTTGCGGGCCATCCGTCCCGCAGACGACGCGCAGCTTCTTCAGCACCAGCGTGTCATGCGCGTCGTTGGTCTGTTCATCCGCCACCAGCGCGAGGATGTCGTCGTCATAGACCTCTTTCTTGCGGTCGGCCAAAGCCTTGAACCGCACGAAGACATCGTTCAGCTGGTTGTCGGCCAGCTCGTAGCCCAGTTCCTTCAGCTTGGCGCGCAGCGCGGCGCGGCCGGAATGCTTGCCCATCGCGATGTTCTTCTGCACCAGCCCGATATCCTCGGGGCGCATGATCTCGAAGGTTTCGACATTCTTCAGCACGCCGTCCTGATGGATGCCGCTTTCGTGCAGGAAGGCGTTCTTGCCGACGATGGCCTTGTTGTATTGCACCGCGAAGCCCGACACGGTGGAAAC
>JBEEOG010000329.1:0-4355 GCA_041191745.1 Pseudomonadota bacterium | reverse complement strand
TGATCACGGGGTATCCCGTCCGCGCCATCGTGGGCAGGGACCGCATGTCCGCGACAAGCGTGTTGTATCCGAAGCTCGCGCCCCGTTCGGTCAAGAGGATGCGGTCGTTGCCGGTGGAGGCGACCTTGTCGGCCACGTTCGCCATGTCCCACGGCGCGAGGAACTGGCCCTTCTTGATGTTCACCACCGCCCCCGTCTCTCCGGCCGCGACCAGAAGATCGGTCTGGCGGCAGAGGAAGGCGGGGATCTGGATCACATCGACGACCGTCGCCGCCTCGCGCGCCTGCGCGATGTCGTGGATGTCGGTCAGGACGGGCAGGCCGGTGGCGCGGATGGCCTCAAGCACCTTCAGCCCCGCTTCCATCCCCATGCCGCGCTTGCCCGTCAGGCTGGTGCGGTTGGCCTTGTCGTAGCTGGCCTTGAACACATATTGCGCGCCCGCCGCGCGGCAGGCTTCGGCCATGGTGCCCGCGATCATCTGCGCGTGGTCGAGGCTTTCGAGCTGGCAGGGGCCAGCGATGACAAGCAGCGGGCTGTCGTTCGAGACGGTCAGCCCGCCGATCTTCACGGTCTTCATCGGTCGTCTATCCTTACGCCGAGACCTGCTCGCGCAGGATGGCGGCGGTCATCGAGATCATCAGGTATATACCCGCAAAGATCAGGAAGGCCACCATCGTGTTCTCGAAGGCGCGGGGATAGGTCGCCTCGTCCGGCGCGATGGGCGAGACCGAGAGCGACAGGTAGCGCACCTGCCGGTTCGCCGCGATGCGCGAGGATTCCATCGCCTCGAGCGAGCCGGCGAGCAGGGCCTGCCGCGTCTTGACATCGGCTTCGGCCATCAGCAGTTCCGACTGCACCTCGGCCAGCGACTGGCCCGAGGCATCGGCCTCGGTCAGCTTGGAGCGGAGGGACTGGATTTCGCTTTCCAGCGTGGCGATGCGGCGTTTCAGCGGCTCCATCCGCGCGATGTTGGGGTTGGGGTTCGATTCCATCTGCGCCAGACCCAGACGGTCCCGCGTGAGCTGGCCCTCCAGCTCGCCGATCTGGGCGGTGATCAGCTGCACCTCGGATTCCGACGACAGGATCTTGAAGCGTTCCTGCAGGTCCACAACGCGGCGCTGTGCGGCCATCATGTTCTGTTCGGCTTCCAGATAGCTTTCGCGCGCGCCCTGCATCTGGTCCTCGCGCAGGCGCTGGGTCAGCTGGTCCACCTGTTCCTCGGCATAGCCGATCAGGGCACGGGCGAAATCGACCGACATCTGCGGATCGGGGGCGATCACCTCCATCTTGATGATGCCCTCGGTCGGGTCATAGGCGATGCGGACGTTGCGCTGGTAGACCTTGTAGGCCGCCTCAAGCGTGGCATCGGGTTCCAGTCGCTGGATCGGGTCGATCCCTTCGGACTGGAAGGCGGCCTTGAAGCCCACATCCTGATCCAGCCGCAGCATGGCGTCGCGCGACATCAGATAGCCCTGCACGGCGATGGAATCCTGCGCCGAACCCAGCGAGGTGCCGCGCAACAGCCCGCCAAGGCCCCCGCCCGAGGATTGCGAGCTGTCGGCCTGCTGGATGACGAATTCCGTCTTGGTCGCGTAGAGGGGCGTGGCGATGTTGTAGTAGTAGAAGCCCGCCAGAAGCCCCGGCAGGAAGACGAAGAAGAACAGCCGCGCCGCCAGCAGCATCGACCGGCGGCGGCGGCGGGCGACCAGATCCTGCTGGATCTTCAGAAGCTCTGCCGCGTGGTTCACCTCGGCCTGTTCGGCGGGGGCGGGCACCTTCATCGGCTTGATCGTCTGCGGCAGCTTCACCCCGTCGCCGCGCGGGACGGGCAGGGTGGTGCGGGCGGTGGGCAGGGGGATGGCGCTGGCCTCGTCATCGTCGTCCTCGCCCATCACCTCGAGCAGCGAGGTCTTCTGGAACGGGTCGATCCCCGCCTGACGCAGCAGGCGGACGGCATCGAAGTCGGATGTCGCGGGAAGCCCGTATTTCTGCGCCATGCGGCGGGCCATGCGCAATTGCCGCCCTGTCAGCCCTTCGCGGCGGATGGCGTCGAGGTCGGTGGCACCCGCTGCGGCGGTGGCGGTGGCGCGCGCGGCCTGCGCCTCGGCCGCGGCGGAACCGGGGAAGGGGTCGGGGCCGAAGCCGTCCTCGGTCACCTCGAACAGCTTGCTGTCGTCGATCGCGGCTGCGGCATCGGGGCGCAGCGGCCCCGCCGCCCCCTGTGCGCCGCCCTGAACCGGACGCGCGCCCTGCGACGGCACGGGCCGCAAAGGGGCCGGACGCGGGGTGGCCGCGCCGGATGCCGTTCCGGGGGCCGCGGCCTGCGGAAGCGGGTCGCTCCGCCGCGTGTTGTACCGTTTAACCTTGAGTTTCATAATCGTAGAGCCGTTTCGCTTCTTCGAGGGTGTCGAACATGTAAAGCTGGCCGTTTCGCAGCACGGCGGCCGAGCGGCAGAATTTCTCGAGCGTGGCCGCCTGATGCGAGACGACGACCAGCGTCGCCCCCTTCAGCCTTTCGCGCAGGATCGCGCCCGCCCGCTTGTTGAAGGCGGCATCGGTCGCGGCGGGCATGGATTCGTCGATCAGGTAGATGTCGAATTCCAGCGCGAGCATCAGCGCAAAGGAGAACCGCGCCCGCATGCCCGAGGAATAGGTGCCGATCGGCATGTCGAAATATTCCTCGAGCCCGCAAAGCCAGCGGCAGAAGCTTTCGACGTAATCGGGGTCGAGCCCGTAGAGGCGCGCGATGTAGCGCGCGTTCTCGGTCGCGGTGTGGCGGGCGACGATGCCCCCCATGAAGCCCAGCGGGAACGAGATGCGCGAGGAGCGCGTGATCCGCCCCTCGTCGGGTTTTTCCAGCCCCGCCATCATGTTGATGATCGTGGTCTTGCCCGCCCCGTTGGGCGCGAGGATGCCGAGCGAATTGCCCAGTTCCACCCGGAAGGAGGCGCGGTCAAGGATCACCTTGCGCTGCTTTCCCGTCCAGAAGGACTTGCTGACATTCTCGAACTCGATCACCTGCCCGCCCCTTCGGCCCGAAACGGCCCGCCCCGATGCATCCTGCGGCGGGGCAAGAAGCGCACCGCCCGCGCCCCCCCGCAGGCCGCGAACCCGCAGGCCCGCCTCCGAAGGGATGTATCGCAAGTCGGTGGCTACCCGCCGTTTGAGGCTGAATTATGTCTGAAGTGACGGGCGGGTGACAATGGCTTCGGTCGAAACTTCACCGTTTCCTGTGTCGCAGCAGGCGGGCCAGCAGCAGCGCCGCCGGACCGGCCAGCAGCGAGAGCGCAAGGCCAAGGCGCGTCGCCTCGGCCATCAGGCCCGCGGGCAGGGCGCTGTCGATGGCAAGGACAGGCACCGTGAAGCCCAGCCCCGAGATCGCCGCGATCACCGCGATGTCGCGCAGGCTGATCCCCGGCGGCGGATAGAGGCGGAAGGCCAGCATCGCGCCGAAGGCCCCCGCCAGCACGCCCAGAGGCTTGCCGATCCAGAGCGCGAGCAGGACCGTGCCCGTCACGGGGGCCAGCGCCATCAGGTCGATCCCCCCGCGCGTCAGCCCGAACAGGAACAGCACCCCCGCCACCCCATAGGGCCAGAGCGCGAGGCCCCGCCGGCGCCGCGCCTCGCTTGCGCCGGCGGGGGGCGGGGCGCCGTAAAGCCGCCAGACGGCAAGGACGGTGGCCGCGACGCAAAGAAGCCACAGAAGGCGCGGGCCGAAAGCGGCGTGCGAGAGGCCCAGAAGCACAAGCCCCGCGATGTCGAAGGCGATGGTGATCAAGAGCAGCAGGTGCAGCGCCGCATGGCCCGCGCCGAAGACCAGCCGCCCCAGAACGTAGCAGATCACCACATCCGACCCGACCGGCACCACCCAGCCCGCCGTCGGGTCCGCCCCCTCGGGCGCGCCCACAAGCCCGCCCCAGAGCAGCCAGACCCCGACCGCCCCCGCGATCCCGCCCAGCACCGCGCCTGCCGGCAAGAGCGCCCGCCGCCCCGCAAGCGCCCCACGGTCAAGCACCAGCGCCTCCCACAGCTCCTTGGCGATGAAGAACAGGAACAGCGACATCAGCCCTTCGGTCAACAGCCGCATCGGCGTGACGATCACCGGCCCCGTGGCCAGCCATGCGGGCGGCAGCCATTCCAGCAGGCGGAATTCGATGAAGTCGTAATAGCTGGACGGCGACAGGTTGACCCAGAGCGTGGCAAGCCCCGCCCCGCCCAGAAGCGCACGGGCGAAGTGGCGGACGAAGGGCGAGACGCGGTACATGGGCGGCGGCTTCCGGCTGGCGGGGATATCGGGGGATAGGTCGGGCCAGCGCGCCCGGCAAGGCCGCGCGGACGGGCCGCGCCGCAAGCGG
>JBEEOG010000328.1:0-3821 GCA_041191745.1 Pseudomonadota bacterium | reverse complement strand
GCGGTGCGGGGCATGTGCGAGATCCTCGGCCTCGATCCGCTCTATCTGGCCAACGAGGGCACGCTTGTGGTCTTCGTGCCGCCCGATCAGGCCGATGCCGCCCTTGCCGCGATGCGGGGCCGGCCCGAAGGGCGCGATGCCGCCATCATCGGGCGCGCGGGGACGGGTCAGGCGGGGCGCGTCACGCTGCGCTCGGCCTTTGGCGGGGCGCGCATCGTGGACATGCTGGTGGGCGAGCAGTTGCCGCGCATCTGCTGAAGCGGGTCAGACCGCCTGCGCCTCGACCGAAAAGACGGTGGGCAGGTGGCGGGCGATTTCGTCCCATGTCTCGCCCGCGTCGAAGCTGGCGAAGACCGATCCCGTGTTGGTGCCGAAGTAGAGGCCCGGATCGGGGGCGCGGTCCACCGCCATCGCCTGCCGCAGCACGGTGAAGAAGCAGTTGGCCTCGGGCAGCCCCTGCCCCAGCGCCTGCCACGTCTCGCCCCCGTCGCGCGACCGCCAGACCCGCGCGCGGGCATCGGGCGGGAAACGTCCCTGCGTGTCGCCGTTCAGCGGAAAGGTCCAGATCGTCCGCGGATCCTGCGGATGGACCGCGATGGGAAAGCCGAAGGTCGAGGGCAGGCCCGCCGTCACATCCTGCCAGCTGCGCCCGCCGTCATGGCTGCGAAGGACACCCTGATGGTTCTGCTGGTAGAGCATGTCCGACCCGTCGCCCGCCCGCACCATGCTGTGCACGCAATAGCCCACCTCGTGCCCGCAATCGCCGAGGCGCGGATCGGGGGTGTCGTCATTGGCGCGGTGGTTGCGCCGTTCCCACGTCGCCCCGCCATCCTCGGTCGCAAAGACGCCTGCGGCGGAGATGCCTACCCACATCTTTGCCGGATCGTCGGGATCGGGCACGATCGTGTGCAGGATCAGCCCCGCCGCCCCCGGTTCCCAGTTCGGGCCCGAGGGATGGTCGGACAGGCCCTGCACGCAGGCCCATGTCGCCCCGCCATCGGCGCTTTCGTACAGGGCAGCGGGCTTGACGCCCGCATAGATCTTGCCCGCATGGGGCAGAAGCGACCAGACCTGCGCCACCGTGCCGGTAAAGGGCGCGGGCGGGTCGGCCTGCAGGCCCGTGGCCGCCGCCATGTCGGGGTTCGCGGCCAGCCAGAGATCGGCCTGCCCGTTCGAGAGTTTCGAGAGCGTCCAGCTTTCGCCCCCGTCGGTGGACCGCCAGACCCCTGCCCCGTGCCAGTCGCCCCCGCCACCGGCCCAGAGATTGCCCGCCCCGTCGCCCACGACATGGTTGACGGGCCAGCCCCCGCAATGCGGGCCGCTGACCTGCCAGCCCCCCTGCGGATCGCCCGTCAGAAGGAAGGCCCCCTTGGACGTGCCGACCATGACCCTGCGGTGCATCTTCCCCCTCCTTGCGATGGAGTCGGGGCAGGTTAGCACGCAAAACGGGACGCGTTAGGATATTTGAATATCTGTCAGGAACTTCCTGTCAGCCCTGCCCTGCCAGAAGCGCGTCGATCTCGGCCCGCGCGGGCATGGCGGGCGCGGTTCCGGCGCGGGTCACGCTGATGCCCGCCGTGGCGCAGCCGAAGCGGACGGCATCGACCACGTCGCGCCCTTCGGTCAGGGCGACGGCGAAGCCGCCGTTGAAGGCATCGCCCGCCCCCGTCGTATCCAGCACCTTGCCCGCGCTGATGACGGGGACATGGACCGAACGCGAACGGTCGCGGTAGAGCGCGCCGCGTTCGCCCAGCGTGATGATGCAGGCCCCGACCCCGCGCGCCAGAAGCGCGTCGGCGGCGGCTTCCGCCTCGGCCAGCGTGGTGACGGGCAGGCCGGTCAGGCTTTCGGTTTCCGACTCGTTCGGCGTCACGAAATCGCACAGCGACAGGATGGCGTCGTCCAATTCCGCCGCGGGCGCGGGGTTCAGGATCGTGCGGACGCCTGCCGCGCGGGCGATCTCGAGCGCGCGGCGGGCCGCCGGAATGGGCTGCTCCAGTTGGGTGATGAAGACCTTGGCGCCTTCGATCAGGGCGCGGTTGGCCTCCACATCCTGCACCGAGATGCGCCCCGCCGCGCCGGCCGCCACGATGATGGCATTGTTGCCCGTGGCGTTTTCAAGGAAGATATAGGCCGCCCCCGTATAGCTTTCGGCATCTTCGGTGATGGCGGATTTCACCCCCGCCTTGGCCCATGTCGCCCGCGCGATATCGGCAAAGGCATCCTTGCCCAGACGGCTGATGATGGTGACATCCCCCCCCGCCATTGCGGCCGCGACGGACTGGTTCGATCCCTTCCCCCCCGGGCCCAGCGTGAAGGACGTGCCGAGGATGGTTTCCCCCATCTTCGGCTGGCGGTCGGCGCGATAGGCGGTGTCGGCCACGAAGATGCCGAGGATGACGATATCGGACATGGCTCAGACCTCCGGAGGGATCACGCCCTTGCGGAACATGAAGCAGCCGTAGAAGCGCCGCTCGCCCGTCTGGATGACGGCATAGGACCGGCGCGCCATGTCGTAGAAGGCGAAGCGTTCGATGCCGAACATCGGGCGCGGGCGACCTTCGGCGCGGTCGATTTCGGCCTGCACCTCCTGCTGGACGGGGGGCACGTCGTCGGGGGCGCCCACCACCTCCATCCGGCCCGCGAAATCGGGCACGAAGGTATCGAGCGGCAGGACCGACAGCACGGCATTCGCCGCCTCGCCCGCGGTCAGGTTCTCCATCCTGAGAAGCTTGCCCGTCACCGTGGCGCGGGCGACGGAGTCGGCGGGAAAGTTCGTGTCGGCGAGGATCAGCACATCGCCATGCCCCATCGCCCGCAGCACCTGCAGCACATCGGCATTCAGCCGGTTGTCGATCCCCTTGAGCATCCCGTCCCTCCCTGTCGTTGCGCCAGACTGCCCTGCCCCTGCGGGCGGGGTCAAGACGGGGTCAGAACCGCGCGCCGCTGGCCTTGTCGAAGACATGCACCGCCGCCGCATCCGTGGGGGCGACGGTCAGGCTGTCGCCGGGGCGGAAGGTGACGCGGTCGCGGAACACGGCGACCAGCTCGCGCCCCGCGATCCGCAGCACGACATGGGTTTCCGACCCCGTGGGTTCGACCACCGCGACGGTTCCGGTCAGCCCCGCCGCCGCCACGCCCAGCGCTTCGGGGCGGATGCCGTAGATCACCTCGCGCCCCTCGGCGACCTTCAGCGCGGGCGGCAGGGGCAGCGATGCGCCGCCCGCGATGACCGCGCCGCCCTGCACCACGCCGTCGATCATGTTCATGGACGGCGATCCGATGAAGCTTGCCACGAAGGTATTGGCGGGGCGGTCGTAAAGCTCCAGCGGGGGGCCGACCTGTTCGATGCGCCCCCCCTGCATGACGACGATCTTGTCGGCCATCGTCATCGCCTCGATCTGGTCATGCGTGACATAGACCGTGGTCGTCTTAAGCCGCTGGTGCAGCTCGCGGATTTCGGTCCGCATCTGCACGCGCAGCTTGGCGTCGAGGTTCGAGAGCGGCTCGTCGAAGAGGAACACCTGCGGGTCGCGCACGATGGCGCGGCCCATGGCGACGCGCTGGCGCTGGCCGCCCGACAGCGCGCGGGGATAGCGGTCGAGGTAGGGGGTCAGCCCCAGCACCTCGGCCGCGCGTTTGACGCGGCTGTCGATCTCGGCCCGGTCCATGCCGCGCATCTTCAGCGCGAAACCCATGTTGGCGGCGACCGTCTTGTGCGGGTAGAGCGCGTAGTTCTGGAAGACCATGGCGATGTCGCGTTCTGATGGGGGCAGGTTGTTCACCCGCCGCTCGCCGATGCGGATGTCGCCCGACGACAC
>JBEEOG010000327.1:0-3326 GCA_041191745.1 Pseudomonadota bacterium | reverse complement strand
ACCGGGGATGCGATGGGCTGAGGAATGCAGCATCGACTTCGCGAAGCTTTCGATCCCGATCGCCTGCCGGTGCGTCCGCGTGATGATCTGCTGGCTGCCCCGCCACCAGGCCCACATGGCCATGGCCATGGCGAAGGCCAGCATCAGCGGCACATAGCCCCCGTCCGCGACCTTGAGCAGGTTCGAGGCCAGGAAGGCCAGTTCCAGCGCCGCGATCGGCGCGGCCAGCAGCAGCGCGAGCGGCAGCGGCATCAGACCCGATCGCGTGACATAGACCAGCGCCAGCGCGGTCGTCACCACCATCGTCCCCGTCACCGCGATCCCGTAGGCCGAGGCGAGCGAGGAGGACGTCTCGAACTCCATCACCAGCCAGATGACGCCGACCAGCAGCGCCCAGTTCACCGCGCCGATGTAGATTTGCCCGCTCTGGTCATGCGAGGTGTGGCGGATCTTCATCCGGGGCAGCAGGCCCAGCTGCACCGCGCCCCGCGCCATCGAGAAGGCGCCCGAGATCACCGCCTGCGAGGCGATGACGGTCGCCATGGTGGCGATCAGGACGAGGGGGGCAAGCCAGCCCTCCGGCACGAGCCGGAAGAAGGGGTCCGATACGGTTTCGGGTTGCGACAGCACCAGTGCGCCCTGGCCAAGGTAGTTGAGGACGAGCGCCGGGAAGACCAGCGCGATCCAGGCCGCGATGATCGGCTTGCGCCCGAAATGGCCCAGATCGGCATAGAGCGCCTCGGCCCCCGTCACGGCAAGGAACACAGCCCCGAGGACGATGAAGCTGATCGCCCGGTGTTCGATCAGGAAGGTTGCGGCATAGGTGGGCGAAAAGGCCGCAAGGACGCCGGGTTCGGCGAGGATGTTCCACGCGCCCAGCGCGCCGAGGACCAGGAACCAGACCGCCGTGATCGGCCCGAAGGCCACAGACATCGCGCCGGTCCCGTGCCGCTGCACGATGAACAACGCGCCGAGGATGCCCAGCGTGACCGGGATCACCCAGTCCGACAGCGCGGGCAGGACAAGCCCCGCCCCTTCGACCGCCGACAGGACCGAGATGGCGGGGGTGATGACCGCATCCCCGGCAAAGAGCGCCGCGCCAAAGATGGCCAGCATCAGCACCGGCACCGACCGCCGCCCGATGGCCAGCCGCGCCAGCGTGTAGAGCGCGAGCACGCCGCCTTCGCCACGGTTGTCGGTGCGCAGCAGGAAGAGCACGTATTTGACCGTCACGATCAGGATCAGCGTCCAGATGATGATCGACAGCAGACCCAGAACCTCTGTCCGCATGAGGCCGTCACCCGTGATCGGGCGCAGCGCTTCGCGAAAGGCGTAGATGGGCGAGGTGCCGATATCGCCATAGACCACACCCACGGCGCCGAGTGTCAGCGCGGCAAAGCCTTGCGGGGGCGGGGGCGGCGCATCCTCGGATTCCTCGCGAAGATACTCGGCGATGTCGAGTTCGGATTCGTCGAACAGCGCAAGCTGTTCGCCCTCCGAAGCCGACGGGGTCGGTTTCTGGATCATGATGCTTCTGTTGATATCCGTGGGTCGGTGTCGCGTCACATCGCAGGAACGATGGCAGACGGCGGTGGGGCCTTGGCAGCGGTCCCGGTCACTCCAGCAAGCACCGCCCCAAAGGCGGCTGATGACACGAACGTTACAACCGTTGAAACACGCGGGCAACGCCTTTCTGCGTTGCAGAAAAAGCAGGGCTCTTTGCCTTTGGGATCAGGGGGTTACAGTCCATGGCGTCGCGAAGCGGTGTTCTTCGAGGTTGGGCGACTCACCGATCCGGTCGACCACGGCAAAGAGGCCGGGCCCCCCCAGCGGGGTCAGCACGCCATGCCATGTGCCCCGTCGCAGGTTGATGCCCTGCGCGCCGTCCGTCAGGAAGGCGCGGGGGGTGGCCTCCGGCCCGTCCGAGACGATGACGAGGAAGGGGTCGCCCGACATCGGCAGGAAGGCCTGCGATCCGTCGGGATGGCGTTCGATCAGGTCAAAGCTGTAGGGCAGGGCGCGCAGGTCGGCCTTGAAGATGGAAATGCCCGCGCGCCCGCCCGGCCCGAAATCCAGCTGCGCGCGGTCATGGTGGCGGCGGCAGAGACCCGCGTTGATCAGGCGGAAATCGCCCGTGGCTTCCAGCACCTCGCCATAGGGGGCGAAGGCGGCGGGGGTCAGGGGTTCGGGTCTGATCTGTCGCATGTCGCGCCTCTGGCTTCTGGCGGACCGGGGGTTTTGCACCCCCGGACCCCCGCAGGATATTTGAAGGACGGAAAATGAGGCTAGCGCAGGGGACCGAAGGCCCCCGGTCCGCGCAGTTTCGCGTGGCGGTTCACGTCCTTGTAGAGCAGGTAGCGGAAGGGGCCGGGTCCGGCCGCATAGCAGGCCTGCGGGCAGAAGGCGCGCAGCCACATGAAATCGCCTGCCTCCACCTCGACCCAGTCGGTGTTGAGCTTATAGACGGCCTTGCCCTGCAGCACGTAGAGGCCGTGTTCCATGACATGCGTTTCCTCGAAGGGGATCACGCCGCCGGGCTGGAAGGTGACGATGTTCACATGTGCGTCGTGGCGCAGGTCAGCCGGGTCGGCGAAGCGGGTGGTGGCCCAGCGCCCTTCGGTATCGGGCATGGCGACGGGCTTCAGGTCGCGTTCGTTGATGATGATGGGGTCCGGCGCGGGCACCCCCGGCGCGGGTTCATAGACCTTGCGCAGCCAGTGGAAGCGCGCGGGTTCGCCGCCTTCGGCCAGGAGCGTCCAGGGCGTGCCGGCGGGGATGTAGAAATAGCTGCCCGCCTCGGCCTCTTGCCCCACGCCGCCCACGGTGACGGTGGCCAGACCGCCGGTGAAGAAGAGCCAGTGTTCTACGCCCATGTCCGGGTCGGGCGCGTCGGACCCGCCGCCGGGCGCCACCTCCATCACATATTGCGAGAAGGTTTCCGAAAACCCCGTCATCGGCCGCGCGATCAGCCACAGGCGCGTGCGCGCCCAGCCGGGCAGATAGCTGGTCACGATGTCGGAAAAGACGCCCTTGGGCAGGAAGGCATAGGCGTTGGTGAAAACCGCCCGCCCCGTCATCAGGCTGGTCTGGGGGGGCAGCCCGCCGGGGGGCGCGTAATAGCCGGTCATGGCAGGAGATCCTTCAGCCTGAGTTCCGCGATCCGTTCAACCTGTCGGCAGGCGGTGGCGAATTCGGTGGCGGTGTCGTTCGAGATGCGGGTCTGGAACGCCGCAAGGATCGACTCCTTGGTATTGTCCCGCACGGCGATGATGAAGGGAAAGCCGTGCTTGGTGACATAGTCAGTGTTCAGCCGCTGGAAGGTCGCG
>JBEEOG010000326.1:0-41592 GCA_041191745.1 Pseudomonadota bacterium | reverse complement strand
TGCAGGCGGGACGGGCTTGCCTGCCGATGCGCGCGGGCGAGTCGCGTCACGCGCCCTGCCTGTGGCGGCCCCTGCCACGCCCGCCCGCGAAGGCGCCGCGGCCATGGCGGACGGGGATGGCAAGACCGTCACCGACATTGCCGATTCCATGGCTGCCGGAACCGCAGCGCCCGTCTTGGCGGGGTGGCCGTGGTCGCAGGCGGGGCCGTCCCTGCCGGACGCTGCGCCCACGCCGCCGGGACCGAAGGCAAAGGCGGTGCCGCCGATCGACAGACCCCGTGGCGATCCGCCCGCGGCAGGGCTGACGACGCCCTTGCCGCAAGGGCAGGGCACGTTGCCCGTCGTGTCCGGTCCCGCCGCGGCACCGGTGGCCAAGGCCCGTCCTGCCCCGATCCCTGCGGGGTTGGGGCAAGAAAACATCCCGAACATTGCCGTTTCGGGCGCAGGGACAGGCACGGTCCGCCCCGCCCCCGCATCGGGGGACGGGGGCAGAGGGGAAACGCCCGACGCCGCAGTCCTGCAAAAAGGGTTGCCCGATGCGCCGTCGCGTCCGGCCGATCCCGCGCTGTCGGCGGTTGCGGTTGCGGGTGTGATGGCAGCGACAGGCCCGCAGGCTGCGCGGATCGGCATGCCGCCGCTGGCAGGGCCGCAGGACAGCCCCCCTGTCGTGACGGCGGATGCTGCGCCTGCCGTCCCCCCTGCCGATGGCGGGGGCGACGGCGATCTCGCGGCGGATCGGCCTGCGGTCCCTGCGCGGGGCGATCCGGCCGCTTTGGTGCGACCGGTTCGGCCAGCGCCACCGCCAGAGCCGCCTTTGCCCGCAGAACGGACCGATCCTGCCGATCCGCCGCCACGGGCCAGCGATCCGGCCCTGCCGTCCATGGCGGGGGGCGCGCCCGCCGACCTGCCCGCCGATGGCAAGCCGGCGGCCGCTGTCCCGCGCCTGCAGGTCGGGGATCGGGCGCCGACCCTTGCCATGCGACCGACCGAGACTGCGGTTCGCGCGGCACTGTCCGGCACCCACGGCGTCGACGCGCCTTTGGCGGGGGCAGAGGCCCGCGCGCAGCCAACCGAGGCACCCCCTGTCGCGACCCCGCCCCCTCATCCGCTCGCCACCCTGCCCGACATGCCCCTGCCTGCGGATGATGGCGTTGCGGCCATGTTCGGCATGATCGACGCCCCGTCGCGCCCATCCGACACCACCACACCGCCCCCGCCCGCCGCGCCGAGGGCCGAGGCGGCGGTTCCGGTCGATGCGCTTCCGGCGGTCTTGCTCGCACAGTCCGCCGACGGCGGCGCTGCAGAGATCCACCTCGATCCGCTGGAACTGGGCCGCCTGCGGCTTGACATCGTGACCGAGGGCGAGGCGCTGCTGGTCACGCTTTCGGCCGAACGGGGCGAAACCGCCGATCTTCTGCGCCGGCACGCGACAGAGCTTGTCGCGGAACTGCGTCAGGCGGGCTTCGCGCAGGTCCATCTGGGCTTTGCCGCATGGACGGACGGGCGGGCGCGGGGCGGGCCGCCTGCGGTGGCGGCTGCGGCCATGGCGGCGCAGACCGCCGCCCAGACGGCCACGCAGGGGGTGGCGCAGACGGCGGCCCTTTTCCTTCCCGCCTTCCGGCCCGCATGGGCGCGGGGGCTGAACCTTCGGCTTTGAAAGGAGTGTCACATGATCATCCAGCCCGATGCGGCCACGACCGCCGCGCCCCGCCGGACGGCGGCCATCACGTCCGACTTCACGACCTTCCTGAAGATGCTGACGACGCAAATGCAGAACCAGGACCCGCTGAACCCCATCGATTCGGCGGATTATGCGGTGCAACTGGCCACCTTTTCGGGGGTGGAGCAGCAGGTCCGCACCAATGACCTGATCCAGCAGATGCAGATGCAGTTCGGCCTTCTGGGCATGGCAGAGCTGTCGGGCTGGGTCGGGCAGGAGGCGCGCGTCACCGCCCCCGTCTGGCGGGGCGAGGGGCAGGTGTCGCTTGTCCTCGATCCGGCGGCGGGGGCCGACCGCGCGGTTCTGGTGGTGCGCGACAGCAGCGGCCAGACGGTGGCGCGCGATCCGGTCAGCCCCGCGACCGAGCGGATGGTCTGGGCGGGGCTGGCGGCGGATGGCACGCCCCTGCCGCAGGGGCGCTATACGCTGACGCTGGAAAGCTGGGCCGGAGAGCGGCAGCTTGCCGCCAGCCCCGTCGAACATTTCGCGCGGATCACGGAAACGCGGAACACGCCCGAAGGCGTGGTCGTCCTGCTGCAAGGCGGGGTCGAGGTGCCGGCGACGGCCATCGCCGGCCTGCGCGAAAGCCCCTGACGGGGGTTCCGGCGGGCATCGCCGCGGGGTAGCCTTGCGCGATGACGCAAACCGCCTGCCCCGATGACCGCCTGCACCAGGCGCTGGCCACCCTTGCCCCCGATCTGGCGGGGCGGCCGTGGTCGCCCCTGCGCGGCGGGCGCACGAACCGCCTGTGGCAGGTGGGCGATCTGGTGCTGAAACGCCACGACAGCGCGGCGGCATCACCGCTTTTCCCCAATTCCGCGGCGGACGAGGCGCGGGCGCTGGCGCTGTTCGGGCCGCTCGCCCTTGCGCCCGTGCTTTGTGCGGCGGGGGCGGATTGGGTGATCTACCGCCATGTGCGGGGCGCGGTCTGGCCGGCCGCGCCCCTGTCTGATCCGGCCCCCGTGGCGCGGATGCTGGGCCGCCTGCATGCCCTGCCCGTGGCGGGGATGGCCTTCCGCCCCCTGCCCGATGGCAGCGCGGGCCTCTTGGCACAGGCCCGCGCGATGGCCGAAGGGCTGGACCTGCCCGCCCCGCCGCCCGATCCGCATCTGCCCCCCGCCGCGCCCTGCGTGGTGCATGGCGATGCGGTGGCGGGCAATGTCCTCGTCACGCCCGAAGGCCCGATGCTGATCGACTGGCAATGCCCCGCTCTCGGCGATCCGGCCGAGGATCTGGCGATGTTCCTGTCGCCCGCGATGATGTGGCTCTATTCCGGCCGGATCCATACGCCCGCGGACCGCGCGGCCTTTCTGGCCGCCTATCCCCATCGCGCGACGGTGGAGCGTTTCCTGACGCTGGAGCCGCTCTTCCGCTGGCGCATGGCCGCGCATTGCGCCTGGCGCGCGCGGCGGGGCGATGCGGATTACGCCCGCGCCCGGCGGCTGGAGCTTTAGAGGATCAGCCCCGTCCCGATGCCCGCCGCGAAGATGACGAAGGCGGCCGGAATCAGATACCAGCGCGACCTGCGGCGCGGCGCGACGAGAGGGCGGGGCGGTTCGGCCTGCGCGATCAGGGCGGCTTCCACCAGACGGGGCAGTTTCGGCCCGAAGCGGCCCAGCACCCGCGCCGTCTGGGCCAGATCGCGCAGCAGCGCCTTGGGGCCGATGTTCTGCGTGATGTAGCTTTCCACCACGGGCTGGGCGACCTGCCAGATGTTGATATGCGGGTCGAGGCTGCGGGCCACCCCTTCGACCACCACCATCGTACGCTGCAGCAGGATCAGTTCGGTCCGCGTCTGCATGCCGAAGCGTTCGGTCACCTCGAACAGGTAGGACAGAAGGCGGGCCATCGAAATCCGGCTGGCATCCATGCCGAAGATCGGCTCGCCCACCGCGCGGAGCGCACGGGCGAATTCGTCGATGTCGCGGTCGGCGGGAACATAGCCGGCTTCGAAATGCACTTCCGCCACGCGGCGGTAATCCTTGCGGATGAAGCCCATCAGGATTTCGGCATAGACGCGGCGGGTGTATTCGTCGATCCGCCCCATGATCCCGAAGTCATAGACGATGATGGCCCCGTCGGCGGCGACCTTGAGGTTGCCCTGATGCATGTCGGCGTGGAAATAGCCATCGCGCAGCGCGTGGTTCAGGAAGGTCTGCAGCACGCGCGCGGCCAGAAGGCGGCGGTCATGGCCCGCCGCATCCAGCGCGGCGTTCTCGTTCATGCCGATGCCTTCGGCCCAGCCCAGCGTCATCACCGTGCGGCCCGACAGGTGCCAGACGGGTTTCGGCACGCGGATGCCTTCGTCCTTTTCGGTATTCGCGGCGAATTCGGCGGCGGCCGAGGATTCCAGCCGCAAATCCAGCTCGCCCAGCACCACGCCTTCGAAATGGGCGATCACGTCCATCGGGCGCAGGCGGCGGGCAAAGGGGGCGAGGATCTCGATCGTCCGCGCGATCAGGTAGAAGGCGTCGATATCCTTGCGGAAGGCGCGTTCGATATCGGGCCGCAGCACCTTGACGGCGACCTCCTCGCCCGTTTCGGCCAGCCGCGCGCGGTGGACCTGCGCGATCGATGCCGCGGCGACGGGTTCGGAAAACTCGGAAAAGACCCTGTCCACGGGCATTTCCAGCTCTGCCTCGATCATCCGCTTGGCGATGGCGGTGGGAAAGGGGGGCAGCTTGTCCTGCAGATATTTCATCTGCTGGGCCAGTTCCTCGCCCACGATATCGGGGCGGGTCGAAAGGATCTGGCCGAACTTGATATAGGCGGGGCCAAGGGCCGTCAGGGCGCGGGTGGCGGGCGGCAGCGCGGGGTCGCCCTTCAGCCCCAGCCATTTGAACGGCCAGCCCAGCGCATGGGCGACGAAGCGCAGCCGCGGCGGGGCGCGGAAGGCGGTCAGGACGACATCCATCGCCCCCGTGCGTTCCAGCGTGGCGCCGGTGCGGATCAGCCGCCAGATGTTGTGCGGTCCGCGCATGTCAGAGCTTCCAGCCGGAATGGAGCGCCGCGACCCCCATCGTCAGGTTGCGGTACTTCACCTGCCCGAAGCCCGCCTTGCGGATCATCGCGGCGAAGGTTTCCTGATCGGGAAACTTGCGGATCGATTCGACGAGGTACTGATAGCTGTCGCGGTCATTGGCCACGATCTGCCCCATCACGGGGATCACGTTGAAGGAATAGAGGTCATAGGCCCTTTGCAGCATCGCATTGGGGATCTGGCTGAATTCCAGCACCATCAGCCGCCCGCCGGGGCGCAGCACGCGGTACGCCTCGGCCAGCGCGTCGGGGATGCGGGTCACGTTCCGGATGCCGAAGCTGATCGTATAGACGTCAAAGCTGTTGTCGGCGAAGGGCAGGGCCATCGCGTCGCCCACCACCCAGTCCAGACGGTCGGCCATGTGGTCGGCCTCGGCCCGCTTGCGGCCTTCGACCAGCATCGATTCGGTCATGTCGCAGACCACGGCGGACGCCGACGGCGCGCGTTTCAGGAAGCGGAAGGCCACATCCCCCGTGCCGCCCGCCACATCGAGCAGCCGCTGGCCCGGCCGCGGGGCCAGCCAGTCCATCATCGCGTCCTTCCACAGACGGTGGACCCCGCCCGACATCAGGTCGTTCATCACGTCATAGCGGCTGGCGACGCGGGTAAAGACGCCATGCACCATTCCGGCCTTGTCGCCTTCGGGAACGGTCTGGAAGCCGAAATGGGTCGTGCCGTCGCGATCTTCGGTCATCTGGTCTTGCCGTTCCCTTTGCCTGCCCCCTCTTATAGGGCCGATCAGGGGCGCTGCAATGCGCCGCCCTGTCACCCCCTGATGTGGATACCGATGCCCGAACTGCCCGAAGTCGAAACCGTCCGCCGTGGCCTTGTTCCCGTGATGGAGGGGCAGGTGATCGCGGCGGCGCAGGTGAACCGCCCCGATCTGCGCTGGCCCTTTCCGCCGCGCATGGCCGAACGGCTGACGGGGGCGCGGGTGGATCGGCTGCGGCGGCGGTCGAAATACATCCTTGCCGATCTTTCGACGGGCGAGACGCTCTTGATCCATCTGGGCATGTCGGGGCGGATGCTGATCTCGGTCGGGGACGGGCGCGCGGCTCTGGGCGAATTCCACCACCACCACCCCGCGCCGCAGAAGCACGACCATGTGGTGCTGGACATGTCGGGGGGGGCGCGCGTCACCTTCAACGATGCGCGCCGTTTCGGGGCGATGGACCTGTTTGCGACAGATGGCGCGGACAGCCACCCGCTGCTGGCGGGACTTGGTCCCGAACCCTTCGGCAACGCCTTTGACGAACCCTATCTGGTGGCGCGGCTGAAGGGGAAGAACACGCCCATCAAGGCCGCGCTTCTGGATCAGGGGATCGTCGCTGGTCTGGGCAACATCTATGTCTGCGAAACGCTCTACCGCGCGCGGATCAGCCCGAAGCGCAAGGCGGGCGCGATTGCCTCCGCGCGGGTGGCGGGGCTGGTGCCGATCATCCGTCAGGTTCTGGCCGAGGCGATCGAGGCGGGCGGTTCCTCCTTGCGCGATTACCGGCAGGCGGATGGCGAGCTTGGCTATTTCCAGCACAGCTTTCAGGTCTATGGGCGCGAGGGCGGGGCCTGTGTGACGGCGGGCTGCGGCACGCCCATCGCGCGCATCGTGCAGTCGGGGCGGTCAAGTTTCTATTGCCCGCGCTGCCAGAAGTGACGCGGCACCCTTGGCGAAAGGATGGGGGGAAACCACCTTGAACAGCGGCGCGTTGCTGCTACCACTCACGCGCAAGTGAAACCGGAACGGAGCGGTCCGATGGCCTACGAAACCCTGATCGTCGAGATCGAGGATTATGTCGCCCTGATCCGGCTGAACCGGCCCGATGCGCTGAACGCGCTGAACACCAAACTGATGCGCGAACTGGCCGCCGCGCTGACGGCAGCCGACCAGAACGACAAGGTGCGCTGCATCGTGCTGACGGGGTCGGAAAAGGCCTTTGCCGCCGGCGCGGATGTCAAGGAGATGTCCGAGAAATCCTTTACCGACGTCTTCTTCGACGATCTCTTCGGCCCCGAGACGGAAGCCATCGCCCGCATCCGCAAGCCGATCATCGCCGCCGTGTCGGGCTATTGCCTCGGCGGCGGGTGCGAGCTTGCCATGATGTGCGACTTCATCATCGCGTCGGACACGGCCAAGTTCGGCCAGCCGGAAATCAACCTCGGCATCGTGGCGGGGATGGGGGGGACGCAGCGCCTGACCCGCTTCGTCGGCAAGTCGAAGTCGATGGACATGCACCTGACAGGCCGCTTCATGGAGGCCGCCGAGGCCGAACGCTGCGGCCTGGTCAGCCGCGTCTTTCCGGCCGCCAACCTGATGGCCGAGGTGGCAAAGATCGCGGCCAAGGTGGCGGAAAAGTCGATGTTGACCGCGATGGTGGTGAAAGAGGCCGTCAACCGCGCGCAGGAAACCAGCCTGCGCGAGGGCCTTCTGGCCGAGCGCCGCCTGTTCCACGCGCTCTTTGCGACCGAGGACCAGAAAGAGGGGATGGCGGCTTTCCTCGAAAAGCGCACGGCGCAGTTCCGCGACCGGTGATCCGCGACCGCCGGGCCCTTATTTTCCGGCTTTCCTTTCGGGCGGGCATCCTGTAACAGCTCGCCCTACATGCGCGTGGGCCCGCTTAGGCAAGAATCGATCCCGTCTCGACAGGGCGGCATCAGGGTCTTTCGTGCTATCGAAACGCAAAGACCCGAAGGACCACACCGATGGCCAATACCGAACAGTCCAAGAAACGCGCCCGCCAGTCCGAGGCGCGCTATGCCGTGAACAAGGCCCGCCGTTCGCGCATCCGCACCTTCCTGCGCAAGGTCGAAGAGGCGCTCGCCTCGGGCGATCAGGCGGCTGCTGCCGAAGCCCTGAAGAACGCCCAGCCGGAAATGGCGCGCGGCATCACCAAGGGCGTGCTGCACAAGAACACCGTGGCGCGCAAGATCTCGCGTCTGTCGTCGCGGGTGAAGGCCCTCTCGGCGCCGAAAGCCTGATTTAACTTATTGAATTCAAACAGATTAACGGCGCCCCCTCGTGGGGCGCCGTTGTCGTTTCGGGGGCGCGCTGTGCCCTTTGGGCTACAGCGAAAGCGGGCTCGGCGGATTCGGTCGGGCAAAGCTGTGTCAAGCGCGAAGATCGGTTGCGGACGCGCGCGGCGGCTTGCTAGCGTGACCGTGCGATTCACTTCGTCTTGGGGGACATGACGCGATCACGGACGGAACGGAACGGTCAGGGGAACTGCCAGAACCCCGCATGAGCGACCCCCGTTCAGCCCGCCGATCCGGGTCATGTTGTCTGCGGGAAACTGCAGAAGATGCATAGGTCAGGTCCGGTTTCCGCAAGGGGGCCGGAACCTGGGCGATGTCCGGCGTCGGGTCCGGAACGCGGATACCGCGCATGTTGCGCGGCATTCGGTTCCACCTGTGCGCGGTCCGGTTTTCCGGACCGTCCGAAACGGGGTGAAGCGTGTTGTTGGGTAAGCGGTGACACAAAACAAAACAGGCGTGCCGGGGCGTTCTGCCCTGCAAAGAAAAGCGCGTCGTCGGACGGGTCAGGAAGAATGACAAACGAGACTTGGGGACTGGTTCGGGAAGAACTGATCAAACGGGTAGGCAAGAACAACTACATCACCTGGATCGAACCGCTGAAATTCTCGGACCTGCGGAACGGGGTTGCCCGTTTCGAGGTGCCGACCTCGTTCTTTGGCGACTGGGTGTCGCGCAACTTCGCCGACCATATCCGTTCGCAGCTGAACACCGCCGGCGCGCAGGTGGAGCGTGTCGAATTCGCCGTGGGGCAGGCGCGCCCCGTGGCCGCGCCAGTCACAACCGCTTCGGAAGCCCCCGCTGCCCGCCGTGGCGCGCCGGCCCCCCGACCGCGCGCGACCGAGACCGAGGAGGTGCCGGGCGCACCGCTCGATTCGCGCTTCACCTTTGACAGTTTCGTCGTCGGCAAGCCCAACGAGCTTGCCCATGCCGCCGCCCGTCGCGTGGCCGAAGGCGGGCCGGTCAATTTCAACCCGCTCTTCCTTTATGGCGGCGTGGGCCTGGGCAAGACCCACCTGATGCATGCCATCGCGCATGAGCTGAACCTGCGCCAGCCGCATCTGCGGGTGCTTTACCTGTCGGCCGAACAGTTCATGTACCGCTTCGTTCAGGCCCTGCGCGAGCGCCAGATCATGGATTTCAAGGAGCTGTTCCGCTCGGTCGACGTGCTGATGGTCGATGACGTGCAGTTCATCGCGGGCAAGGATTCCACGCAGGAGGAATTCTTCCACACCTTCAACGCGCTGGTGGACCAGAACAAGCAGATCGTCATCTCGGCCGACCGCGCCCCGGGCGAGATCAAGGATCTCGAGGAACGCATCAAGTCGCGCCTGCAATGCGGGCTGGTGGTGGACCTGCATCCCACGGATTACGAGCTGCGCCTTGGCATCCTGCAGACCAAGACCGAGCTTTACCGCCAGCAGTATCGCGGGCTGGTGATGGCGGATGGCGTGCTGGAATTCCTGGCCCACCGCATCACCACGAACGTGCGCGTGCTGGAAGGCGCGCTGACGCGGCTGTTCGCCTTTGCCTCGCTGGTCGGGCGTGAGATCACGCTGGAACTGGCGCAGGACTGCCTTGCCGATATCCTGCGCGCCAGCGACCGGAAGCTGACGATCGAGGAGATCCAGCGCAAGGTGGCCGAGCATTACAACATCCGCCTGTCCGACATGATCGGGCCGAAGCGCGTCCGCACCATCGCGCGGCCGCGCCAGATCGCCATGTATCTGGCCAAGCAGCTGACGCCGCGCAGCCTGCCGGAAATCGGCCGCCGCTTCGGCGGGCGCGACCACACCACGATCATGCACGGCGTCCGCAAGATCGAGGAACTGATGGCGATCGACAGCCAGCTGAACGACGATCTGCAACTGTTGCGGCGTCTGTTGCAGGGTTGACCCCCGCCGCGCGTCCGTGGGGGCGCGCGTGCCGGATGCCCGGGTGGATGGTTTTGATGCGGATGCTTGCCCTGACCCTGACCCTCGCGCTGCCCGCGGCCCCTGCGGCGGCGGCGCTGTCGGGATTTTACGACAGCGCGGAAAAGATCGCGGCCATCTTCGCCGCAGACGCGGTGGCCGATGCGCTGCGGCAGGCCCCTGTCCGGTCGGTCGAGAATACCGGCACCACGCCCGAGGGCGATGACGAATGGACGATCCGCACGCAGGACTGCGACCTGAAGCTGCGGCTTGTCGCCGAACCCCCGACCGACGGGATGGTGGGCATGACGACCTACCGCGCCGAACCCTTGGGCGGGTGCGAGTGACGCGCAAGGCGCAGGGCGGCGAAAAGCGCGTGCCCGCCCTGGCCTGCGGGGCGCAAAACGCTTGTGAACGCGGGGAAACCCGCTAATTTCACCCTCCCCGACGGTGCGATGCGGCTGTGCGGGGCAAGATCATGGGATGGGTAAGATGAAGCTCTCGATCGAACGCGGCACGCTGCTCAAGGCGCTGGCACAGGCGCAATCCGTTGTCGAACGCCGCAACACCATCCCGATCCTTGCCAACGTCCTGATCGAGGCGGACGGCAATCAGGTCAGCTTCCGCGCGACCGATCTGGACATCGAGGTGGTCGACCGCGCCCCCGCGATGGTGGAGCGGGCGGGGGCCACGACCGTTTCGGCCGTGATGCTGCACGAGATCGTCCGCAAGCTGCCCGATGGCGCGCTGGTCAATCTGGGCGAGGATGCGGCTTCGGGCCGTCTGACGATCACGGCGGGGCGGTCCACCTTCAGCCTTGCGACGTTGCCGCGCGAGGATTTCCCCGTCATGGCCTCGTCGGAATACACCACCAATTTCGCGGCCCCCGCGCCCGTGCTGCGCCGGCTGTTCGACAAGGCGAAATTCGCCATCTCGACCGAAGAGACGCGCTATTACCTGAACGGCGTCTACATGCATGTGGCCACGGGCGAGGGCGGCCCCGTGCTGCGCTGCGTGGCGACCGACGGCCACCGTCTGGCCCGCATCGACGCAGGGCTTCCCGATGGCGCGCAGGGCATGCCCGGCGTGATCGTGCCGCGCAAGACGGTGGGCGAGCTTCGCAAGCTTCTGGACGATGACGAGGCGCAGATCGCCGTGTCGGTATCGGAAACCAAGGTGCGTTTCGCCACCCCCGCGATCACGCTGACATCGAAGGTCATCGACGGCACCTTCCCCGACTATACCCGCGTGATTCCCACCGGAAACACGCGGCGGCTGGAGGTGGACGCCTCGGAATTCGCGAAAGCCGTGGACCGCGTGGCAACCGTGTCGTCGGAACGGTCGCGCGCGGTGAAGCTGTCGCTGGACGAGGACCGTCTGGTCCTGTCGGTGAACGCCCCCGACAGCGGCGCGGCGGAAGAGGAACTGGCCGTGGCCTATGGCGACGAACGGCTGGAGATCGGCTTCAACGCGAAATACCTGCTGGAAATCGCAAGCCAGGTGGACCGCGAGAACGCGGTGTTCCTGTTCAACTCCTCGGGCGATCCGACGCTGATGCGCGAAGGCAACGACACCAGCGCCGTCTATGTCGTGATGCCGATGCGGGTCTAGGGCAAAGAGATGGGCCTAAAGTTCCACCCTAAACAGGGTGCGCTTGTGTTGGTGCAATTCGACAAAGCCTTCAAGGAACCAGAAATGGTCAAGACGCGTCCCTGCGTCGTGATCTCGAAAGAGATGAAGGTTCGACCTGATCTGTTGACGGTCGTCCCCCTGAGTACGACCCCACCAAAGCCCGTCATGCCTTGGCATGCAGAACTTGATCTGGGCTTGGAGTTACCGCCGCGTTGGGCCAGCAGAACATGCTGGATAAAGGGGGATATGGTCTATGCCATCGGTTTCCAGAGGGCAGACCTTTTTCGTTTGGGGAAGGCTCCAGATGGGCGCCGCATCTATCAGACCGAAGCCCTGAGCCAAGATAAGCTGCGCATGGTCCAATCCTGTGTGCTCGAAGGGATTGGTCTCTCCTACTTGACGAAATACATTTGAAGGCTCATTTTTCTTGTGTTGCGGCTCTGGGAAACCATCCGGTTCAAGACCCTTCGGGGCCATCGGGCCCGCCAGCGATACCAAGCTGTGACCCGATGCAGTCAAGCCTCGCGCGGCGCGCGGGGCTTTCTTGTTTGTGGCATGGCGAAGGGCTAAGCCACATGTATGTCGCTCACCTTGTACACCCTCAGCCTCTCGCATTTCCGCAGCCACCGCGCGGCGCGGCTGGTGTTCGACGGGCGGCCCGTGGCGATTTCGGGGCCGAACGGGGCGGGCAAGACCAATATCCTTGAAGCCGTGTCGCTGTTGTCCCCCGGTCGCGGATTGCGGCGGGCGGGGGCGGATGAACTGGCGCGGCGGCCCGAGTCGCTTGGTTGGAAGATCGCGGCCGAGGTGCAGGGGATCGGCGGGTTCCACGAGGTCGAGAGCTTTGCCGAAGGCACCGACAGCCGGACGGTGCGGATCGACGGCAAGCCCGCGCCGCAGGTCGCCTTGGGGCGCGTGCTGCGGATCCTGTGGCTGGTGCCCGCGATGGACAGGCTCTGGATCGAGGCGGCCGAGGGGCGGCGGCGCTTCCTCGACCGCATGACGCTGAGCTTTGCGCCCGACCACGCCGATGCGGTGCTGGCCTATGAACGGGCCATGCGCGACCGCAACCGCCTGCTGAAGGATCAGGTGACTGACCCGCACTGGTATGCCGCGCTCGAGGCGCAGATGGCCGAGGCAGGGGCCGCGATCACCGCGAACCGCATGGCCGCGCTGGAGCGGATCACCGCGGCGCAGGAGGGGGCGGAGACCGCCTTTCCCCGCGCGGCGCTTGCCCTGACGGGGCCGGAAGGAGAGCCCGCGCCCCATGACCTTGCCGCGGCACTGGCCGAGGGGCGGCGGCGCGACATGGCGGCGGGGCGCACGCTGGCAGGGCCGCACCGTGCGGACCTGTCGGCGCTCTACGTCGCCAAGGAGGCCCCCGCCGACCAGTGTTCCACGGGCGAGCAGAAGGCGCTGCTGATCAGCCTGATCCTTGCCAATGCCCGCGCCGTGGCGGCGGGTATCGGGGCGGCGCCGATCCTGCTTCTGGACGAGGTGGCCGCGCATCTGGACGCCGCCCGCCGCGCCGCGCTTTACGACGAGATCTGCGCCATGGGCACGCAGGCGATCATGACGGGGACGGAGCCTGCGCTGTTTGACAGTCTGGGCGATCGGGCGCAGTACTTCGCCGTCGCCGACGAGGGCGGCGCATCGAAGGTCGCGGCCCCATGATCCCGCAGCGCGTCACGCTGATCACCCTCGGTGTTGCCGATCTGGCCGCGGCCCGTGCCTTCTATGCGCGGCTGGGCTGGCGTGAACACGGCGCGCAGGACGGCGTCGCCTTTTTCCAGCTGCACGGGCAGGCGCTGGCCTTGTTCGGGCGGGCGGACCTTGCCGCCGATCAGGGGCGCGCGGGCGCACCCCTTGGCACGGGCGCGGTGACGCTGGCGCAGAACTTCACGACCGAGGCCGAGGTGGACGCCGCCTTTGCCGCCGCCCTGGCCGCCGGGGCCACCGCGCTCAAGACGCCGGAAAAGGTGTTCTGGGGCGGCTATTCCGGCTATTGGGCCGATCCCGACGGCCATGTCTGGGAAGTGGCCATGAACCCTTTCTGGCTGCTGTCCCCCGATGGCAGCCTGACCTTGCCGGAGTAGATCTTGTCCGTCTCGTTCCATGAACTTCTTCTTTATGCCGGCGGGATGGCCGCGCTCTGGGCCGTGCCGGGCCCCGTCTGGGTGGCGCTGACGGCGCGCGCGCTGTCGGGGGGCATGGCGGGCGCGTGGCCCCTCGCCGTGGGGGTGGCGCTGGGCGATCTGATCTGGCCGCTGGCGGCGATCCTTGGCCTGACATGGGTCCACAGCGTCTATGGCGATTATCTGACGGTGCTGCGCTGGGCGGCCTCGGTCATCTTCATCGTCATGGGGGTGATGCTGATCCGCCAGCCTGCGGCCGCCATGAATGCCGACAGCCGCCTGACGAGGCCCGGCATCTGGGCGGGCTTTTCCGTGGGCGTGGCGGCGGTGATCGGGAACCCCAAGGCGATCCTGTTCTACATGGGCGCGCTGCCGGGGTTCTTCGACCTTGGCGCGCTGACGGTGCCGGATATTCTGGCGATCATCTGCATCTCGGCCTTCGTTCCGATGATCGGCAACCTTGGCCTTGCGTGGTTCCTGGACCGCGCGCGGCGGCTTCTGTCCAGCCCCGCGGCCCTGCGCCGCCTGAATGTCGGTTCGGGGGTTCTCTTGATCCTTGTGGGGCTGGTGATCCCCTTTACCTGACCACCAAATCTTGTGCCCAAGGCGTGACATTCCCCACCCGTCCCGCTATAAATCGCGGGCAATTCAAGGGATGCCCGACGTATGGCCGAAGCCGCGAAGAAAGCTGCCGAATACGGCGCCGATTCCATCAAGGTTCTCAAGGGGTTGGAGGCGGTTCGCAAACGCCCCGGCATGTATATCGGCGACACCGACGACGGGTCGGGCCTGCACCATATGGTCTACGAGGTCGTCGATAACGGCATCGACGAGGCATTGGCCGGACACGCGACCGAAGTCGTGGTGAAGATCCACGCCGATGACAGCGTATCGGTGCGCGACAACGGGCGCGGCATCCCCGTCGACATCCATGCCGAAGAGGGCGTGTCGGCGGCCGAGGTCATCATGACCCAGCTGCATGCGGGCGGGAAGTTCAACAATACCGATGACAGCGGCAATGCCTACAAGGTGTCGGGCGGTCTGCACGGCGTGGGCGTGTCGGTCGTCAACGCGCTGTCGGACTGGCTGGAACTGACGGTCTGGCGCAACGACACCGAATACCGCGCGCGGTTCGAGGATGGCGAATGCACGGTGCATGTCCATCCCGTCGGCCCCGCGCCGGGCAAGCGGGGGACCGAGGTGCGCTTCCTCGCCTCGGCCAAGACGAACCGGCCGGACGGGACGTTCTCGAACCTCGACTACAGCTTCAAGACGCTGGAAACCCGCCTGCGCGAGCTTGCCTTCCTGAATTCCGGCGTCCGCATCGTGATCGAGGACGCGCGCCACGCCGAACCGCAGCGGACGGAACTGTTCTACGAGGGCGGGGTCAAGGAATTCGTCAAATACCTCGACCGTTCGAAGCAGCCGGTGATGCCCGAGCCGATCTACATGACGGGCGAAAAGAATGGCATCGGGGTCGAGATCGCGATGTGGTGGAACGACAGCTACCACGAAACCGTATTGCCGTTCACAAACAACATCCCGCAGCGCGACGGCGGCACGCATCTTGCGGGCTTCCGTGGGGCGCTGACGCGGACGATCAACGCCTATGCTCAATCTTCGGGCATCGCGAAGAAGGAAAAGGTCGATTTCACCGGCGATGACGCGCGCGAAGGGCTGACCTGCGTGCTGTCGGTCAAGGTGCCGGATCCGAAATTTTCCAGCCAGACCAAGGACAAGCTCGTGTCGTCCGAGGTGCGGCCCGCGGTCGAGAACCTCGTGAACGAAAAGCTGGCGGAATGGTTCGAGGAAAACCCCGGCCCCGCCAAGACCATCGTCGGCAAGATCGTGGAGGCGGCGCTCGCCCGCGAAGCCGCCCGCAAGGCACGCGAATTGACCCGCCGCAAGACGGCGCTGGATGTGGCGTCCCTGCCCGGAAAGCTGGCGGATTGCCAGGAACGCGATCCCGCGAAGTCCGAACTTTTCCTGGTCGAGGGTGACTCGGCCGGTGGGTCGGCCAAACAGGGGCGGTCGCGCGCCAATCAGGCCGTGCTGCCGTTGCGCGGCAAGATCCTGAACGTGGAACGCGCGCGCTTTGACCGGATGCTGTCCAGTCAGGAAATCGGCACGCTGATCACCGCCATGGGCACGGGCATCGGGCGTGACGAATTCGATGTGAAGAAACTGCGTTACCACAAGATCGTCATCATGACCGATGCCGACGTGGACGGCGCGCATATCCGCACGCTGCTTCTGACCTTTTTCTTCCGCCAGATGCCGGAAATCATCGAAGGCGGATACCTCTACATCGCGCAGCCGCCGCTTTACAAAGTGTCGCGCGGGAAATCCGAGGTGTACCTGAAGGATCAGGCCGCGCTCGACGACTATCTGATCGAGATGGGGCTGGAAGGCGCGGTGCTGCGGCTGGCGTCGGGCGAGGAAATCGCCGGTGCCGACCTTGCCCGCGTGGTCGAAGGCGCGCGGCAGTTCCGCCGCATCCTCGACGCCTTCCCCACGCATTACCCGCGCGGGATTCTGGAACAGGCGGCGCTGGCGGGGGCGTTTGACCCCGGCCGTGCGGATGCCGATCTGCAGCTGGTGGCCGATACCGTGGCGCACCGTCTGGACAAGATCGCGCTGGAATACGAACGCGGCTGGCAGGGCCGGATCACGCAGGATCACGGCATCCGCCTGTCGCGCGTGCTGCGCGGGGTGGAAGAGCTTCGCACGCTGGACGGCGCCGTGCTGCGGTCGGGCGAGGCGCGTCGTCTGAGCCAGGTCGCCGCCACGTCGCGGGATGTCTACCGCGATACGGGCAATCTCGTCCGCAAGGACCGGATGCAGGTGATCAACGGGCCGATCGACCTGTTGAAATCGATTCTGGCCGAGGGCGAAAAGGGCCTGTCCCTGCAGCGCTACAAGGGTCTGGGCGAGATGAACCCCGAACAGCTGTGGGAAACCACGCTCGACCCCGAGGCGCGGACGCTGCTGCAGGTGAAGGTGGACGATCTGGCCGAAGCCGACGACATCTTTACCAAGCTGATGGGCGATGTGGTCGAACCGCGGCGCGAATTCATCCAGCAGAATGCGCTGAACGTCGAAAACCTCGACTTCTGAGGATCGGCCTGCCCCCTTGGCGGGCCGTTTCCTTTCCCGATCCATGCGCTAAGGTCCGCGCGGGGACAGGAGAGGGTTTCGCATGATCGACGTGCCGCAGGACGGGCTTTTTGTCGGGCGTATCTGGCGGGCGGGGGTTGGCCCCTGTCTCGTCACGCTGCGGGACGGGATCTTGGTCGATATCACCACGCGCGACGCCCCCACCCTGCGCGACCTGTTCGAGATCGACGACATCCCCGCCTATCTGGGCTCTGTCACGGGGCAGGCGGTCGGGACGCTGGCCGACATCGCCGCCGCGTCGGTGGAAGCCGCGGGCGATGTGACGCGGCTTCTGGCCCCGCCCGATCTGCAGGCGGTCAAGGCCTGCGGCGTGACCTTCGCGCGGTCCATGATCGAACGCGTGATCGAGGAACGCGCAGGCGGCGATCCTTCGCGGGCCGAGGCGATCCGCGCCCGTGTCGCGGGCGTGATCGGCGATTCGCTGCGTAACCTGCGCCCCGGTTCGGCCGAAGCGGCCGAGGTGAAGCGCCTGCTGCAGGCCGAGGGGCTGTGGTCGCAATATCTGGAGGTGGGAATCGGCCCCGATGCCGAGGTGTTCACCAAATGCCCGCCCATGGCCGCCGTGGGCTGGGGCGCGTCGGTCGGGCTGCACCCCGTCAGCCAGTGGAACAACCCCGAACCCGAGGTGGTGCTGGCGGTGAACAGCCGTGGCCGCATCGTCGGCGTGACCTTGGGCAATGACGTCAACCTGCGCGATATCGAAGGGCGGTCGGCGCTGCTGCTTGGCAAGGCCAAGGACAACAACGCCTCTGCCGCGATCGGGCCCTTCGTGCGGCTGTTCGACGGGGGATTCGGGCTGGATGACGCGCGGCGGCTGGAACTGGCGCTGACCGTGACGGGGACCGATGGCTTCCGGCTGCAGGGGCGGTCGTCCATGTCCGAAATCAGCCGCGATCCCGCCGATCTGGTGGCGCAGACCTGCGGGCGGCATCACCAGTATCCCGACGGCTTCTTCCTGTATTGCGGCACGATGTTCGCCCCCGTGCAGGACCGCGACGGGGCAGGGCAGGGCTTCACGCACCATCAGGGCGATACCGTCACCATTGCCGCGCCTGCGCTGGGCAGCCTGACCAACACCGTGCGCCTTTCGACCGAGGCGCCGGAATGGACCTTTGGCACCGCTGCGCTGATGCGGAACCTTGCCGCGCGCGGGCTGATCTGACTGCCCGCGCCGCTATCGGGCGATGGGTGCGGCCCTATCCGATCCTTCGAAAGGATGATCACCGAGACATCTGGCGGGGTTTTTACCTGCCAATGAACCGTTAATCCCCGCGATATTCAGGGTAATCGAATTAATCTGGGGAACCTGAAGGGAGTTCGGCCGATGTCGGCACAAACGAACGAATCCACGCCTGTCCCGACGCCGCGCAAGCCTGTCGTGAACCGTGGCCAGCGCGCGGGCGAGAATCTGAAATCCGTCCTGATCGGGGTGCATTGCACGCCGAAGCTGGTTGCCCAGCTGGAACGCTTCATTTCCGGCCTGGAATATGACGAGATGACCCGTCCGGAAGCCATCCGGCTGATCCTGAAGCGTTATTTCAAGGACAACGGGATCGAGTGAGCGGCGGGCTTTCCAAGCAGACGCCTGCCGCCGCTTACCGAAATTTGATTAATTGCAATTAACATCAATAATAAAAATTAAGTTTTTGTGTAATTTTTGCACCATTCACCGATAGCAATTTTAACAAAAGTTAATTGCAATTGAATGGTCCTGCCGATCCTCGCATGACTGGTTTCGACCTCGCCGCCGCGGTGAGGCATCCACGCAATAGAAAGATGGTAGGACCATGAAAAAGATCCTTCTCGCGACCACCCTGCTGGCTGGCACCGCTGGCTTCGCCGCTGCCGAAGGCGTTTCTGTGTCGGGTTCGGCCCGCATGGGCGTGATCTGGAACGAAACGGACGGCGCAGACTTCTCGTCGCGCACCCGCGTGAGCTTCTCCGGCGCTGGCGAAACCGACGGCGGCCTGTCGTTCGGCTTCTCGGTCCGCGCTGACCAGTCGGGCCAGGGCAACACCGCCAACGGCGACTCGACCGTGTTCATCTCGGGCGCGTTCGGCAAGATCACCATGGGCGACGCCGGCAACGCTCCGGACTCGCTCGTCGGTCAGGTTTCGGGCATCGGCTACGGCTCGGGCGCTCTGGACGGCGCGGCTGACGTCGGCTTCCTCGGCGGCAACACCGCCACCGGCGTTTCCTACGAGTACTCGGCTGGCGCCGTGACCGTCGCTCTGGGCACCGGTCAGGTCGGTTCGGACTACGGTTCGGTCGCTGTGAAGTACGCTGGCGACACCTACTCGGTGGCTCTGGGCTACGAAGACGACGGCGCAGAGAACATGCTGTCGGTCCTCGGCTCGGTCACGCTGGGTTCGGCGACCGTCAAGGCCAAGGCTGCCAACGCTTCGGATCTGGACGACACCTCCTACGCGCTGTCGGTTGACTATGCGATGGGTGCCGCCACCCTCACCGCGTTCTACTCGGACGACAACGCCGAAGACGCGAACTACGGCATCGGCGCTGCCTACGATCTGGGCGGCGGTGCGAGCCTGAAGGGCGGCGTCGGTTCGGTCGCTGGCGAGAACGCTGCCGACCTCGGCGTGACCTTCTCGTTCTGATCTGACGATCAGACCTGGGGGGAGGGCGGGCCTTGTGCCCGCCCTTTTCATTTGGCAGTGCGGGCGGTGCCGGACGGGGGGGAAGTGGCGACCCCGGCAGGACTTGAACCTGCAACCTTCCCCTTAGGAGGGGGACGCTCTATCCGTTGAGCTACGGGGCCGATGCGCCCTTATTGGCGCGAAACGCAAGCGCAGGCAACCATGTGCGGGATCGGTCAGGGGAAAAGAAAAAGGGGGAGTGAATTTTGGCCCACCACTCCCCCTCTGGTCCGTTGCGTCTGGGTTGAGAGCTTGCAGGACGCGCAGGATATCGCCAGCACTTCGGCTGTTAGCGGTAACATAGCGCGCTTTCCGCCCTTGGACAAGGGGTTCGTTTGGCGCTAACACTGTCGGAACAGGATTTTTTTGCCGGACCCAGCGCCCTTGACCAAATCCAACGGTCTCGACCCCCGCCGCACCCTGACGCTCCGCGACGTTTCCGAAGCGTCGGGCGTCAGCGAAATGACGGTCAGCCGCGTGCTGCGAAACCGTGGCGACGTGTCGGATGCGACGCGCGAACGCGTGCTGGAAGCGGCCCGCGCGCTGGGCTACGTGCCGAACAAGATTGCGGGCGCGCTGGCCAGCCAGCGGGTCAATCTGGTGGGCGTGGTGATCCCGTCCATGTCCAACATGGTCTTTCCCGAGGTGATGACGGGCATTTCCAGCACGCTGGAAGATACGGGGCTGCAACCCGTGGTCGGAATCACCAACTATTCCCCCGAACGCGAAGAGGCCGTGATCTACGAGATGCTGTCATGGCGCCCCTCGGGGCTGATCGTGGCAGGGCTGGAACATACCGAAGCCGCGCGCGCGATGATGGCGCAGGCGGGCATCCCGATCGTCGAGATCATGGATATCGACGGCGCGGCGGTGGATAGCGCCGTGGGCATTTCCCACATCCGCGCGGGCCGCCAGATGGCCGAGGCGATCATCGCCGCGGGCTATCGCAAGATCGCCTTCCTCGGCACGATGATGCCCTATGACCACCGCGCCCGCAAACGCCTGCAGGGGTTCGAAGAGGCGCTGGCCAAGGCGAGCCTGTCGCTGGTGGACCGCGAGTTCTATTCGGGCGGCTCTGCGCTTCTGAAGGGGCGCGAGATGACGGAAGCGGTGCTGCAACGCAGCCCCGATGTCGATTTCCTGTATTACTCCAACGACATGATCGGCGCGGGCGGGCTGCTTTACTGTCTGGCGCAGGGCATCGACGTGCCGGGCAAGGTGGGGCTTGCCGGTTTCAACGGGGTGGAGTTGCTGGAAGGCCTGCCGCGAAAGCTGGCCACCATGGATGCCTGCCGTCTGGAAATCGGCAAGCGCGCGGCCGAGATCGTCGCCGCCAAGCACCCTGACGGCATCGTGGGGGGCGAGGTGATCGAGCTGTTCCCCGTGCTGGAACCGGGCGACACGATCCGAAGCTAGGCGGTCGCCGCTAATCCGCCGCCGCAAGGAAGGCCCCGGCATGGCGCGCGAAGCGCGGTCCTATGCCGTAGAACCAGTGGTCATGGCGCGGCACGACCTGCAGCGTCACGTCATGCCCCGCAGCTGCCAGCGCCTTCGCCGAACTGCGTACGGCATCGACCGGATAGAACTCGTCCCGCTCGCCCACCACCATCAGCACCGGCGGCGCATCGGCGCGCGCAGCGATATCGCCCGATCCGACTGCCCCCGCATGCACGGCCACCGCCCGCCACGGCCCGCCGCTGCGGTTGGCCAGCCACAGCGCGAAGTTCCCGCCCGCGGAATGGCCGATCAGGTAGATCCGCTCGCGCTCCAGCGGATGAACGCCCTCGGCCTGTTCCAGCAGCGCGGTCAGGAAGTCGTCTCCATCCTGCGTGCTGGACCATTCCGCAGGGTTCGCCGCATCGGGGGCGATCAGGAAATAGCCTTTCTGCGCCAGCGCCTTTGCCATGTCGAGCATCGCCGCCCCGTCCCGCCGCGACCCGTGCAGCAGCACAATGGCGGGCGAGGGGCCGGATTTGCCCGCCGGCACGATCCAGTGCCAGCGCCGCTCCTGCCCCGCATGGGAAAAGGTCGCCGTGTCGAACACGCCGCGCGGCGCGGTGTAGTCCCGCCGTCCCGACACCACGGGCAAGGTCAGGCTTTCCTCGGTCAGGCGTCCGGGGGCTATCGGCGCGGTCGCAACGGCGGGGGCGGCCCCTGCGCCATTCGCCTGCGGCTTCGGCCCGACCGCCAGATAAAGCCCCGCCCCGACACCCAGCAGGAAAATCACTCGTACCAACAGGGACATCTCAGACCACCAGTCGTTCTCCCGAAAATCCCGCAATCCGCGCGGTGACGATCTGCCCTTCGGGCTGGTCCGTCGCAAAGGCCACTTCCGTGAACTGCTCGGTCCGGCCCATGCGCGGGCCTTCCATCAGCACGCGGTGGGTGACCCCCACCTGCGCCGCCAGATGGCGGGCCAGCGCGGCATCCCCCGCCGCCCGCAGGCGCGCGGCGCGGTCCTTGATCGCGGGACCCTTCACCTGCGGCATCCGCGCGGCGGGCGTGCCCTTGCGCGGCGAGAAGGGAAAGACATGCAGGAAGGTCAGCCCGCAGTCGTCGACCAGCTTCACCGACTGGGCGAACATCTCTTCCGTCTCGGTCGGGAAGCCTGCGATGATGTCGGCGCCAAAGACGATGTCGGGGCGCAGCCGCCGCGCCTCCTCGCAGAAGCGGATCGCGTCGTCGCGCAGGTGACGGCGCTTCATCCGCTTCAGGATCAGGTCGTCGCCCGCCTGCAGGGACAGGTGCAGATGCGGCATCAGGCGCGGCTCGGTGGCGATGGCCTGCATCAGCGCCTCGTCCGCCTCGATCGAATCGATGGAACTGATCCGCAGGCGCGGCAGGTCCGGCACCAGCTTCAGGATCCGCATCACCAGATCGCCAAGGCGCGGCTGCGCGGGCAGGTCGGCGCCCCAGCTGGTCAGGTCCACCCCTGTCAGCACGACCTCGTTGAAGCCCTTGCCGACCAGCCGCTTGATCTGCTCCACCACCACCCCGGCAGGGACCGAGCGGGAATTGCCACGGCCATAGGGGATGATGCAGAACGTGCAGCGGTGGTCGCAGCCGTTCTGGACCTGCACATAGGCGCGGTGGCGGCCGAAGCCGTCGATCAGATGGCCCGCCGTTTCGCGGACCGACATGATGTCATCGACCTGCACCTTTTCGGTCGCGCCGATCAGGTCGGGCGCCTTCAGTCCGGCCCATGTCTCGGCCTGCATCTTTTCGTGGTTGCCGATGACGCGGGCCACTTCGGGCATGGCGGCGAAGGTTTCCGGTTCGGTCTGCGCGGCACAGCCGGTGACGATGATCGTGGCACCGGGGTTTTCGCGACTGAGGCGGCGGATTTCCTGCTTGGCCTTGCGGACCGCCTCGGCCGTCACGGCGCAGGTGTTGACGATGACGGCGTTCTCCACCCCCGCGGCGGCGGAAAGCTCCTTCATCGCTTCCGTCTCGTAGGCGTTCAGACGGCAGCCGAGCGTGGCAAAGATCGGCGCGGTCATGCGTGGGCCGCCACGAAATCCGGCGTCAGCCAGCCGTCGAAGACATGGGCCACGGGGCCGGTCATCCAGACGCCGTCGTCGCGCCAGTCGATCTCCAGCCGCCCGCCATCGACATCCATGACGACGCGCCGCCCCGTCAGGCCCCGCCTGTGCGCGGCGACGGCGGTCGCGCAGGCCCCCGATCCGCAGGCCAGCGTGATGCCCGTCCCCCGTTCCCACACCCGCATGCGGATGTGGTCGGGGGCGGTGATGCTGGCGAATTCCACGTTTGTGCGCTGCGGGAACAGCGGGTCATGTTCCACCAAGGGCCCCTGCGCGGCGACATCCACGGCCTCGGCATCCGGCACGAAGAAGACGGCATGGGGATTGCCCATCCCCACCGCCGCAGGGTCGCCCGCCAGCGGCAGGTGCAGCGTATCCACCGCGCGGCCCAGCGGCACCTGATCCCAGTCGAGCTGGGGGTGCCCCATGTTCACCGACACAAGCCCGTCCGCCCGCCGCATGGCGGACAGCCCGCCCCGCGCGGTCACCAGCGTCACGGAGTCGCGGCCAAGCTGGCGCATCATGTAATCGGACACGCAGCGCGTGGCATTGCCGCAGGCCCCCGCACGGCTGCCATCGGAATTCCAGAAATCGAGCGTGAAATCGGCCGCCGCCGCATCGCGGATCTCGGCCAGCTGGTCGAAGCCCACGCCGCGGTTGCGATCCCCCAGCGCGCGCGCCAGCGCGGGCGTCACCAGGCCAGCCGCATCGGGCCCGCGCCCGCGCGAGTCGATCACGACGAAGTCGTTGCCCAGCCCGTGCATTTTCATGAAGGGCAGGCCCTTGGGGGCGCGCGGATCGGTCATGGGCGAGCCTATACGCCGGATGCGAAGATTCTGCCAGAGCCCGCGGTTTTTGCCCTTGACCCCCCAAGCGTTAGCCCATAATCAGCCCCGCACGGTGGGCCCGTAGCTCAGTTGGTAGAGCAACTGACTTTTAATCAGTGGGTCACAGGTTCGAATCCTGTCGGGCTCACCACTTCGCAAAAGACCCGGGCAGGTTGCCCGGGTCTTTTTCGTTTCGGGGGTGCAAATGGGGATTCTCTTCGGGGTCGGGACGGCGCTGGTCGCGCTTGTGGTCATCCTGCGCCTTCTGCCCAAGATGATCGGCCTGTCGGTCTGGCTGGGGTCGGCTGCCGTGACGGGCGGCGCGGCGCTGGCGGTGCTCTATCTGCTCGACGCCAACTGATCCTGCGCGCCCTTTGACCTGTCCGGCGGGCGCAAAGGAAAAGGGACGGCAGAGGCCTGCCGTCCCTTTCCTGAATGTGATCCAGCGATCAGTTCGAGGCAGCAGCCGCGATGACGAGCAGGAGCAGCAGCGGAACGACGATGCCGCCAGCCGACGACGAGGTCGAGGCTTCGACGACTTCCGGTTCCATCACGGGTTCAGCAACGCCGCCAGCGAAAGCGGTCGAGGCGGCAACCGTCAGAGCGGCAGCGAGCGCGAGTTTCTTCATAATTAACCTCCAGTTATCGCATGCCGCCGGATGTTGCAGAGGCGACGGCACGCACCCAAGATATTACCTCGTGGCTTCTGTTAAGCAGCAAGCGTGCTGGATTGCAACTTGCAGGTGGAAACAGATGCGTGCACTTGCGGCATGTCGTCAAATTAGCAACACCTGCGTCCCGACTTTCGTCAGTTCAAACAATTCAAGGATGTGTTCATTGTAAAGCCCGACGCAGCCGTTCGACGACCGCCGCCCGATCTTGCGCGTGTCATGCGTGCCGTGGATGCGGTAGGCGGGCCAGCTGAGGTAAAGCGCGCGCACGCCCAGCGGGTTGTCGGGCGCGCCGCCTTCGATCACGTCGGGCCAGTCGGGATGGCGCGCCTTCATCGATGCGGTGGGCCGCCAGGTCGGGTTGACGACCTTCTGGATCACCTCGGTCCGGCCACGGCGGGTCAGATCCTCGGACAGGGGGACCGAGGTCGGATAGAGCCGGTAGATCGTCTGGTCTTCCGACCAGAAATGCAGTGCGCGCGAGGTCAGGTCCGCAAGGATCGCGCCGTTGCGGGTGTTGTCGAAATAGTTGCGCCAGTCCAGCATCCGGAAGCTGGAGGCATTGTGCCGGACAGAGCTGGAGGCACCCGTCTCCATCTCGGTCGATCCTTCGAAGGCATGGGCCGGAAGGGCGGCTGCACCCAGCGCCATCGCGGCACCGCCCACGAAGAGGCGGCGGTTCAGTCTGAGGCTGCTCTCCTCGGTCATCGCCATTCTCCTTGGTCTGTGGCTGTTTTCAGCGGCTTTTAGCCGTTTCGCGCCGGAACGGCAATTCAAAGACCCGTCATCCGGCAGGAAAGGGCGCCGTCACGCAGAGTTGGGTTTGAACCTTTTCAGCCCAACCGCTATGACACGGGGCAATTCGGCGGGCCAAACGCGACGGTGCGTCCCGCAAACCGGGGAATGACATGGACAGACGCGCGCTTGTGTTGCTTGGGACCGCGACCCTTCTGTCGGGCTGCGTGGGCGCTGTGGGCGGGGGCGTGCCGCTTGGCCCCGATGGCCGCCCGCTGCCGCAGGTCTACAACATCGCCGAGCAGGCGCCGGGTGTGATCGAATACCGCTTCCTCGACGCGCTGAACGCGCTACGGGGCGCGCGCGGGCTGTCGCAGCTGACGCTGAGTGCCGAGCTGAACGCCGCCGCGGCGACCCATTCGCGCGACATGTCGGTGCAGAACCGTCCGTGGCATTTCGGATCGGACGGCTCCTCGCCGCTGACGCGCGTGCAGCGCGTGGGCTATACCGGCCAGCTGGTCGGCGAGCTGATTTCCGAAACCTATGAAACCGAGCTCGAGACGCTGGCGAACTGGATGCAGACGCCCGACCAGCGCGCCGTCCTTCTCGATCCCGCGGCGACCGAGATCGGCTTCGCGTGGTTCCAGGAATCGAACGGCAAGATCTGGTGGACGCTGGTCACCGGCTCGCGCGGCGGCTTTGCCGCCCCCGTGGCGGGCGGATTCGGCGGCATCCCGCAGGGCTGACGCGCCGGACCGCAAAAGGAAAAAGCCCCGTCCGTCGCGGCGGGGCTTTCGCATGTCCGCCCGCCGCGCGGGTGGTCAGGGCAGGATGTGGATCGGCGTTCCGGGTTCGACCATGGAATAGACCACCTCCATCTGCCGGTCGGTCACGGCGATGCAGCCTGCGGTCCAGTCCCATTTGTCGGTCGGCTTGCGCGGGCCGCCGTGGATGAAGATATCGCCCCCCGGCGATTTTCCCTTGCTTGCGGCATAGGCGCGGTCCGCGCGGTTGGGATAGGAAATCCCGAGCGACAGGTGGAACTGCGAATTGGGGTTCTTGTGGGTGATGTAATAGGTGCCCTCGGGCGTCTTGCCGTCGCCTTCGAACTGCTTGTGCCCGCGCGGCTGGAAGCCGAGAGAGATGTCGAATTCCCGCAGCACCCTGTCGTCGTGCAGAAGATACATCTTCCGCTCGCCCTTGTGGACCTGGATCGAGGTGACCTCGGGGCCGTTGTAGCTGCGGAACTTGCCGCCGCCGCAGCCCGCGACCCCCAGCATCACCACGCACAACAAAAGGAACCGCCACACACGCATTGCCCGCATTCCGCCTTGGATCTCTGTTTTGGCGAACGGATACAGGGATTTCGCGGCGCTGCATAGCCAGCCGTTGGGCAGGTCACCTCACGCCTTTGTCAACGCTGCAGGGACAGTCGGGCCACCAGTTCCACATGCGCCGACCAGCGGAACTGGTCCACCACCTGCACCCAGTCGATCCCGTAGCCCGCAGCCACCAGCGCGCGGGCATCGCGGGCAAAGGTGACGGGGTTGCAGGACACCATCGCCACGACTGGCACGCGCGCGGCAGCAAGGGCGGCCATCTGCGCCTCGGCCCCCGCGCGGGGCGGGTCGATCACCACGGCGTCGATGCCCCTGAATTCGTCGGGTTCTAGCGGGCGGCGGAACAGGTCGCGCGCCTCGGCCGTGACCTTCTTCAGCCCCTGCGCCTGACGCCAGCCCTTTTCCAGCGCGGCGGTCATGGCGGCATCGCCTTCGACGGCATGGATTTCGGCCTGCGCGGCCAAGGGCAGGGCAAAGGTGCCGCAGCCGGCGAAAAGGTCGGCCACCCGCCGCGCGGGGCCGATCGCATCGCGCACAGCGGCCAGAAGGGCCGCCTCGCCTTCCGCCGTGGCCTGCAGGAAGGCCCCGGGCGGCGGGGCGACCAGCGCCGTGCCGAAGCGCTGCATCGGCTGCGCGCGCAGCGCCACCACCTCGTCCCCCCATGTCAGGCGGGCGATGCCGTGGGTTTCGGCGATGCGGGCAAGGTCAAGCTGCATCGCGGGGTCAAGCGGCTTGCCCCCCGTCACCGCCACATCCGGCCCCGCAAGGCTGCGCGTCACGGTCAGGTCCAGTTCCGCCGTCCGCGACCCGCCAAGGCGTGTCAGCGCCTCCAGCGCGGGCATCGCAGCCATCAGGTCGGGGTGCAGAAGCTGGCAGTTCGGCACGGGGATGATCAGGTCGGACCCGCGCTGGTGGAAGCCGATCAGCGCCCCGCCCTTGGTCTTGCGCGCGGCCAGCGTGGCGCGGCGGCGCGATTTCGGCGGCGAGGTGACGGTGGGCCGGAAGGGCGCGGTCAGCCCCTGTCCGGCCAGCGCGCCCTTCACGATCCCCTCTTTCCAGCCGGTCACGAAGGCATCGGAGGCATGCTGCATCAGGCAGCCGCCGCAGGTCTTGGCATGCAGGCAGGGCGGGCGGACGCGCTGCGCCGATGGCGTGACGATGCGGGGGGCGTGCAGGCGGTCGCCGTGCAGGTCGCCCTCGACCTCCTCTCCCGGCAGGATGCCCGACACATAGACGGGGCCGGATGGCCCCTGCGCGATGCCGTCGCCCAGATGCCCCAGCCGTTCGACCGTCAGCTTCACTCTGCCGCCTCTCTGTCCTCATCCGTGCCGAGGAAGCCGCCCGACTGGCGGTTCCAGTAGCGGGCGTAAAGGCCGCCACGATCCAGCAATTCCTGATGCGTGCCATCTTCCACGATGCGGCCCGCGTCAAGCACCACGATGCGGTCCAGCGCCGCGATGGTGGACAGGCGGTGCGCGATGGCAAGCACCGTCTTGCCCTGCATCACCTTGGCCAGCGCATCCTGGATCGAGGCTTCCACCTCGCTGTCCAGTGCGCTTGTTGCCTCGTCCAGCACGAGGATCGGGGCATCCTTCAGGAAGGCGCGGGCCAGCGCGATGCGCTGGCGCTGCCCGCCAGACAGTTTCACGCCGCGCTCGCCCAGATAGGCGTCGTATCCCTTGCGGCCGTTGTGATCGACCATGTTGACGATGAAGTCATGCGCCTCGGCCGCCTTGGCGGCGGCGATGATCTCGTCCTCGGTCGCGTCGGGGCGGCCATAGGCGATGTTGTCACGGGCGGATCGGTTGAACATCGCGGTTTCCTGCGTGACCATGCCGATCTGGCGGCGCAAGCTTTCCTGCGTCACGCCCCGCACGTCCTGCCCGTCCACCAGCACGCGCCCGCCTTCGGCATCGTAAAGCCGCAGCAGAAGCGAGACGAGCGTGGATTTCCCCGCGCCGGACGCGCCGACGATCCCCAGCTTCTCGCCCGCGCGGATGGTCAGGTCGATCCCTTCGACCCCGCCGCGCTTGCGGCCATAGGCAAAGGAGACGGCATCGAAGCGCACCTCGCCCTGCACGCGGCCCAGTTCCGCCGCTTCAGGGGCATCGGCCAGCTGGTGCGGGCCGGAGAGGGTTTTCATCCCGTCCTCGACCTCGCCCACGCTGGTATAGATGGACATGAGCGTGAAGCTGACCCAGCCCGACATCTGGGAAACGCGCATGGCGATGGCGCCTGCGGCGGCGATGGCGCCTTCGGTCGCCTGACCGTTCTGCCACAGAAGCACCGTGCCCCCGATCAAGAGCACCGGCAACACACCGGCCAGCGTCATCAGCGACAGCCGGAACCATGTCGAGATCACGCCGAATTCCAGCGAACGGGCGCGGAACACCTCCATCGCCTTGAGCGCGACGCGATCCTCGAACGCGGCATGGGCGAAGAGCTTCACGGTCTTGATGTTGGTGATCGTATCCACGACCTGCCCCGACACCATGGCGCGCGCGCTGGCGCGGGCGGCGGAATTGACGCGCACGCGCGGCATGAAGAAGCGGATCAGCATCAGGTAGACCACCAGCCACACCGCCAGCGCGGCGGCGATGGTGCTGTCCACCGCAAAGAGCACGATCACCGACCCGATGACCGAGGCCAGCGCGAAGCAGACGGTGTTGATGATTTCCGTCGCCACATCCGTCACGGCGCGGGCGGCCTGCATCTGTTTCTGCGCGATGCGGCCTGCGAAATCGTTGTCGAAGAAGGTGACGGATTGCCCCAGCGTCCAGCGGTGCAGGCGCGACAGGACAAGGGGCATGACATTGGGCCCCACGACGATGGAGTTCGATGCCGCCGACAGGCCGAAGGCCACGGGCCGCAGGATCAGGTAAAAGACCAGAAAGCCCACCATCAGCCAGACATGGCCGTCAAAGAAGGCCTCCGGCCCCGATGTCACGGCGGCGTCGATCACCCAGCCGAGGATGAGGGCCGACACCACCTCGGTCACGCCGGCGAGGGACGAGATCACGCCCGCCACGAACAGCGCGGGCCAGCTTCCGCGCAGCGCCCAGCGCATGAAGGCCCCCAGCGTCTGCGGGGGCGGGCCGTCGGCAGGGCGGAAGGCGTCGATCCGGTTGCCGAGCCATGTCGTCAGGTTCATTCCGCGGCCTTTCCCGTGGCGGAGTCGTCATCCAGCCCGATGAACCCCCCCGATTGCCGCGCCCAGAAGCGGGCGTAAAGGCCACCCGCCTTCAACAGTTCGGCATGTGCGCCCTGTTCGGCGATGCGGCCATCCTCCAGCACCACGATCCGGTCCATCTGCGCGATGGTGGACAGGCGGTGCGCGATGGCGATCACGGTCTTTCCCTGCATCACCCCGTAAAGCGCGGTCTGGATCGCGGCCTCGGCCTCGCTGTCCAGCGCGCTGGTGGCTTCATCGAGGATCAGGATCGGCGCGTCCTTCAGGATCACGCGGGCGAGCGCCACGCGCTGGCGCTGGCCCCCCGACAGTTTCACCCCGCGCTCGCCCACATGCGCGTCATAGCCGCGGCGGCCTTGCGGATCCTTGAGCGTCAGGATGAAGTCATGCGCGTCGGCGCGGCGGGCGGCGTCGATCATCTCGGCCTCGGTCGCGTCGGGGCGGCCATAAAGGATGTTGTCGCGCACCGAGCGGTGCAGCAGGGACGAATCCTGCGACACCATCCCGATGGCACCGCGCAGACTGTCCTGCGTGACGGTGGCGATGTCCTGCCCGTCGATCAGGATGCGCCCGCCCTCGCAGTCGTAGAAGCGCAGGATCAGCTTCACCAGCGTCGATTTCCCCGCGCCGGAGCGGCCGACGAGCCCGATCTTCTCACCCGCCTTCACATCCAGCGTCAGCCCGTCCAGCCCGCCCGCGCCGCGCCCGTAATGGTGGCTGACCCCGTCGATGGCGATGGCACCTGCCGTCAGGCGCAGGGCTTTCGCGTCGGGCCGGTCGAGCAGCGTGACAGGCTGGGTGATCGTCTCCATCCCTTCCTGCACCACGCCAAGGGCCTGCACGAGCGAGGAAAAGGCCCACATGATCCAGTAGGTCATGTTGTTCAGCCGCAGGACAAGTGCGGCGGCGGCGGCGACCATGCCCACGCTGGCCGCGCCCTGATACCACAGAAGCATCGCCCAGCCCGTCACGGTGACGATCAGCCCGCCGTTCAGGGCGGTCAGCGCAAGGTCCATCTTGGTGATGATGCGGTTCTCGGCCATCTGGCGCTGGCGCACCTCTTCGATCGCGTCGCGGGCATAGGCCAGTTCGCGGCCGTGATGGGCGAAGAGCTTTACCGAATGGATGTTCGTATACCCGTCCACGATCCGCCCCGTCAGGGCCGAGCGTGCGTCGGATGTCGCCTGCGCGGCGGGGCCCGCGCGGTTCACCGTCCAGCGCACCAGCGCGATGTAGAGTGCCAGCCAGACTGCAAGCGGCAGCAGCAGGCGGGGGTCGGCATCGGCCAGCATGATCGCCGCGCCCACGACCGTGACGCTGGCAAAGGCCATCGCGTCGAAGGTCTGGAACACGGCATCCGCCGCGTTGGGCGGTGTCTGCATGATGCGGTTGGCGATGCGCCCCGCGAAATCGCTTTCGAACCAGCCGACGGGCTGGCGCAGCACATGGGCATGGGACCGCCAGCGCACCATGGTGGTGAAGTTCGGCACGATGGTGTTGTGCAGCAGCGCCACCCCCGCCGCCGCCAGCAGGGGGCGCAGGATCAGGATGCCCAACGCCACGGCCACGACCTCGGCCGCGTGGGCATCCCAGAAGGGCGCGGGGCCGAGGGCGGCCAGCAGGTCCACCAGCCGCCCGACATACCAGATCAGCGCCACGTCGATGAAGGCGTTCAGGACCGACACCGCTCCCGTCGCGGCAAAGACCATGCGGAAGGGGATGAAATACTGCCTGAGCCACGGCCAGAGCGTTCTGGGCGGCGCATCGGACTGCGGGTAGGGACCGTAGGGATCGACGAGGGTTTCGAAGAACCGGAACACGGCGCGGGCCTTTCTTCTGGTCAGCCCGAGGATATAGCCCTGTCCGCGCGGCAGGGAAACCGTCAGGACAGCAGTTCGCCGCGCGTCGGGCGGCAATCCGCGGCCAGCCAGCGCGCCTGCAACGCCTTCAGCCGCGCGCCGAGGGCGGGGCCCTGCAGATCGGGCAGGTCGGCGGCGCTGACGGGAAAGGGGGTTGCCGCGCCCCGTGCCACTTCGTCCCGCCAGTCGGGGGCGGGCGGGGTTTCCAGAAGCGCCGCCCGCAGCAGCACCGCATCGGCCCCCGGATGGGCCCCCAGCGTCCAGCCCAGCGCGGCGGGCGATAGCGCCCCCCCTGCCGCGTCGCGCAGCGCGGACAGATCGCGCGCCTCGGCCCGCGACAGGCGCAGGCGGTCGGCCACATCCGCACCGCCGAGCGACGCCAGACGGCGCAGCGGGCGGGGCGGTTCGTCCCCTTCCAGATGGATCAGCACGGGCAGGGCGCGGGCATCCGCACCGGGCAGGACGGCGGCCAGAACCCCCGCCGCCGCCATCGCCGCCACCGCAGGCGCGGGATCGCGGGCGGAGAGGAGTTTGCGGACCTCGGCCCCGATGCGTTCGCGCGAAAGCGTCTCTATTCCCGCCGAATGCGCGGCGCAGGCGGCAAGCCCATCGGGATCGAGACCGCCCGCCACATCGCCATACCACGCATGGAACCGGAAGAAGCGCAGGATACGCAGGTAATCCTCGCGGATGCGGGCTTCGGCATCGCCCACGAAGCGCACCCGCCGCGCGTGCAGGTCGGGCAGGCCGCCCAGCGGGTCGATCACATCGCCGCGCCGGTCGGCATAAAGCGCGTTCATGGTGAAGTCGCGGCGGGCGGCGTCTTCCTCAATCCGCGCGGAAAAGGCCACGACGGCGCGGCGGCCATCGGTTTCCACGTCGCGGCGGAATGTCGTCACCTCGTGCGGGGTGCCGCCTGCGATGACGGTGACGGTGCCGTGGTCGATGCCCGTCGGCACGACCTTGAACCCTGCCGTTCCGGCAATGTCTGTGACGGTTTCGGGCGTGGCGTCGGTGGCGATGTCCACATCGCCCACCGCTTCGCCCAGAAGCGCGTTCCGCACGCAGCCGCCGACAAAGAGCGCGCGATGACCCGCCCCTTCCAGCGCGGCGCACAGCGCCTGCGTTGCCGCCCGTTCCAGCCAGTCGCCCCCGACCCTTGCGCCCGTCTTCATGGCCCCACCCGATCCGCCAGCCCGCGCAGGATGCGGGCCGTCGCGCCCCAGATGTAATAGGGACCGTAGGGCACCGCATAGTAGCGCCGCCATTCCCCCCGCCAGCGCCGGCGTTCGATATGGTAGCGCGTCACGTCCAGCACATGCGACAGCGGCACGGTAAAGGCCTCGTCCACCTCGCCCGCCTCGGGGCGGAAATCCACCGCGCCGCGCACGAGGGCGAGGACCGGCGTGACGGCAAAGCCCGTCACGGTTTCATGCGGCGGCAGGCATCCCAGAACCTCGACCTGCGCGCGGGGCAGGGCGATTTCCTCCCACGCCTCGCGCAGGGCCGCGCCCACGGGGCCGTCATCGCCCGCATCCACCTTGCCGCCGGCAAAGGCGATCTGGCCGGGATGGTGTTTCAGATGCGACGACCGCTTGGTCAGGATCAGACGCGCGCCGCCGTCTGTCAGCCAGACGGCGACCAGAACGCCCGCGGGCCGCAGGACGCGGCCCGGGGGCAGGGCGATGGCGGGGTTCAGGTCGAAATCCGAGGACGGCCGCGCGGGGCGGCCTAACGCCTCGCGCAAGCGGACTTCGGCATCATGCATCCGGCGACTTTTCCGCCTCGAAGCCCACGGTCTTCGGGTCCAGTTCGTAATGCGCGCCGCAGAACTGGCAGTCGGCGGTCACCAGCCCCTCGGGCGTGGTCATGTAGGCAATGTCCTTGGCCGAGTAGATGGACAGGGAATTGCGGACCTTGTCCTCCGAACAGGAACAGCCGAAGCGCACGGGCTGGGCATCGAACACGCGGGGGCTTTCCTCGTGGAACAGCCGCACCAGCAGGTCGGTGGGATGGACGCTCGGCCCGATCAGTTCCATCTCCTCGACCGTGTCGAGCAGAAGGTTCGCGCGGGTCCAGTTTTCGCTTTCGTCACCCGACAGGATGTCGGCATGGGTCAGCAGGCCGCCTTCGCCCGTGCCGCCTTCGCCCGAAATGAAGGGCGATGCCTTGGGCATGTGCTGAAGCATCACGCCGCCCGCGCGCCAGTGCATCGCCTCGCCCGGTTGCTGGCTTTGGCCGAAGGTCACGGCAAAGCGGGTGGGAAGCTGTTCGGACTGGGCGAAATACGTCTCGGCACAGGCGGAAAGCGAACCGCCCGCGATCGGGGTGATGCCGGAATAGGGCACGTTCCCTTCGCCCTGATCGATCAGCACGGCAAGATAGCCTTCGCCGATCTGGCTGAAAGGGGCCGCCAAGGGATCGAGCCTGTCGCGGTCGAAGCTGGCATAGGCGCGGATGCGGGCCGGCTGGCCGTCTTCGCTGGGGCCGTAGTAATCGGTGGCGATCAGACGCGCCGGTCCCTTGCCGCGCACCTGCAGCGACAGCTTCCAGCGCAGCTTGATCGTCTGGCCGATCAGCGCCGTCAGCAGCGCGGCTTCGGCCACCAGCGCCTCGATCTGCGGGGGGTAGTCGTGCTGTTTCAGCACCTGATCCAGCACGCCATCCAGACGGGCCACGCGGCCACGGATGTCCGAGCGGTCAAGCTGGAACGGCAGGACGGTATCGTCCCAGGCAAGTTGAGAACCGAACGTCATGGGATTTCCTGGGGGGTTTCCTGATTGTGCCGGACTTGGCATACCGCGATCATATAGGCACGGCAACCTTTGGGCCAAAGGCAAGGCAGGCATGATCAGACGGTATGGCGAGCCGATCCGCGCAGGACAGCGTTACCGCTTCCGCCCCGGTGTCTATGCGATCATCGCGGATGGCGACGCGATCCTGTGCACGCATCAGGCCGAACCCACGCCCGAATTCCAGTTGCCCGGCGGCGGGATCGACGCGGGCGAACATCCCCTGCCCGCGCTGCACCGCGAGGTGGCCGAGGAAACGGGCTGGAAAGTGGATGTCGTCCGCCGTCTGGGGGCCTATCGCCGCTTCACCTACATGCCCGAATACGACAGATGGGCCGAAAAGCTGTGCACGATCTATCTCGCCCGCCCCGTGCTGCGGCTGGGCCCCCCGTCAGAGCCCGGTCACACCGCCGTCTGGATGGCGGCGGGCGACGCGGCGGGGCTTCTGGGCACCGATGGCGACCGCGCGATGCTGACGCGGTACCTGTCCGGCGCGCTGGGCCCCCGATAGTCGAGGATCAGGGCCGAGATATCGTCGGGAAACTGCGCGTCCCCCGCATGGGCGGCAAGACGCGCGCCGATGCGGTCGGGCAGGTCCGCCCCGCCAAGGGCCCCCGTCTCGCGCAAGAGCCGCGCCAGACCGCGTTCCCCGAAATCCCCCCGCGGGCCGGGACATTCGGTGATCCCGTCAGACGGGATCAGCAGCCTGTCGCCCGCCTGCAGGGCCACGGTGACGGGGCGAAAGGTCGCCTCGGCCACCAGTCCTACGGGAAAGCCGCCGCCCCCCAGCCGCCGCACGCGGCCCGCGCGCAGAAGCAGCGGGTGGGGATGGCCCGCCTGCACCAGCCGCAGCCGCCCGCGCGCCAGATCGCAATCGGCCCAGACCATGGTGAAGTATTGCTCGACCGCGAATTCCTCGGTCATCAGGCGGTTCAGCCGGTCGGCGATGCGGTCGGGCGGCAGGATCGCGCCCGCCGCGTCGCGCAGGATGCTGCCCGATCCGCCGCCCAGCAGCGCGCCCAGCCGCGCCGTCATCATCGCCGCCGCGACCCCGTGGCCTGCCACGTCCAGCGCGTAAAGACCGACCCGCGCGGGGGCGAGGTCGACCACCCCCACCATGTCGCCGCCCACATGGCCGGAGGCGCGCATCATCAGCGTCACCCCTGCCAGCCCCAGATCGCGGTGCCCTTCGCGCACCAGTTGCGTCTGCAGCTTGCGGGCCTGCGCCAGATCGCGGTCCAGCGCATCGTAAAGGCGCTGCAGGTCGCGGTTGCGGGCGACCAGTTCCGCCTGCATGCCAAGGATACGCTCCCCCGCCCGCATCCGCGCGTGCAGTTCCTGCGGATCGACCGGCTTGGTCAGGAAATCGTCCGCGCCGAGGTCGAGGCCCCCCGCCACCTCGTCCTTGGCGGATTTCGAGGTGAGCAGGATGAAATACCCGTACCCCTCGCGCGGGAGGGCGCGAAAGGCGCGGCAGAGGTCGGGGCCCGTCATGCCGGGCATCATCCAGTCCGACAGGATGATGTCGGGCGGGCTGGCGCGGCAGATGGCCAGCGCGTCCTCGCCCGAGGCGGCTTCGGCCACGCGGTAGCCCCAGCGGCGCAGGCGCGTCACCAGAAGATGCCGCTGCGCGCGGCTGTCATCGACGACCAGAACGCGCCACGCGCGCCCCGCCGCCGCACCCGAAAGATCCAGCACGTCACCACCCGAACCTGTCACACCCGGGAAGCAGCCTGCGCCTGTGGGGTAAAGCGGCGGTAAAGCTTCGGATTTTCACGATTGCGTCGTGCCCGCTTACCGCGCGTTCACCCTGCCTTGCCATCCTTGGCGGCCAGAGGTGCGCGATGATCGACTGGACACGGGTGGATGACCTGCGGGCGGAAATCGGGGCCGACGACCTGACCGAGGTCGTGGCCCTGTTCCTGCTGGAATGCGACGAAACGGTGGGGCGGTTCGGCGATGGCGACAGGATTGGGGCGGATACCCTGCATTTCCTGAAGGGTGCGGCGCTGAACCTGGGCTTTTCGGCGCTGGCCCGCGCCTGTGCCGAGGGTGAGGCCGCCTGCCATGCGGGCCAGCCGCCCGCCGCCGCGCCGATCCTTGCCATCTACCGCCGGACGCGCGCGGATTTCGCCGCGCGGCTGGGGCTGGCGGGGGATCCGACGGGGGGCCCTAGATCAGGAATTCCGACAGAACCTCGTCCGCCGTGATGTCGCGGTACATGAAGCCCGCCGCATCCAGCTGGTCGGTCAGCGCGCGAAAGTTCTGCGGGCTGGAGGTTTCGATCCCGATCAGCACGGACCCGAAGTTGCGCGCCGATTTCTTCAGGTATTCGAAGCGGGCGATGTCATCGTCGGGGCCCAGCATCTCGAGGAAGTCGCGCAGCGCGCCGGGGCGCTGGGGCATCCGCAGGATGTAGTATTTCTTCAACCCGCTGTAGCGCTGGGCGCGTTCCTTGACCTCGGGCAGGCGTTCGAAATCGAAATTCCCGCCCGAGGTGACGCAGACGACCGTCTTGCCGCGAATCTCGTCCGCCAGTTCGGGCAGGACATCGACCGACAGCGCCCCCGCCGGTTCCAGCACGATCCCTTCGACGTTCAGCATCTCGAGCATCGTCACGCAGATGCGGTCTTCGGGGGCAAGCAGCACGTTCGCCGCATCGACCCAGCCCAGCCGCGCAAAGGTGCGGTCGCCCAGACGCGCCACCGCCGCGCCATCGACGAAGCTGTTGACGCGCGGCAGCTTCACGGGTTCGCCCGCCCGCAGCGCGGCCATCAGGCTGGCGCCGCCGAGGGGTTCGACAAAGCGGTAATCCGTCTGCGGGGCCGCGTCGCGCAGATAGGCCGTGACGCCCGAGGACAGCCCGCCCCCGCCCACGGGCAGGATCACCAGATCGGGCGCACGGCCCAGCTGATCAAGGATTTCCACCCCGACCGAGGATTGGCCAAGGATCACGTCGGCATCATCGAAGGGCGACAGGAAATGCGCGCCCTTTTCGGCGCAGAAGGTCTGGCTCGCGGCAAGGGTCTGGTCGAAATAGTCGCCCGTCAGCACGATCCTGACCGCATCGCCGCCAAAGGCGCGGGTCTTGTCGATCTTCTGCTGCGGCGTGGTGACGGGCATGAAGATCGTGCCTTCCACCCCGAAATGGCGGCAGGCAAAAGCCACCCCCTGCGCGTGGTTGCCCGCGCTGGCGCAGACGAACTGGCGCTGGTCGGGGTTGGCCGCGCGCACCCGCGCCATGGCGGTGAAGGCCCCGCGCAGCTTGTAGCTCCGCACGGGCGACAGATCCTCGCGCTTCAGCCAGATGTCGGCGTCATGGCGCTGCGACAGGTGTTCGTTCCGCTGAAGCGGGGTCTCGGGGAAGAGGTCGCGCAGGGCGGCGGTCGCCGCGCGGGCGTCTTGGATGAAACTGGACATGCCACAGGATAGAGCGCGCGGGGACGGGAAAGGCAAGCTCAGCCTGCCGCGGCGGGCCGGACGTAGCGCAGGTAGGTGGCGGTCAGAAGCGCGATGCCCGAAAGGATCGCCGGATAGGCCAGCAGGGCCTGCAACACTTGGGACAGGCCGGTATCCGTTGTCACCCCCGCCGCGATGTGGAAGGCGGCCTCTTCCGCCAGCAGCACCACGAGGTAGCAAAGCGCCAGCGCCCCCGTCGCCCCCCGCGTGGCCCGCCAGCCATCGAGGATGCGGTCCACCGGCCCCAGCGCCACGGCAGGCAGGATCGCCCCGAGCCGCCCGAAGAGCACCGCCGCGGCAAAGATCAGCAGGTAGAAGGCGGCGCTCAGCATCCCGTCGCCCGCTTGGCCGGACAGGCTGACCGACCAGATCGCAAGGGCCGAGACGGCGATCACCGCAATCTCGAACACGGCCACCCAGCCGGCATAGGCTGCCACCCGCCCGACGGGCGCAGGGGGCAGGGGCCAGCCGCTTTCGCCCGCCAGCACGAACCTGTGCCACGCCACGGCCATCCACGCGATAGCGGCCAGAAAGGCGAATTCCGCCGCCATCCCCAGCACCAGTGCGGACATGCCGCGTGGGGTGTCCGCATCGGGCAACAGGGCAAGCGGGACATGTGCCAGCAGGTAGGGCAGGACTGTCACGCGGACGGTGGCCTTGGGGTCCCGCAGCATCAGTGCCGCGGCATGGGACAGAAGGGCCGTGGCCGCCCTCATCCCCGCCACCCGCGGGAAGGGCGCGATGCGGCCAAGGGCCCGCCCAGACGCACGAAGCCGCGCCATGCCATCACCGGAACCCCGCCCAATCGCCCACGGCTTCAAAGGATGCGGAACCGCCCCCCGCCTGTCAACGCGTGCCGCGATCCTTGCCCTTGGCCCCGTTTCCCTTTAATCGCACGCCAAACCCCGCGCGGAGCCATTCTATGCAAAAGCCCAAGAAAGTCGTCCTCGCCTATTCGGGCGGTCTGGATACCTCGATCATCCTGAAATGGCTCCAGACGGAATATGGCTGCGAGGTGGTGACCTTTACCGCCGACCTCGGTCAGGGCGAGGAGCTGGAGCCCGCGCGCGCCAAGGCCCTGAAGATGGGCATCAAGCCCGAGAACATCTTCATCGAAGACCTGCGCGAAGAGTTCGTGCGCGACTTCGTCTTCCCGATGTTCCGCGCCAACGCGCTGTATGAAGGGCTTTACCTGCTGGGCACCTCCATCGCGCGGCCGCTGATTTCCAAGGAACTGGTGCGGATCGCGCAGGAGACGGGCGCGGATGCCGTGGCGCATGGCGCGACGGGCAAAGGCAACGATCAGGTGCGCTTCGAGCTTGGGGTCGCCGCACTCGACCCGTCGATCAAGGTGATCGCGCCGTGGCGTCTGTGGGACCTGACCAGCCGCACGAAGCTTCTGGAATTCGCCGAAGCCAACCAGATCCCGATCGCCAAGGACAAACGGGGCGAGGCGCCATTTTCGGTCGACGCGAACCTGCTGCACACCTCCTCCGAAGGGAAGGTGCTGGAGAACCCGGCCGAGGAAGCGCCCGAATTCGTCTACCAGCGCGTCGTGCCGGTGGAAAAGGCCCCCGATCAGGCCGAATTCGTGGAAATCACCTTCGAACGCGGCGATGCCGTGGCGATCAATGGCGAGGCGCTCTCGCCCGCCACGATCCTTGCCCGCCTGAACGAGATCGGCGGGCGGCATGGCGTGGGCCTGCTGGACCTTGTCGAGAACCGCTTCGTGGGCATGAAGTCGCGCGGTCTTTACGAAACCCCCGGCGGCACGATCCTGCTCGAGGCGCATCGCGGCATCGAACAGATCACGCTGGATGCGGGCGCGGGGCACCTGAAGGATTCGATCATGCCGCGCTATGCGGAACTGATCTACAACGGCTTCTGGTTCTCGCCCGAGCGCGAGGCGCTGCAGGCGCTGATCGACAAGACGCAGGAACATGTGTCGGGCACCGTGCGCGTGAAGCTTTACAAGGGGTCCGCCCGCACCGTGGCGCGCTGGTCGGACCATTCGCTCTACTCCGAAAAGCACGTCACGTTCGAGGAGGACGCGGGCGCCTATGACCAGAAGGACGCCGAGGGCTTCATCCGCCTGAACGCGCTGCGCCTGAAGCTGATCGCCACGCGCAACGCGCGGGTGGCGAAGAAGGGCTGATCCTTTCGGGCATCTGATCGGGGGCTGCGCGGGGTTTCGCGCGGCCCTTTTCTTTGCGCTTTGTCCGTGGCGCGGGCTGGCCTAGGCTTTGGCCCATGCGCGTGATCCTTGTTGCCCTTGCCCTTGCCTCTCCGGCCCTTGCCGATCCGGCGCTGAACGGGGATGTTCCCGTGGAACAGGCGGGGGGTCACATGGCAGGCACGGGCGACGCGGCGGGGTTCCGCGACTGGCTGGACGGGTTTCGCGACCGTGCGCTGGCGGCGGGGATCGCACCTGCCACGCTGGATGCGCTGGATGGTCTGGCCTTCGATCCCGCCATCGTGGACAAGGACCGCAACCAGAGCGAATTCACCAAGACGATCTGGGTCTATCTGGACTCGGCCGCCTCGGATGATCGGGTGGCGGCGGGGCTGCGGGCGCTGGCGGCGCACCGCGCGCTGTTTGACCGGATCGAGGCCGCTTATGGTGTCGAGCGCGAGGTGGTCGCCGCCATCTGGGGGCTGGAATCGGCCTATGGCACCTTCCGCGGCGACATCCCCACGCTGGGGGCGCTGGCGAGCCTTGCCTATGACGGGCGGCGCGGGGCGTTCTTTGAAGCGCAACTGGTCGAGGCGTTGAAGATCGTGCAGGCGGGCCATGTGACGCCCGCCGACATGCGCGGGTCATGGGCGGGGGCGATGGGGCATACGCAGTTCATGCCGTCCTCGTTCTGGCGCTTTGCGGTGGATTTCGACGGCGACGGGCGGCGCGACATCTGGGGCGACGATCCTGCCGATGCGCTGGCCTCCGCCGCCGCCTATCTGGCGGGGTCGGGCTGGGTAAAGGGGATGCCGTGGGGCCTGGAGGTGCGGCTGCCCGAGGGGTTCGATTACGCCCAATCGACGGAACGGGTGAAGAAACCCGTGGCCGACTGGCGGGCGATGGGGGTCAGGACGGCGGATGGCGGCGATCTGCCCGATCACGGGATGGCGTCGGTCCTGCTGCCCGCGGGGCATCGGGGGGCGGCCTTCCTGATCTTCGCCAATTTTCAGGTGATCGAAAGCTACAACGTCGCCGATGCCTATGTGATCGGGGTGGGCCACCTGTCCGACCGCCTGAAGGGCGGCGCGCCGATCCGTGCCGGATGGCCGCGCGAGGATCGCGCGCTGACGCGGGACGAGCGGCTGGAATTGCAGCGGCTGCTGTCGGCGCGGGGTTATGACACGGGCGGGGTGGACGGGCTGATGGGCCCCAAGACCATCGCCGCCGTGAAGGCATGGCAGCTGGCCGAGGGGCTGGTGCCGGACGGCTATGCCAATCCGCAGCTTTTGGAGCGGTTGCGGTAGGGTTGCCCCCTCACCCTGCCCTCTCCCCCAAGGGGAGAGGGGGGCCATGTGGCTGCGTTCGGGATGGTTGTCCGGCGTGCGGGCGGGTGGCGGGTGTTGGCCTCCCTCACCCTGCCCTCTCCCCCGAGGGGAGAGGGGGCCATGTGGCTGCGTTCGGGATGGTTGTCCGGCATTCGGGCGGGTGGCGGGTGTTGGCCCCTCACCGTGCCCTCTCCCCCCCAAGGGCAGAGGGGGCCATGTGGCTGCGTTCGGGATGGTTGTCCGGCGTTCGGGCGGGTGGCGGGTGTTGGCCCCCCTCACCCTACCCTCTCCCCCAAGGGGAGAGGCGGCTTCCGTCCTGAAAGGCAGGGACTACGGCAACCCGAAGGCGCAACTCCCTCTCCCCTCGGGGGAGAGGGTAGG
>JBEEOG010000325.1:0-17937 GCA_041191745.1 Pseudomonadota bacterium | reverse complement strand
CCCGGCGTGGGCAAGACCACCATCGCGCGGCTTCTGGCGGATGAAACCGACCTCGCCTTCGTGCAGATATCCGCGATCTTCACCGGCGTGCCGGACCTGAAGAAGGTGTTCGAACAGGCGCGGATCCGGCGCCAGAACGGGCAGGGGACGCTGCTGTTCGTCGATGAAATCCACCGCTTCAACAAGGCCCAGCAGGACGGCTTCCTGCCGCATATGGAGGACGGCACGATCCTGCTGGTCGGCGCCACGACCGAAAACCCCAGTTTCGAGTTGAACGCCGCGCTTCTGAGCCGCGCGCAGGTGATCGTGCTGGAGCGCCTGTCGCTGGCCGACCTCGAACTGATGGCGCAGCGGGCCGAGAAGGAGCTTGGCCGCAACCTGCCCCTGACGGGCGAGGCGCGCGAAGCGATGCTCGAGATGGCCGATGGCGACGGGCGGGCGCTTCTGAACCTGATCGAACAGGCGGCGGCGTGGAAGGTGGACCGCCCGCTCGATCGCGCGCAACTGGCGCAACGCCTGATGCGGCGGGCCGCGAAATACGACAAGTCGGGGGAAGAGCATTACAACCTCATCTCGGCGCTGCACAAATCCATCCGTGGTTCCGACCCCGACGCCGCGCTTTACTGGTTCGCGCGGATGCTGGAAGGGGGCGAGGATCCCCGCTTCCTCGCCCGCCGCCTGACGCGGATGGCGGTGGAGGATATCGGGCTGGCCGACCCTCAGGCGCAGGATCAGTGCCTTGCGGCATGGCAGACCTATGAACGGCTGGGCAGCCCCGAGGGCGAGCTGGCACTGGCCAATGCGGTCGTCTATCTGGCGCTCGCGCCGAAATCGAACGGGGTCTATGTCGCCTACAAGGCGGCGCGGGCCTCGGCGCGCGAGACGGGCAGCCTGATGCCGCCGCGCCATATCCTGAACGCGCCGACGAAGCTGATGAAGGACATCGGCTACGGGTCGGGCTATGCTTATGACCACGATGCCGAAGATGGCTTTTCGGGGCAGGATTACTTCCCCGAAGGGATGAAGCGCCCCGTCTTCTATGCGCCGCCCGAACGCGGCTTCGAACGCGAGCTTAAGAAGCGGGTGGAGTATTTCGCCAGGCTCAGGGCAAAGCGGCAGGGCGGGTAGCAAACCGCGCCGCGGGCTTGACCCGGGGCCTCTGTTTGCGCCCCCGGGGCGGTTCTGCCAGAGGTCCCGGGTCAAGCCCGGGACGGGTTTGATCACTGCACAGGTTGACAATCTTACCCCGTGGCGCAAAGGAAGCCCATGATCCAAAGCCTGATCCTTGTCGCCCTGGGCGGAGCCGCCGGCTCCGTGGCCCGCTTCCTGACCGTGACCGCCGCCGCGCGGGTCGCGGGGGGCTGGCCTTGGGGGACGCTGGCGGTGAATGTCGCGGGCAGCTTCGCCATCGGCATCGCCTCCATCCTGCTTGCCCAGCGGACCCATCTTCCGCCGCTTCTGATCGCAGGCTTTCTGGGCGGGTTCACGACATTCTCGGCCTTCTCGCTCGATGCGCTGAGGCTGTGGGAGGCAGGACAGGTCGCGCAGGCCGCCGCCTATGTCGCGGCCTCCGTCCTCCTCTCCCTCGCCGCCGTGGCAACAGGCGCGGCCCTTGCACGGAGCATCGCCCCATGAGCGGCGTGAAGATCCTGACCGTATCCGAAGACGAAGGCGAACAGCGCCTTGACCGCTGGTTCAAGCGCCGCTTCCCGCAGCTGACGCAGGGCGCGGTGGAAAAGATGTGCCGCACGGGGCAGGTGCGCGTCGATGGCGCGCGGGCCAAGGCATCGGACCGCATCGTTCCGGGCCAGACCGTGCGCGTGCCGCCGCTGCCCGATGCAGACGCGCCGTCGCGCCCGCGCCCCGATGGCGTGAGCCATGCGGACGCCAAGATGATCCAGGACTGTGTCTTGTGGATGGACGAACACATGATCGTTCTGAACAAGCCCGCGGGCCTGCCCTCGCAGGGTGGTTCGGGGCAGGGCGACCGCCATGTGGACGGCCTGACCGAGGCGCTGAAATACGGCTACAAGGAGCGGCCCAAGCTGGTCCACCGGCTGGACAAGGACACCTCGGGCGTCCTGATGCTGGCCCGCACCGACCGCGTGGCCCGCGCGCTATCGGAATCGCTGCGCCACCGCAACACGCGCAAGATCTATTGGGCGGTGGTGGCGGGCGTGCCGAACCCCAAGAAGGGCAGCATCAAATACGGGCTGATGAAGGCCCCCGGCCACGGCAAGCGCGGCGAGGGGGAAAAGATGCTCTGCGTCCATCCCGCCAAGTTGGCCGAATTCCCCGATGCCAAGCGCGCCCATACGGATTACTTCACGCTCTGGTTCCTCGGCAACCGCCTGTCGTGGATGGCGCTGGAGCCGGTGACGGGCCGCACCCACCAGCTGCGCGCCCATATGGCCGAGATCGGGCACCCGATCATCGGGGACGGCAAGTATGGCGGGTCCGAGGCCGACAACATGGGCGACGGCTGGGGCGCCGCCGTGGGGGGCGAGATCAGCCGCAAGCTGCACCTGCATGCGCGGTCCCTGACCGTGGAACACCCGATCCTGAAGAAAGAGATGACCTTTACCGCACCCTTGCCCGACCACATGGCCAAGACGTGGAAGACGATGGACTGGAAGGAGGATGACGTGCCCGCCGACCCGTTCGAGGTGTTCAAGTGAGCGGCTGGAAGGCCAAACGCTTCTGGCAGAAGGCGACGGTGGAAGCCGTCGAGGGCGGCTGGACCGTCCGGCTGGACGCGCGCCCCGTCAGGACACCCGCCAAGGCCCCGCTGGTCCTGCCCACGCGGGCGCTGGCCGAAGCCGTGGCCGACGAATGGGAAGCCCAGCAGGGCGAGGTGAAGCCCGACACCATGCCATTCACCCGCGCGGCCAATTCCGCCATCGACAAGGTCGCCCCGCAGCAGGCCGAGGTGGTGGCGATCATCGCCGCCTATGGCGGCAGCGACCTTCTGTGCTATCGCGCGACCGGCCCGCAGGACCTGTGCGACCGTCAGGCGCGGGCGTGGGACCCGCTGCTCGACTGGGCGGCGGAACGGCTGGGGGCGCGCCTTGCGGCCACCGCGGGGGTGATGCACGTCGCGCAGGCCCCCGACGCGCTGGCGCGGCTTTCCGCGCGGGTCGAGGCGATGACCCCCTTCCAGATCGCGGCCTTCCACGACCTTGTCGCGCTGTCGGGATCGCTGGTGGTCGCGCTTGCCGTGGTGGATGGCCGGATCGGCGCCGAAGAGGCATGGGCCCTGTCGCGTCTGGACGAGTGCTGGCAGATCGAACAGTGGGGCGAGGACGAGGAAGCCGCCGCCGCCGCCGAAGTCCGCCGCGCGGCCTTTCATCAGGCGGCCCGATTCTTCGCATTGTGCGGGTAACAATCCGCACGTAACGCTTTCACAGGCGTGCTTCGCCTGCCGAAAAAACGGGCGAAAGCCTTTCACCACAGGGGGTTGCACGGTTCCGAGTGCTTTCGCTTGACCTTTGGAAACGCTTTGGAAGAAACTGCGCGAACTGGGAGAGGGTCATCTCCGCCAGTGCTTTTCCGGCCAAGAAACCGGAAAGCCGGATAACACCGCCAGCGAATGGCGGTTTGAACTCAGGATGAGGTAAGAATGAAAAAATCCGTATTCCTCGGCGCACTTGCCGCAGCATCGCTTTTCGCGGGCGCGGCCGCCGCTCAATCGACGCTGGAAGCCGTCAAGGCCCGCGGCGAGCTGATCTGCGGCTCCAACACCGGTCTGACCGGCTTCGGCGCGCCGGATGCGAACGGCAACTGGACCGGCTTCGACGTTGACCTGTGCCGCGCGGTCGCTGCCGCGATCTTCGGCGACGGGACCAAGGTGAAATTCGTCCCGACCACGGGCGAAACCCGCTTCACCGCGCTGCAGTCGGGCGAGGTCGATCTTCTGGTCCGCAACTCCACCTGGACCTACTCGCGCGACAGCGAACTGGCGCTCGATTTCGTGGCCGTGAACTACTACGACGGCCAGGGCTTCATGGTGAAGAAGGACCTCGGCGTGTCCTCGGCCAAGGAACTCGACGGCGCGACGGTCTGCATCCAGACCGGCACCACGACCGAGCTGAACCTTGCCGACTTCTTCAAGCAGAACAACATCAGCTACCAGCCGGTGACCGTGGCCGACGATTCGGAAGCGCAGCGCCAGTATCTGGCCGGTGCCTGCGACGCCTACACGACCGATGCTTCGGGTCTGGCCGCGTCGCGCGCGACGATGCCCGATGCCGAAAACCACATCATCCTTCCGGAAATCATCTCGAAGGAACCGCTCGGCCCGGTCGTGCGCCATGGCGACAACAACTGGGGTGATATCGTCCGCTGGACGCAATACGCCCTGATGATCGCCGAAGAGAAGGGCATCACCAAGGCCAACGTGGCCGAGGTCGCCGCTTCGACCACGGACGAGGAAGTGAAGCGCCTGCTCGGCACCTCGGGCGACATGGGCGTGAAGATCGGCCTGTCGAACGATGCCTTCAAGAACGCCATCGCGGCGGTCGGCAACTACGGTGAAATCTTCGCCGCCAACATCGGCGAAGGCACCTCGATCAACCTTGCCCGCGGCCTGAACGCGCTGTGGACGCAGGGCGGCCTGCAGTACGCTCCGCCCTTCCGCTGATCGAAAGGCAGGGGCGCCGGCTTTCCGGCGCCCCGACCTTCCGGCGAAGGCGAATGTCGGCCGGAAGCCATCCCCCGAAACCGGGGCAGGCGCCGAGGCGCCGAATTGACAGGGGAAATTGATATGGCGTTGGCCAGCGATGTGCCGAAAGCTTCCTTTCGGCTATCCATGCTCATCTATGACACGCGCTACCGGTCCTTGACGATCCAGGTTTTCGTGCTTGTCCTCTTCGGCCTGTTTCTGGCCTGGCTTCTGAACAACACGGCCTCGAACCTCGCGGCGCGCGGCAAGGAATTCAACTTCGGGTTCCTCTGGGCGCGGGCGGGTTACGACATCGGCCAGCAGCTGATCCCCTACAGCAACGACAGCACGCATTTCCGCGCGCTTCTGGTGGGGTTGATCAACACGCTGGTCGTGGCCCTTCTGGGCTGCATCCTCGCCACGGTGCTGGGCATCGTCATCGGGGTGCTGCGCCTGTCCAACAACTGGCTCGTCAGCCGCCTGATGACGGTCTATGTGGAAATCTTCCGCAACATCCCGCTGCTTCTGTGGATCCTGCTGTCCTATGTGATCCTGTCCGAAGCGACGCCGCAGCCGCGCGATTTCCGCGTGACGGACGAGATGGCCGCCGCCGGCGAGGCGCCCGCCGCCTCGATGATCCTCAACGGCACGGTGGCGGTGACGAACCGCGGCACCAACATCCCCTCGCCGCTGGTGGACCGCCCGCTCGGCACGCTGGATCTGGGCTTTGCCAGCGTGAACCTGACGGTGCTGGCCTTCCTTCTGGTGGTCGGCGGGTCGATCTGGGTCAACAGCCGCCTGCTGGCCGCCGCCCGCGCGCGGCAGGAAGCGACGGGCGAGCGTCCCGTGATGTGGTGGAAATCGCTGCTGGTGCTGTTCGCCCCCGTCATCGCGCTGTCGGTGGTGCTGGGGCTGCACTGGGAAATCCCCGAACTGCGGGGCTTCAACTTCCAGGGCGGCATCCTCGTCGCCCATTCCTTCACCGCGCTTCTGATCGCGCTGACGCTCTACACCGCGGCCTTCATCGCCGAGATCGTCCGCGCGGGCATCCTCGCCATCAGCCGTGGCCAGTCCGAGGCGGCCTTTGCCCTCGGCCTGCGTCCGGGGCGCACGATGAACCTGATCATCCTGCCGCAGGCGCTGCGGGTCATCATCCCGCCGCTGATCAGCCAGTATCTGAACCTGACCAAGAACACCTCGCTGGGGATCGCGGTCAGCTACCTTGACCTGCGCGGCACGCTGGGGGGCATCACGCTGAACCAGACGGGGCGCGAGCTGGAGTGCATGCTGCTGATGATGCTGATCTATCTGACGATCAGCCTGACGATCTCGTCCATCATGAACTTCTACAACAAGACCGTTCAGTTGAAGGTGCGATAGGCCATGGATACCGCTGCTTCCCGCACCAAACCTTTCGTCCGCGACGCGATGCTGCCCCCCGTGCCGCCGCCCGTGTCCGAGGCCGGCCCGATCCACTGGCTGCGCGCCAACCTTTTCTCGAACTGGTTCAACACGATCCTGACGCTGCTCGGGCTTCTGGCGCTTTACGCGCTGGTCAGCGCCTCGTTGCCGTGGTGGCTGAATTCGGTCTGGAACGCCGAAAGCCTGTCGCAATGCCGCGAGATCGTGGCCGATTCGGCGGGCGAGGGGGCGACGGGCGCCTGCTGGGCGATGATCCGCGAACGCTGGCACCAGTTCCTCTTCGGCTTCTACCCGTCCGAGCTTTACTGGCGGCCCGTTCTGGCCTTCGGGCTTCTGTTCGCCGCGATGGCGCCGGTGCTCTATTCGGGCGAAAGGCGCAGCCTGACGATCCTTCTGGCCGCGGTCCTGTGCTTCGTGGCGGTCACGATGTGGCTTGCGGCAGCACCCGCCGCTGCCTTTGCCGCCAGCCTGATCGCGGTTGCGGGCATGATCGGTCTGGCCCAGACGCGGCCCGCGATGCTTCTGTGGTTCACCGCGCTGTTCCCCGCGCTTTGCTTCTGGCTGCTGTGGGGGGGCTATGTCTGGGTTCCGGCGGGCGCGCTCTTCGGCTTTGTCATCCTGGCGGTGGTCTATTCGGTGCTGTCGCGCCGGATGGGTCCGGGCCTGTCGGCGGGGGCGGGCATCGTCGCGGCGCTCTTGTGGTGGTTCCTGCTGGACATTCCGGTGACGCAGGCGCTGTCGCAGGCGCTGCCTTGGGGACTGGTTCCCGTGGCATCGGATGAATTCGGGGGCTTCCTGCTGGCCATCACCATCGGGGTGACGGCGATCACCTTCTCGCTGCCCATCGGCATCCTGCTGGCGCTGGGGCGGCAATCGGACATGCTGATCGTCAAGACGCTCTGCGTGGGCTTCATCGAATTCATCCGCGGCGTGCCGCTGATCACGCTTCTGTTCACGGCCTCGCTCCTCTTGCAGTACTTCCTGCCGCCGGGGACGAATTTCGACATCATCCTGCGCGTCATCATCCTTGTGACGCTGTTCGCGGCCGCCTATCTGGCCGAGGTGATCCGGGGTGGCCTTGCCGCCCTGCCGCGCGGTCAGTACGAGGCGGCCGATGCGCTGGGCCTCGATTACTGGCGGGCGCAGCGGCTGATCATCCTGCCGCAGGCGCTGAAGATCTCGATCCCCGCGATCGTTTCGACCTTCATCGGCCTGTTCAAGGACACCACGCTGGTCGCCTTTGTCGGCCTGATGGATCCGCTGAAAGGCGTCACGCAAATCGTGCGCGCCGATATCGACTGGAAGGGCATCTACTGGGAGCCCTACATCTTTGTCGGCGCTATCTTCTTTGTCATCTGCTTCGGCATGTCGCGCTATTCGATGTATCTCGAGCGCAAGCTGAAGACCGACCATCGCTGAGGGGTATCATGGCTGAAGCTCAGAAAATGCAAGTCTCGGACGAGGTCGTGATCGAGATCGCGGGCATGAACAAGTGGTACGGCCAGTTCCACGTTCTGCGCGACATCAACATGACGGTGAACAGGGGCGAACGGATCGTCATCTGCGGCCCGTCGGGTTCGGGCAAATCCACCCTGATCCGCTGCATCAACCGGCTGGAGGAACACCAGCAGGGCAAGATCGTCGTGGATGGCACCGAACTGACGAGCGACCTGAAGAACATCGACAAGGTCCGGTCGGAAGTGGGCATGGTTTTCCAGCACTTCAACCTGTTTCCGCATCTGACCATTCTGGAAAACTGCACGCTGGCACCGATCTGGGTTCGCAAGATCCCCAAGAAGGAAGCCGAAGAGACGGCGATGCATTTCCTGAAGAAGGTGAAGATCCCCGAACAGGCGCACAAGTATCCGGGCCAGTTGTCGGGTGGCCAGCAGCAGCGCGTGGCCATCGCGCGGTCGCTGTGCATGAAGCCGCGGATCATGCTGTTCGACGAACCGACCAGCGCGCTGGACCCCGAAATGATCAAGGAAGTGCTCGACACCATGATCGAGCTGGCCGAAGAGGGGATGACCATGCTCTGCGTGACCCACGAGATGGGCTTCGCGCAGGCGGTGGCCAACCGCGTCATCTTCATGGATCAGGGCCAGATCGTCGAACAGAACGAACCGCGCGAGTTCTTCAACAACCCGCAAAGCGACCGGACCAAGCTGTTCCTGAGCCAGATCCTCGGCCACTGACGAAGAAGGGTGCGCAACGACTGCGCACCCTGCACCGCCCCGTAGGGTGCGCATTCATTGCGCACCCTTTTCCTTTCAGGCCACGATCTCGCGCGGGACGATGAAGTCGTCCACCGTGCCCATCCCCCAGCCGACCTGATCCCAGCCGTCCAGCGCGAAGTCGCAGACCAGCGTCGCCCCCGTGGGATAACGGGCGAAATCGGCATTGGCGGGCGCGCGCGCGACCAGACGTTCGGCGAATTCCGCGATGCCCGGATTGTGGCCGATCATCATCACGCAATCGCCCTTGGCATGGCGCAGCACGGCCAGCATCACATCCGGACCGGCGTGATAGAGCGCGGGCTTGAGTTCCAGCACAGGCGTGCCGGGCAGGGCGGGGGCGATCCCGCTCCATGTCTTGCGGGTGCGCAGCGCGTCGGAACAGAGCACCTCGTCGGGCACATAGCCGCGCGAGGCAAGCCAGACGCCGAGGTCTGCCGCCGCCGCCTTGCCGCGTTCGTTCAGCGGGCGGTCATGGTCGGGGGTCAGCGGATCGTCCCAGCTGGACTTGGCGTGCCGCGTCAGGATCAGGCGCTTCATTCTTCCCCCCTGTTCGGGGCGCGCGGTTCAGCCCGCCCCGTGGAATCGACTCATGTGGTAGGCCGACTGTTCGGGAAGTCTTGCATAGCGGTCCGACACCGGGCAAGCGCGCCGCACGAGGCATCCGCCCGACAGGCAGGCGCCCCCCGCTTCGGTATCCAGATGGGAATGGCAGGCGGGGACGTCATAGCCCGCGCCCGTCAGCGCGCCGGCGGGGCAGGCGGTCAGGCAGGGCGCGGCGCAGGTGCCGCAGGGGCGCGTTTCGGGCGCGGGAAAGGGGACATCCTCTTTCAGCGCCAGCGCGCCGCGAAAGCTGACCATCAGCCCCTGATCGGCGCTGACGAGCAGCCGCACGGGGCTTTCCCAGATGCGTCCCGTCCGCAGCGCCCAGCGGTGGAAGGGGTGATAGGGCGGCCCGCCAAAGGGAAAGAGCGCCTTTCCCCCCAGATCGCAGGCGATGCGCCCGATCACGCGGCGCGACCAGCGGTCCACCGGATCGGGCGTGCCGTCCTGCCATTCGGGCTGCGCGGTGACATGCGCCCAGAAGCCCGGCTCGGCCGGGGCCAGCAAAAGGACGGTGCGCGTGCCCTCGGGCAGGCCGTCGCCCGCATCGGGGCAAAAGCCGCCCAGCACCGTCAGGCGGTGGGCGGCCAGCGTCCGCGCCAGATCAGCGGCGGACACGCGGCTTCACCCGGGGCTCGGTCGAGCGGATCTGCGACCCCGCGCCGTGATCGGTGAAAAGCTCCATCAGCACCGCGTTCGGCACGCGACCGTCAAGAATCGTGACCGCGCGCACGCCTTCGTCCAGCGCCTTGAGCGCGGTTTCCGTCTTGGGGATCATCCCGCCCGCGATCACGCCGTCGCGGGTCATCTGGCGCACTTCCTCGGGGGTGATGGCGGTCATCACCACGCCATCGGCCCCCTTCACGCCCGGCACGTCGGTCAGCAGAAGCAGCCGGTCGGCCTTCAGCGCGCCCGCGATGGCGCCTGCCGCCGTGTCGCCGTTGACGTTGAACGTCTCGTTATCCGCCATGCCTGTCGCCACGGGGGCGACGACGGGAATGATGCCCGCGTTGTAAAGATCGCGCAGCACCTGCACGTTCATCTCGATCGGGCGGCCGACGAAGCCCAGTTCGGGATCGTCCGCCTCGCAGACCATCAGGTCGTCATCCTTGCCGGAAATCCCGACCGCGCGCCCGCCCGCATCCATGATGGCCTGCACGATGCGCTTGTTCACAAGGCCCGACAGGATCATCTCGACCACCTGCACGGTGGCCTTGTCCGTCACCCGCTTGCCGCGCACGAATTCGGATCTGATGCCCAGCTTGTCGAGCATCTCGTTGATCATCGGCCCGCCGCCGTGGACGACGACGGGGTTCACGCCGACCTGCCGCATCAGCACGATGTCGCGCGCGAATTCGGCCATCGCCGCATCGTCGCCCATCGCGTTGCCGCCGAATTTCACCACGACCACGGCACCCGAATAGCGCTGCAGGTAGGGCAGGGCTTCGGACAGCATCTTGGCGGTGTTCACGGCGTCGGACATGGTGCTGGTCTGCTGTTTCATGAAGGGGTCCCCGCTGGCGGCGGGGGTCTTGGTAAGCCCATTGCCCGCCCCTGCCAAGCCGCTTTGTGCGGGGCGGTGGCGCGACACGGGCTTCCCTTCCGCCGCCGCTTCCCCTAGCGTTTCGGTCAGGTAACGGAGGCCGCGATGTCCGAACAGAAAACCCTCGTCCTGACCGGCGCGTCGCGCGGGATCGGGCATGCGACGGTCAAGCGCTTCTCGGCCGAAGGCTGGCGGGTGCTGACCTGTTCGCGCCAGCCCTTCGATCCCCGTTGCCCCTGGCCGGGGGGCGAGGAGAACCATATCCAGATCGACCTTGCCAGCCCCGACAAGACCATCGCCGCCATCGCCACGATCAAGGAAAAGGTGCAGGGCAAGGTCCATGCGCTGGTCAACAATGCAGGCATCAGCCCCAAGGGGGCGAACGGGGCCCGCCTGAACACGCTGGAGACGGACCTGCGGACATGGGGGCAGGTGTTCCATGTCAACTTCTTCGCCTCGATCGTGCTGGCACGGGGGCTGAAGGATGAACTGTCGGCGGCGCGGGGATCGGTGGTCAACATCACCTCGATCGCGGGCAGCCGCGTGCATCCCTTCGCGGGGGCGGCCTATTCCACGTCAAAGGCCGCGCTGGCCGCGCTGACGCGCGAGATGGCGCATGACTTCGGCCCCCTCGGCGTGCGCGTCAACGCCATCGCGCCGGGCGAGATCGAGACGTCAATCCTGTCGCCGGGAACCGAGAAGATCGTGGAAAAACTGCCGATGCAGCGCCTCGGCCAGCCGCGCGAGGTGGCGGACGCGATCTGGTTTTTGTGTTCCGACCAGTCGAGCTACATCTCGGGCGCCGAGATCGAGGTGAACGGCGCGCAGCACGTCTAGGGCGTCATCGCCTTTCTTTGCCGCGCGCGTTCCAGCCCCAGCCGCCGTTCGCGCCAGATGATCAGAAGCCCCGCAAGGACGACCAGCGCGGCCCCCGCCAGCATCGTCAGGGTGGGCAATTCGTCGAAGAAGAACCACCCGAAGGCCAGCGCGAAGAGCATCGACGCATAGTCGAACGGCGCCACGACCGAGGCATCCGCGAAGCGGTAGCTCGATGTGAGCAGGATCTGCCCCACGCCCCCCAGAAGCCCCGCCGCGACCAGTGTCGCCGTTTCGGCAGGTGTCGGCACGACCCAGCCGAAGGGCAGCGTCACGAAGGACAGAAGCGTCGATGTCAGCGAGAAGTAGAAGACGATCGTCGCCGTCCGCTCGCCCGCCACCAGCTTGCGGACAAAGACCTGTGCCAGCGCGGCAAAGACCGCCCCGCCAAGCACCAGCATCGCGCCGAAGGCTTCGGCATGGCTGGCCCCGTCGCCCGCCACGGTCAGGCGCGGGGCAAGGACGATCAGCACCCCCGTCAGCCCCAGCGCCACCGCGCCCATGCGGAAGAGCCGCACCTCCTCGCCCAGGAACATCGCGGCGAAGATCACCGTCAGAAGGGGCGCGGCATAGCCGATGGCCGTCACCTCGGGCAGGGGCAGGTAGCCCAGCCCCGCAAAGCCAAGGCCCATCGCGCAGGTGCCGGCAAAGCCGCGCCAGACATGGCCCATCGGGTTCGCGGTCTTCAGCCCCGCCGGAAATTCGCGCGTCCACAGAAGCCAGACGACGATCACGGGGATGGCGAAGAACGAGCGGAAGAAGACCGCCTGTCCCGCGGGGACATGGTCGGCCGTGGTCTTGATCATCGCCGACATGACGATGAAGACCAGAACCGATCCCAGTTTGAAGCTGATGCCGCGCAGCGGGTGCATGTCTCGTCCTCGCGCCTTGGCCCCGTTCAAACACGCCCCGCCCCCCGCCGCAAGGCAGGACGGCGGGACCGCCCGAAAGCAGGGGCGCGGCATCACGTTCCTTCCATCCGTCTTGAACCCCGCCGCGCCAGACCGCAGGCTAGGGCGAATCATTCTCGCAAGGTGGCCCCGATGGGCAGAGGCCGGACAATCCGTCCGAAATTCCGCAGGTTCGACACCGTCCCGCCCGAGGCGAAGCGGCGCGTGTCCGAAATCCTCGATGCTGTGTCCGAAGACGCGCGGCGCGAGCGCGTGTCGATCGGCGATCTGATGCGGGCGATGGATGCCCGCGCGGTGGCCGCGCTGATCCTGTTGTTCGCGCTGCCCAATGTGCTGCCCACGCCGCCGGGAACGTCCTCGATCCTCGGGCTGCCGCTCTTGTATCTCTGCGCGCAGATGATGCTGGGCAAGCTGCCATGGCTGCCCGCCATCATCGCGGACCGGTCGATGACGCGCAGCGATTTCCGCGCCTTCGTCAGCCGCGTGACGCCGCTGCTGGCGCGGGCCGAGCGTCTGCTGAAGCCGCGGCTTCTCTTCATCACATCCGAGCGGGGCGAACAGGTGATCGGCGCGCTCTGCCTGCTTCTGGCGATCATCCTGTCGCTGCCGATCCCCTTGGGCAACATGCTGCCCGCCCTTGCGATCAGCCTTCTGGCGCTGGGCGTGCTGGAACGCGACGGGCTTTGGGTGCTGGGCGGTGCCATCGTGGCGGTGCTGTCGCTGGCGATCGTCTGGGGCGTCGTCTGGGCCTTGGCCAAGGCCGCGATCTTTGTCGTCGTGAACGCCTTCTGACGGGGCGGCGCGCTGTCGCGGCGCGGTTCCTGTCATGTGGTTGTTACGTGGATGTCGCAATGCCGTTACATGCGGGCCTTACGACCCGCAGCCAGACGGCAGCTGCCCGATCCCAGGAGAAGATGATGACCGCAGTGAAACTCACCCTCTCGACCGCCGCCATGCTGGCGGCCTCGACCGGCCTCGCCCTTGCGCGGGACAACGTGCAGATCGCGGGATCGTCCACCGTGCTGCCCTATGCCACTATCGTGTCCGAACTCTTTGCCGAGAATTTCGACTTTCCCGCCCCCGTGGTCGAAGGCGGCGGGTCGGGTGCGGGCCGCAAGAAGATGTGCGAAGGCGTGGGCGAGAACACGATCGACATCGCCAACTCCTCCAGCCGGATCACGCCTTCGGACATCGCGGAATGCACCGCCAACGGCGTGACCGAGGTGATGGAGGTCCGCTTCGGCTATGACGGGATCGTCTTCGCCTCCAAGATCGACGGGCCGGATTTCGCGCTGACGCCCGCGCTGATCTACAGCGCCGTGGCCGCGCAGGTGGTGAAGGACGGCGCGCTGGTGGCCAACCCGCACAAGGCCTGGAACGAGGTTGATGCAAGCCTGCCCGCGCAGGATATCCTCGCCTTCATCCCGGGCACCAAGCACGGCACGCGCGAGGTCTTTGACACCAAGATCCTGCTTGCGGGCTGCGAGGCGACCGGCGCCTTTGCCGCCTTTTCCGCCGCCCATGGCGGGGACGAGGACAAGGCCGAAGAGGGCTGCCTGACCGTCCGCACCGATGGCCTGTCGGTCGATATCGACGGCGACTATACCGAAACGCTGGCGCGGCTGGACGCCAACCCGACCGGTATCGGCGTGTTCGGGCTGTCCTTCTACCAGAACAACACCGACAGGCTGAAGGTGGCCACGATCAACGGTGTGGTCCCCACGGTCGAGGCCATCGCCTCGGGCGAATATCCGGTGTCGCGCCCGCTCTACTTCTACGTCAAGAAGCAGCATATCGGCGTGATCCCCGGCCTGAAGGAATACATCGAATTCTTCGTGTCCGATGACGTGGCAGGCCCCGATGGCCCGCTGGCGCAGTACGGCCTTGTGTCCGACCCCGAACTGGCCGCGACGCAGGAAGCAGTGGCGAACGAAGTCGTGATGGGTCCGCTGGAATAAGCAGGACGCGACGCGGAAGATCGGGGCGCGGGACCGCAGGGTTCCGCGCCCGTTTCCATTCGGCGGGGGCTTGCCGCGGGGCCGGGCGGCGGCGGGCCGTCTGCCCCCCCCGAGGATGTCCGCGGAAAGAGGGGGGCAAGGAAAAGGGCGGCACGGTTGCCCGCGCCGCCCCCCTTGTTTCCCTGCGGACCGATCAGATGTCGAAACGGTCGAGGTTCATCACCTTGGTCCATGCGGCCACGAAATCGGCCACGAACTTGCCCTTGGCGTCTTCCTGACCATAGACCTCGGCCAGCGCGCGCAGTTGCGAGTTGGAACCGAAGACCAGATCGACGCGGGTCGCGGTCCACTTCACGGCACCCGTCTTGCGGTCCACGCCTTCGAAGGTCTGCTCGTCCGCGCCCGTCGCGCGCCACTGCGTGCCCATGTCCAGAAGGTTGGTGAAGAAGTCGGTCGTCAGCATGCCCGGACGGGCGGTGAACACGCCATGGGCCGCGCCATGGGCATTGCCGCCCAGAACGCGCAGCCCGCCGACCAGAACGGTCATCTCGGGCGCGGTCAGGGTCATCAGCTGCGCCTTGTCCACCAGCAGTTCTTCGGCCGAGGTGGTGAAGATCTGGCTCTGGTAGTTGCGGAAGCCGTCGGCCTGCGGCTCCAGCACCGCGAAGCTTTCGACATCGGTCTGCTCTTGCGTGGCATCCATCCGGCCAGGGGTGAAGGGCACCTCGACCGCGAAGCCCGCCGCCTTGGCCGCCGCTTCGACCGCCGCCGAACCGCCCAGCACGATCAGATCGGCAAGCGAGACCTTCTTGCCGCCCGTGGCCTTGGCGTCGAAGTCCTGACGGATGCCGTCCAGCACCGACAGGACGCGCGCCAGCTGCGCGGGGTTGTTGGCGTCCCAGTCCTTCTGCGGGGCAAGGCGGATGCGCGCGCCGTTCGCGCCCCCCCGCTTGTCCGAGTTGCGGAAGGTCGAGGCCGAGGCCCATGCCGTCTGCACCAGTTCCGCCGTGGTCAGGCCCGAGGACAGGATCTGCGCCTTCAGCGCCGCGATGTCGGCGGCATCGACCAGCTTGTGGTCAAGCGCGGGGATCGGGTCCTGCCAGATCAGGTCTTCGGCCGGAACCTCGGGGCCCAGATAGAGGACCTTGGGTCCCATGTCGCGGTGGGTCAGCTTGAACCATGCGCGGGCGAAGGCATCGGCGAACTTGTCGGGGTTCGCGTGGAAATCGCGCGAGATCTTCTCATAGGCCGGATCGAAGCGCAGCGACAGGTCGGCCGTCGTCATCATCGGCGCGTGCTTGACGTTCGGGTCATGCGCGTCGGGGATCATGTGTTCGGGCTTGACGTTCTTGGCCCGCCACTGGTTCGCGCCTGCGGGCGATTTCACCAGCTCCCATTCATAGCCGAAGAGCATGTCGAAATAGCCCATGTCCCACGTGGTGGGATTGGGCTTCCACGCGCCTTCGATGCCGCTGGTGATCGTGTGCACGCCCTTGCCCGAGCCATAGGTGGACAGCCAGCCCAGACCCATCGCCTCGATGGGCGCGGCTTCGGGTTCGGGGCCGACATGGGCCGCGTCGCCCGCGCCATGCGCCTTGCCGAAGGTGTGGCCGCCCGCGACCAGCGCCACGGTTTCCTCGTCGTTCATCGCCATGCGGGCAAAGGTCTCGCGCACGTCACGGCCCGAGGCGACGGGATCGGGGTTGCCGTCGGGACCTTCGGGGTTCACGTAGATCAGGCCCATCTGCACGGCGGCCAGCGGGTTCGCCAGCTCGCGCTCGCCCGAATAGCGGCTGTTGGGCTTGTCGCTGGTGGCCAGCCATTCGGTTTCGGCGCCCCAATAGACATCCTCTTCCGGCTCCCAGACATCGGCGCGGCCGCCGCCGAAGCCGAAGGTCTTAAAGCCCATCGATTCCATCGCGACATTGCCTGCAAGGATCATCAGGTCCGCCCAGGAGATGCGGTTGCCGTATTTCTGCTTGATCGGCCAGAGCAGGCGGCGTGCCTTGTCGAGGTTACCGTTATCCGGCCACGAGTTCAGCGGCGCGAACCGCTGCTGGCCGGTGCTGGCGCCCCCGCGCCCGTCGCCGGTGCGGTAGGTGCCGGCCGCGTGCCATGCCATGCGGACGAAGAAGCCGCCGTAATGGCCCCAGTCCGCCGGCCACCAGTCCTGGCTGTCGGTCATCAGCGCGACGAGATCGGCCTTCAGCGCGGCGTAATCCAGCTTCTTGAACTCTTCGGCGTAATCGAAGGCGGGGCCCATCGGGTTCGACAGCGCTGTGTTCTGGTGCAGGATGCGCAGGTTGAGCTGGTTGGGCCACCAGTCCTTGTTCGACCGCTGGGCAGGGCGCGTCACCGCACCGTGCATGACGGGGCATTTGCCCGCGCGTCCGAGATCGTTTCCGTCCATCGTGCTTTCTCCCGAGGATGTCTGCAATTTGCCGGATCAGGTAGCGCAGCGCACGGCAAAGACCACCGGCCGCAGACTTGTCCCGTTCCGCTGGCGCCAAGCTATCAGAGGCGGATGATTAGAGGAACTTGGATTTTCTGATAGTTTCGATAAGATCGTCTTATGAGCCTGACGCTGAAGCAGTTGCGCTATTTCGATGCCCTCGCACGGCATGGCCATTTCGGGCGGGCGGCGGATGCCTGCGCCATCTCGCAGCCCGCGCTGTCGATGCAGATCCGCGAACTGGAAGAAAGCCTTGGCGCGGACCTGTTCGAACGCGGGCCGCGTGCGGTGCGCCTGACGGGCTTCGGGGCGGAATTCGCAACCCGCGCGGCCGATATCCTGCGCGGGGTGGACGAATTGGCCGATCTGGCGCGCGCGGCGCGGGACCGTCTGGTGGGGCGGCTGCGGATCGGGGTGATTCCGACGGTCGCGCCCTATCTTCTGCCCGCGATCGTGGGCCGACTGACGGCGGCGAACCCCGCGCTGGACATCCATGTGCGCGAAACGGTGACGCCGCGCCTGCTGGCGGAACTGGCCGAAGGGCGGCTCGACTGCGCGATCGTGGCGCTGCCCGTGTCGGAACCCGCCCTGACCGAGGTCGCCCTGTTCGACGAGGAATTCGTTCTCGTCCGTCCCGGTGCCGATGCGGGAAAGCCCGTGCCCGACCGCGACAGCCTGCGCGAGATGCGCCTTCTGCTGCTGGAGGAGGGGCATTGCTTCCGCGATCAGGCGCTGTCCTTCTGCAACCTGCAAAGCGTCGCCCCGCGCGAATTGCTGGACGGAAGCTCGCTCTCTACCCTCGTGCAGATGGTGGGGGCGGGAATCGGGGTGACGCTGGTCCCCGAAATGGCGCTGGCGGTCGAGACGCGATCCGCCCATGTCGCCGTCGCCCGCTTCGGCGATCCCAAGCCCAGCCGCACCATCGGGATGGTCTGGCGCAGGGCCAGCCCCCTTGCGCGGCAACTGGGCGAGATTGCCGAGATCGTCCGCACCTCGGCCGAGGCGGCGGTGCAGGCGCGTCCGGCGTAACGCCGCACCGGGACCTCGGGGCTGCGGTCAGGGCAGGCCGGCACCGGGGGCCGCACCGGGGCCGGGGCGTGCCGATGCGACGGAATGCAGAAGGCCGCCCAAAGGGGCGGCCTTGCCTGCAGAGTGATTTGGTGGAGCCAAGGGGAGTCGAACCCCTGACCTCTTGAATGCCATTCAAGCGCTCTCCCAACTGAGCTATGGCCCCACCGGAGGTCCGAAGCGTTTCGCCTTGCGGCCCCGCGCTTCGAT
>JBEEOG010000324.1:0-3884 GCA_041191745.1 Pseudomonadota bacterium | reverse complement strand
GTTGTTCAGGCCCAGCACGCGGCGGTCCGGCCCCATCAGGGTGGCGTAGCGCGGACCGTTGACGTTGACCACCGGCGGGTCCTCGCCCAGGGTCTTCCAGACCACGCCGCCCCAGCCCGCCTCGAAGGCGCGGCGGACGTTGTATTCCTTGTCCGTGGGCGGGGCGCTGGCCAGCCAGAAGGGGTTGGGGGATTTGATGCCGATGAAGTTCGAGGTCAGGTCAGCCATGGGAGACTCCGTGTTGGATCGCGGGACAGGGCTGCATCGGCCCTCCCGTCGTCTTGCCTAGGGTTGGAATGCGCGTCAGAAGCCCAGAAGGTTCCAGAACCAGCCGATGATCAGGCCGCCCACCTCGCCGAATTTCGGCACGATATAGGCCCAGGACATCGCGGCGATCAGGTTGATGGCCAGAAAGAGCGGCAGCCCCATCTTCATCATGCCGGCGAAGAGGAAGATCACAGGGCGCAGAGGGCCGAAGAAATGGCCGATGAAGACCGCCCCCGACCCCCATTTGCGAAAGGCGTCGGCGCCCTTGTCCACCAGATCGGGATGGTCCTTCAGCGGCCACATGGCCAGGATGCGCGCCCCGAAGCGCCAGCCCAGCCACCAGCTGAAGGTCGATCCGACGATGGCGCCCGCAGCCGCGCCCGCCCAGATGGGAAAGAAGGGCACCGCGCCCGTCGCCACCGTCGCGCCCACGCCCACGAGGATCGCGGTCGAGGGCACCAGCAGCGACAGGAAGGCGGTCGTCTCGGCCGCCGCGAAGACGAGCGCCAGCCAGAAGGACCACTCCTGATGCCGCTCCATGAAGGCGATCATCGCCTCGGCCGAAAAATCCATATGCCCTCACCGGTTCCGGCAAGGCAGATGGGGCCTTGGCGCGCTGCGGTAAAGGGGCCGCGTGCATTTTCATGCGCGCGCGGCCAGCGTGGCGTGGATGTCCTCGGCCGCGTCGCGCCCTTGGGCTACGGCCGTCACGGTCAGGTCGTCGCCGCCCGTGGCGCAGTCGCCGCCCGCCCAGATGCCGGGAACCGAGCTGCGCCCCGCCCCCGTCACGGCGATCTTGCCCCCCTGCAGCATCAGTGCCTCGGGTGCGCCGGTCAGGCTTTGGCCGATCGCCTTGAAGACCTGATCGGCCTTTAGGCGGAAGGTTTCGGCCTTCAGCTTCAGCCCTTCGGCGCTGTCTTCGGTATAGGCGAATTCCACCTCGGCCACGGTGCCGTTGCCGTGGATGGCGACGGGCGCCGCGTTGCAGATGATCCGCACGCCCGCATTGGCCGCGTGTTCCTGTTCGTAGCCCGAGGCGGACATCTTCTCTTGCCCGCGGCGGTAGACGATGGTGACGTTTTCCGCGCCGAGGAGCTTCGACTGCACGGCGGCATCGACCGCCGTCATGCCGCCCCCGATCACCACCACGTCGCGCCCGATGGCAAGCTGCGTCTTGTCCCTCGTCTGGCGCAGGCCCGCGATGAAATCGACGGCGTTGAGCACATTGCCCTTGTCCTCGCCCGCGGCGCGCAGCGCGTTCACGCCCGCCAGCCCCATGCCGAGGAAGACGGCGTCATAGTCCTTCTGCAGGTCGGCCAGCTGCACGTCGCGCCCCAGCGCCATGCCATGCTTCAGGGTGATCCCGCCGATCTGCAGAAGCCACTCCACCTCGGCCTGCGCGAAGTCGTTCGTCGATTTGTACTGCGCGATGCCGTATTCGTTCAGGCCGCCCGCCTTGGGCCGCGCGTCGAAGACGGTGACCTCGTGGCCCTTCATCGCCAGACGGTGGGCGCAGGACAGGCCCGCAGGCCCCGCCCCCACCACCGCGATCCTGCGCCCCGTGGGGGCCGCGCGGGTGAAGGGGTGGATGCCCTTGGCCATCAACGTGTCGGTGGCGAAGCGCTGCAGGCGACCGATCTCGACCGGCTTGCCCTCGGCCGCTTCGCGCACGCAGGCTTCTTCGCACAGCGTCTCGGTCGGGCAGACGCGGGCGCACATGCCGCCCATGATGTTCTGCGCGAGGATCGTTCTGGCCGCCGCATCGGGCGTGCCCGTGGCGATCTGGCGGATGAAGAGCGGGATGTCGATCGAGGTGGGGCAGGCCGTGATGCAGGGCGCGTCATGGCAGAAATAGCAGCGGTCGGCAGCCACCCGCGCCTCGTGCCGGTCGAGCGGCGGCTCGTGGTCGGCGAAGTTGCGGGCGATCGTGTCGGCTGGCAGTCGCGCGGGGACGATCCCGGGCGTCAGCGGGCTGTTGGACAAGGCAGTTCTCCCTGTTTGTCTTTGTTCTTTGGAAAAACGCTGCCACAGGTCCGTTTTTTTATCAAACGGTAAAATATCCTTTCGCGGGAATTTTCGCGCCCTGCCCGCGCGCGGGGCGGCAAAGACCACGTGGATGCCCGCAAAAGCAGCAAAGATCGGCGCTTTTCACCCTGCTTGCGCTGGCGTATAAGGCCCCATTCCCCAGCCCTGCCACGGGCACGGGGGGCAACGAGAAACGGGAGCCGCAGCCGCAACCGGCGCGACCGACAGGCGTAACTCGGCCAAGACCCCGCAGCGGGCAGGCCCAACGAGGATGGCATGAGCAAGAACACCACCGATGCGGACGTCGCCTTCATCCAGGCGCTCGCCGAACTCTTGAACAAGAACGACCTGACAGAACTTTCGGTGAAGCGCGAATATGGCGAGGATGACGCGCTGGAAGTGCGCGTGGTCAAGCAGGCGACCGTGATCGCCGCCCCCGCCCCGACCTATGTCCAGCATGCCGCGCCCGTGGCGCATGCGGCCCCCGCCGCCGCCGCGCCTGCCGCTGCTGCGGCCGCCGCCCCCGAAGACCCCGCCCAGCATCCGGGTGCCGTGACCTCGCCCATGGTGGGCACGGCCTATCTGGCCGCCGAACCCGGTGCCACGCCCTTCGTGACGGTGGGCGCCACGGTGGCCGAAGGCCAGACCGTGCTGATCATCGAGGCGATGAAGACGATGAACCACATCCCCGCGCCCAAGGGCGGCACGGTCAAGCGCATCCTCGTCGAGGATGGCACGCCGGTCGAATACGGCGCGCCGCTTCTGATCATCGAATAAGGGCGGGCGCATGTTCGAGAAGATCCTGATCGCCAACCGGGGCGAGATCGCGCTTCGCGTGATCCGCGCCGCCCGTGAAATGGGGATCAAGTCGGTCGCCGTGCATTCGACCGCCGATGCCGATGCGATGCATGTCCGCATGGCGGATGAATCCGTCTGCATCGGTCCCGCCCCGTCCTCGGCCAGCTACCTGTCCAAGGCCGCCATCATCTCGGCCTGCGAGATCACGGGCGCGCAGGCGGTGCATCCGGGTTATGGCTTCCTGTCGGAAAACGCGGGCTTCGCGCAGGCCCTGCAGGATCACGGGATCACCTTCATCGGCCCCTCGGCGGAACATATCCGCATCATGGGCGACAAGATCACCGCCAAGGAAACCGCCAAGGCGCTGGGGATTCCGGTCGTGCCGGGGTCGGATGGCGGGGTGCCGGATTACGACACCGCCCGCCGCGTGGCCGAAGAGATCGGCTATCCCGTCATCATCAAGGCCACCGCTGGCGGCGGCGGGCGCGGCATGAAGGTCGCCCGCAATGCCGAGGAGCTTGAGATCGCGTTCCGCACCGCGCGGAGCGAGGCGAAGGCCGCCTTCGGCAATGACGAGGTCTATATCGAGAAATACCTGCAGAAGCCGCGCCATATCGAGATCCAGGTCTTCGGCGACGGCAAGGGCCGCGCGGTCCATCTGGGCGAGCGGGACTGCTCGCTCCAGCGCCGCCACCAGAAGGTGTTCGAGGAAGCCCCGGGTCCGGCCATCACGCCCAAGATGCGGTCCGAAATCGGCGCGATCTGCGCCAACGCCGTCGCCAAGATCAACTACA
>JBEEOG010000323.1:0-3270 GCA_041191745.1 Pseudomonadota bacterium | reverse complement strand
CGGCGGGGCGTCGAACAGGCTGCGTTCGGGGGCGTCGGGCGTGTCGCTCATGGCTCTTTCCGGCGGATCTGGATGGGGGCGAAGGTGTCGCCCTGCCGCAACTCCACCTGCCCGCGCTTGGCCATTTCCAAGACGGCGGCGAAATGCGCGGCGGTCGAGGAGCGCCGGCGCATCGGATGGCTGTCCCAGCCCTCCGGCAGGAACGAGGTCAGCTCCGCCCAGTCGCCCGCATAGCCGATCATGGCGCGCATCCGCTCCAGCGCCTGTTCCATGGTGAAGACATGGTCGCGGTCCATCACGAAGGGGCGGAATTCGTCCTTGGTGCGGATGCGGGCATAGGCGCGCATCAGATCGATCAGCGTGGCCGAATAGGTCACACGCCGCGACACGGCGATGGTTTCGGGCGCGCCACGCACAAAGAAATCGCGCCCCTTCTGGTCGCGCGCCATCAGCCGTGCGGCGGCTTCGCGCATCGCCGACAGGCGTTCCAGCTGGAAGGCAAGATGGGCGGCCAGTTCCTCGGCGCTGGGGCCTTCCTCGGTCGGGTCGGGGGGCAGGAGGAGGCGGGACTTCAGGAAGGCCAGCCACGCCGCCATCACGAGGTAATCCGCCGCCAGTTCGATCCGAAGCGCGCGGGCGCGTTCGACGAAGCCCAGATATTGCTCGGCCAGTTGCAGGACGGAAATCCGCCTGAGATCCACCTTCTGCGTGCGCGACAGGGTCAGAAGCAGGTCGAGCGGCCCTTCATAGCCATCGACATCGACGATCAGCGCCTCGGCCGCGAGGCGTTCCGAAGGGGCAAGCCGTTCCTCGGCGGTCCAGTCGTCGTCAGACATCGGGCGTCCCGTGCAACAGGCCTGAAAGTTCGGCCTCGAGCGCGCCGATGTCAACGGGTTCGGGCGGCAGGCGGCGGGCCAGCGCGGCCCGTGCGCGGTCCTGCGCGGCGGCGGACATCGCACCCGCCGCGCCCGCGACCATCACCATCTCGTCCAGATCGCCCTTGCAATGCAGGGCGATGTCGCAGCCTGCTGCGATGGCGCGCCCCGTGCGGTCGGCCAGATCGCCCGACAGGGCCTGCATGTTCAGGTCATCCGTCATCAGAAGCCCGCCGAAGCCGATCACCTCGCGGATCACGCGGATCACCGCGGGCGATTGCGTGGCGGGGCGGTCGGGGTCGATCGCGGCAAAGACGATATGCGCCGTCATCGCCATCGGCAGGTCGGCCAGCGCGCGGAAGGGGGCGAAATCGGTGGCGTTCAGCGTGTCGAGCGGTTCAGCCACGGTGGGCAGGTGCAGATGCGTATCCGCCGTGGCGCGGCCATGTCCCGGCAGGTGCTTGACCACGGGCAGGACACCGCCCGCCAGATGCGCCTCGGCCGTCACGCGGGCAAGGGCCGCGACGGTGACGGGATCGCTGCCATAGCAGCGGTTGTGCAAGAAGGGATGGGTCGCCGCCCCCGCGATATCGGCGCAGGGCGCGCAATTGGCGTCGATGCCCACGGCGCGCAGCTCCTGCGCGATCAGGCGGGCGCGGATCGACATGGCGCGCATCGCATGGCCCCCTGCCCGCGCCACCATGTCCAAGGGCGGGTCCCAGTCCCGCCAGTGCGGCGCGCGCAGGCGCTGCACCCGCCCGCCTTCCTGATCGATCAAGATTGGGGCGTCGCGCCCCACCGCCGCGCGCAGGTCGCCGGTCAGGCGGCGCAGCTGGTCGGGGTCTTCGACATTGCGGGCAAAGAGGATGAAGCCGAAGGGATCGAAGTCGCGGAAGAAGGCGCGTTCGCTTTCGGTCAGGCGCGGGCCTTCGCAGCCGAAGATCGCGGCCCCGCTGCCGGTCGCGCTCATCTATGCAGGACCGGAATGCAGGTCGAATCGCGGCCCAGAAGCGCGCTGCAGAGATCGCGCGCCTCGCCCTCGGTCGCAAAGCCCGCGGCGCGCAGGCGAAAGAAGGCGCGCCCGCCGCTGGCGGCAGCCTGCACGACCAGCGACTTGCCGGCCAGAAGATCGGCATTGGCGTTCAGAAGCCGCGTCCATTCGGCCCGCGCCTCTTCGGGCGTGTCGAAGGCACCCAGCTGGACCAGCCGCGTTCCGGCAGCCAGCGTGGCGGGGTCGAGTTCCGTCACCGTCAGCGCGGGGGCGTCCGCGGGCGCGAGCGTCGTCGTCAGGGCCCCGGGCGCGGCATCCTCGGGCCGTGCGCGCGGGCGCGACGTGCCGCCGTTATCGCCCTCCAGCGCGGCAAGGGTCGCCGCCCCGGCCGCGGGGGCGGCGGCGTCCGACAGGGCTTCGGCCAGCGCAAGCTCCACCGCGCCCTGCTGCGGGTCCGATGCGGTCACGGGGGCCGAGGCCGCGACGGGCGGCGGCGCGGCAACGGGGGTCGCCCCCTGAAGCGCCGCCATCAGGGGCGCGGGTGCCGCCGGCGCGGCAGGGGCCGTCCCGCCCGGGGCGGGGGCCACGGCCGTGGCCGCTTCGGGGACGCTCGCGGCGGCAAGGCCGGCCATGTCCTCGTCCGTCAGCTCCATCGGGCGGGGGGCCAGCAGCAGCCGTTCGGGCGGCGGCGCGGCTACGCCGACGGCGGCCACGGCATTGACCGACAGGCCCTGATGGTCGGCGATCTCTCCGCCCGGGTTTTCGGGGGCGATCCGCATCGGCCCCTCCATCGCGCGGATGACGGGGACACCCTGCACATCACGCACCGCGACGCTGTAGCCCCAGTAGCCCAGCCCGATCACCAGCCCGACCGAGGCCACCGCCCCGCCCAGCGTGACCAGACGCCCCAGACGCATCTGCGCGGCCATGGGCGCACCATAGCCGGCATCGAAATCATCGAAGTCCACATCCGCCATGCTCTGCCTCGTTGCGGGTTGGTGGGGGTACCACGTCCCGCTGTCTTGCCTGCTTCTGCCGGAGGGGCGCATTGTGGTCAGCGCATTTCCTCGACCGGCGTCACGCCCAAGATACCAAGGCCCGCGCAAATCACAACCGAAACGGCCCGTGCCAGCGCGATTTTTGCCTGGCTGGCGGCGACATCGTCCTGAACGAAGCGCAGGGACGTTTCGTCATTGCCACGGTTCCACAGCCCGTGGAAATCCGAGGCGAGTTCGTAAAGGTAGAACGCCACGCGGTGCGGTTCGTTGTTGCGCGCCGCAATCTCGACCAGACGGGGCCATTCGGCGATCTTCTTGGCCACCGTCACCTCGGCCTCGTGCGACAGTTGCGACAGGTCCGCGCCCGACAGCGTGGCGTCATCGCAGGCGATGCCCGCCTCGCGCG
>JBEEOG010000322.1:0-23574 GCA_041191745.1 Pseudomonadota bacterium | reverse complement strand
GAATGAGGCAGGCCCCGCCCTTGGCGGGCGGGGCCGTGGCCGTGCGTCAGGCGGCGTCCGACAGCGCCTTGCGGATGTCGTCCTTCAGCCGCATGCGCTGCTGGCGCAGCGCGCCTTCATGTTCGGGGGTGGTGGGTTCCACCAGCGTCTCGGCGCGGTGCACGGCGCGGTTGACCTCGTGATACGCCTCGACCAGACGCGCAAAATGGGAATCCTTGGCCTTCAGCGCATGGATCGCCGCCGCCTTTTCGGGGAAATCCTCGTAAAGATCGTGGGGGGTGTTGGACATCGTCTGCTCCTTCCGGTTCCGTGTCGCAAGAAGCCTAGGCCGCGCCTGCGGCACGAACCTTGACGAAGGTCAAACCGCTAGCGTTTGGCGGGCGAAAATCCGGCGGCGCGGGCCTCGGCCTCGGTGCAGAACCACGCCTCGCCCTTCTTCGGGCTGATGCGCGTGGCGTCGTAATCGGCCTGCCCCGGAACGTGGTAGATCGCCCGCCCGCCCGCGCCGATATTGCCCTTGATCACGCAGCCGTCCGCAGCGGCCTGCGGGGCGGCATCCGTGCGGTGACGATGCGCTTCGGGCGCGCGCATGGTGCCGGACCAGATGCCCAGACCTTCGGATTTCGCGGCATTTTCCGCCGGAACATAGCGTTCGGAATAGCGCCGGTAGGCCATCGCCCCGCCCTGACGGACGAGCGTGGCCCCCACATCCGCCCCGCCCCGCTGGCAGACGGCGACGATGCGGCCATAGCGGTCGGTATCTTCGGCGCGGCAGGACAGGCGGGCCTTGCCCACGATTGCTTCCAGCATCTCGCGCGCGGCGATCCCGCAGCGCCAGTCGCCTTGCGGGCCGCTGCAGGTCTGGTCCAGTTCGGGCGCGTCGATGCCGTGCAGGCGCACCGTCTGCCCGCCGAGTTCCAGCGTATCGCCATCGATCACGCGCGCGACGCCGCGCAGGTCGGCCGCGGCGACAACCTGTGCGTGCGACAGCACAACCAGAACGAGTAGTGAACGAAAGGTTAACCGCATGCCCCTATGTCGGGGCAAGCGGCCTTCGGGTCAAGCGATCCGTTAACCCTTCGGTAACTTATCAGAACGGCAAAGGGCCCTTAGCGCTGCGCCACCCGCCATTGCGGGTTGATCCACGGCTCCTGGTTCGACGCGGGAAGCGGCGTACGGCCAAGCACATGATCGGCCGCCTTTTCCCCCACCATGATCGACGGCGCGTTCAGGTTGCCGTTCGTCACCTGCGGGAAGACCGAACTGTCGGCCACGCGCAGGCCATCGACCCCGATCACGCGGCATTCGGGATCGACCACCGCGAGCGGATCGTCCCGCCGCCCCATCCGCGCCGTCCCGCAGGGGTGATAGGCGCTTTCGACATGTTCGCGCAGGAAATCGTCCAGTTGGTCGTCCGTCTCATACCCCGCGCCGGGCTGGATTTCGTGCTTGAGGTAGGGAGCAAAGGCCTCTTGCCCGAAGATCTCGCGCGTGAGGCGGATGCAACGGCGGAAATCCTGCCAGTCCTCGGGGTGGGACATGTAGTTGAACAGGATCTTCGGCGCGACGCGCGGATCGCCCGACCTGAGCGTGACACTGCCCCGCGACTTTGACCGCATCGGCCCGACATGGGCCTGAAAGCCGTGCCCTTCGGCGGCGGCCTTGCCGTCATAGCGCACGGCGATGGGCAGGAAATGGTACTGGATGTCGGGATATTCGACCCCGGGCTTGGAGCGGATGAAGGCGCAGGCCTCGAACTGGTTCGATGCGCCAAGGCCCTTGCCCGTGAACAGCCACTGCGCCCCGATCAGCGCCTTGCCCCAGAGGTTCCAGTATTTGTACAGCGTCACCGGCTCTTTGGCCGCGAACTGCATGTAGATTTCCAGATGGTCCTGCAGGTTCGCGCCCACCCCCGCACGGTCGGCCACCACGGAAATCCCGTGTTCGCGCAGATGCGCGGCGGGGCCGATGCCCGAGAGCATCAGGATCTTCGGCGTGTTGATCGACGATGCCGCGACGATCACCTCGCGCGCGGCGGGGATCACCTCCACCACGCCGCCGCGTTCGACCTCGACCCCCGTGGCGCGGCCGTTCTCGATCACCACGCGGCGGGCAAGGGCGCGGATGACCTGCACGTTGCCCTTCTTCATCGCGGGCTTCAGATAGGCATTGGCCGCCGACCAGCGCTGACCCTTCCAGATCGTCGCCTCCATCGGGCCGAAGCCTTCCTGCTGCTGGCCGTTGTAATCGGCGGTGACCGGATAGCCCGCCTGCGCGCCCGCCTTGATGAAGGCCTCGAACAGCGGGTTCTTCCGTGGCCCCCGCGTCACATGCAGCGGCCCGTTCGCGCCGCGCCATTCCGCGTCGCCCCCGTCGGCCTGCCCGTGCCAGCTTTCCATCCGCCGGAAATAGGGCAGCACATCGGCATAAGCCCAGCCCTGCGCCCCCAGTTCGGCCCATCTGTCGAAATCGCGGGCATGGCCACGCACATAGACCATCCCGTTGATCGAGGACGACCCCCCGATCACCTTGCCGCGCGGCGTGGCCAGCGTGCGCCCGCCCAGATGCGGCTCGGGCTCGGTGCGGAAGCCCCAGTCATAGACGCCCATGTTCATCGGATAGGACAGTGCTGCGGGCATCTGGATGAAGGGGCCCGCATCCGTGCCGCCATGTTCGATCACGGTCACGCGCGCGCCCGCCTCGCCCAGACGATAGGCCATGGCCGATCCGGCAGAGCCCGCGCCGATGATGACGTAATCCGCTGACATGTTGCCCTTCCCCGCGCTCAGTACGGCGCGTCCACGGGGCCCATGCCCACATAGACCGACTTGACCTGTGTGTAATGCTCGATGGCGGCGTGGCCGTTCTCGCGCCCCACGCCCGACATCTTGGCCCCGCCGAAGGGCATTTCGACCGGCGTCAGGTTATAGGCATTGATCCAGCAGGTCCCCGCCTGCACCTGCCCGATCACCCGATGCGCGCGCGCCAGATCGGCGGTGAAGACACCGGCGGCAAGGCCGAATTCGGTGGCGTTGGCCCGTGCGATCACCTCGTCCTCGCTGTCGAAGTCGAGGACGGCCATGACGGGGCCGAACACCTCTTCCCGTGCAAGGGTCATGGCGTCGGTCACGTCGGCAAAGACCGTGGGCTGCACGAAATAGCCCGTGTTCAGCGCCGCGCGCCCGCCGCCCGTGACCAGCCGCGCGCCTTCGCGTTTGGCCACGTCGATATAGGCCAAGACCTTGCCGAGTTGCGTTTCGCTGACCAGCGGGCCCATCTGGGTCGCTTCGTCGAGGGGATCGCCAAGGGTGATCTGCGCCGTCCGTTCGGCCAGACGCGCAAGGAAGCGGTCCTTGATCCCCTTCTGCACGAAGACGCGCGTGCCGTTGGAACAGACCTGCCCTGCCGAATAGAAGTTGCCCAGCATGGCCGCGCCCACGGCATCCTCGACGCTCGCATCGTCAAAGACGATCAGGGGCGACTTGCCGCCCAGTTCCATCGTCACATGGCGCACGCCCGCCGCCGCCGCGGCATAGACCTTCTGCCCCGTGGGCACCGACCCCGTCAGCGACACCTTGGCCACGCGCGGATCAGTGACCAGCGCGCCCCCCACGGCCCCGCGCCCCTGCACCACGTTGAACAGCCCCGCCGGAAGCCCCGCCTCGATCAGGATTTCCGCCAGCTTCAGGGCACCAAGCGGCGTCACTTCGGACGGCTTGAAGACCATCGCATTGCCAAGGGCCAGCGCCGGCGCGGCCTTCCAGCAGGCGATCTGGCTGGGATAGTTCCACGCGCCGATGCCCACGCAGACGCCCAAGGGTTCGCGGATCGTGTAGGCGAAGTCGCGGCCAAGGGGGATCGTCTGGCCCGTCACCGTGGGGGCAAGCCCCGCGAACCATTCCAGCGCATCCGCACCCGAAGGCCAATCAGCCACCAGCGTTTCCTGGATCGGCTTGCCCGTATCCAGCGTTTCCAGCCGCGCCAGTTCGGGGTTCCGCTCGCGGATGATGTCCGCCGCGCGGCGCAGGATGCGGGCGCGTTCGACGGGCTTCACCGCCGCCCATTCGGCCTGCGCGCGCACGGCACTGGCAAAGGCCCTTTCCACCACGTCGGGCGTGGCTTCGTGCACGACGGCGATCACCTCGCCCGTGGCGGGATAGATCACCTCGATCGGCGATCCGGCCTTGTTTTCCAGATAGGCGCCATCGACGAAATGGCTGGCCACGGGCTGCGCCTTCATGAGCATTCCTTCAGTTTCGCATCGAGATAGGCAAGCGCCGTCGCCACCGCCGCACCCGCATCGGGCGCGCCGGATTTCAGCACCTCGCGCAGGTAAAGCCCGTCGACCAGCGCGCCCAGCCCTTCGGCCACGGGCGGGGCCGCATCGCCGCACAGGGGGCGCAGGCAGGCCACCAGATTGGACCGCAGCCTGCGCTGATAGACTGCCAGAAGCCGCTTCGCCTCGGGCACGGTCTGGGCGAGGACGTAGAAATTCAGCCACGCCCCCACCACCTCGCGCCGGAAGTTTCCGGCGCTGAAGCTGGCGCGCAGGATAGCTTCGATCCGCTCGCGCGGGCCTTTCGCCACCGCCAGCGCGCCGCGCACCTCGGCCCCGTAGAGGGTCAGCACATGCCGCATCGCGGCAAGGAAGATTTCCTCCTTGCTGCCGAAATAGTGGTGCGCGAGCGCCGAGGACATCCCTGCCCGCTTGGCGATCTGGCTGACGGTCACGTCGAGAGAGCCCACGCGCCCGATCTCGGTGATCGTGGCGTTGACCAGCGCGGCCTTTCGGATAGGCTCCATTCCCAGCTTCGGCATCGCGGGCACCAAAAAAACGCTTGCTTTTGCTGAGCTAGCGTGAAGTTTATTGGCTCGTCAATCAACAAAAACACGCTGAACCAACGGGAGCCCGGAATGACAAACCTCAAGACCCTTTTGCTCGCCGGCACGGCGACCCTTTCACTGACCGGCATGGCGGCCGCCGAAGGCTGCGACAAGATCATCTTCTCGGATGTGGGCTGGACCGACATCACCGCCACCACCGCCGCCACCACGCTGGTGCTGGAAGCGCTGGGATACGAGACCGAGACGCAGGTCCTGTCCGTGCCCGTGACCTATGCGGGTCTGGCCGAAGGCGACATCGACGTCTTCCTTGGCAACTGGATGCCCTCGATGGAAGCCGACATCGCCCCCTACCGCGAGGCCGGCACGGTCGATACCGTCCGCGCCAACCTCGAAGGCGCGAAATACACGCTGGCCACCAACGAGCATGGCGCGGCGCTGGGGATTTCGGACTTCGCCAACATCAAGGACCACAAGGACGCGCTGGGCGGCGAAATCTACGGGATCGAGCCGGGCAATGACGGCAACCGTCTGGTGATGGAAGCCATCGCCACCCCCGAATTCGGGATGGACGGGTTCGAGATCGTCGAATCCTCGGAACAGGGCATGCTGGCCGAGGTCGCCAAGAAGACCGAAGCGGGCGAGCCGATCGTGTTCCTTGCCTGGGAACCCCACCCGATGAACGCCAACTTCAAGCTGACCTACCTGACGGGTGGCGACGCGCTCTTCGGGCCGGATTTCGGCGGTGCGACGATCTACACCAACACCCGCAAGGGCTATGTCACCGAATGCCCGAACACGGGCAAGCTGCTGCAGAACCTCGTCTTCTCGCTTCCGATGGAAAACGAGATCATGGGCGCGATCCTGAACGACGGCGCCGATCCGCGCGATGCGGCCAAGGCATGGCTGGCCGCGAACCCCGCGACGTGGGAGCCGTGGCTGGAAGGCGTGACCACCAAGGACGGCGGCGACGCCAAGGCCGCGGTCGCCGCGGCGCTGCAATAAGGCAGACGGAGAGGCGGAAGGCCCCGGCACCCCCGGGGCCTTTCCCTATCCGCAGGCGGGGGCGCGATGGACTGGCTGACCGACAACAAGATACCCGTGGGCTGGGCGGCGAAGCAGGTCTTCGACTGGCTGAACGACAACCTCGGCCCCGTCTTCGACGCCATCGCCACGGCGATGGAGGCGATGATCGACGCGATCCTGTGGGTGCTCGAGGCACCCCACCCGCTGGTCGTGATCGCCGCCTTCGTCGCGCTGACATGGTATCTGCAGCGGTCATGGAAGGTCTGCCTCGGCGTCGCGGTCGGCTTCCTCTTCATCCTGAACCAAGGCTACTGGGAGGAAACGACCGAAAGCCTGACACTGATCCTGTCGGCCTGCGTCGTCTGCATGGGCCTTGGCGTGCCGATCGGCATCGCCGCCGCGCACCGCCCGCGGCTTTATCGCGCGATGGTGCCGGTGCTTGACCTGATGCAGACGCTGCCGACCTTCGTCTATCTGATCCCGGCCATCGTGTTCTTCGGCCTCGGCATGGTGCCGGGCCTGATCGCCACGGTGATCTTCGTCCTGCCCGCGCCGATCCGGCTGACGCATCTGGGCGTGTCCTCGACCCCCACCGCGCTTTTGGAGGCCGCGACCGCCTTTGGCGCGACCCCGCGGCAAAGGCTGTGGAAGGTGGAACTGCCCTATGCCTTTCCGCAGATCATGGCGGGGCTGAACCAGACCATCATGCTGTCGCTGTCTATGGTGGTGATCGCGGCGCTGGTGGGCGCGAACGGCCTTGGCGTGCCGGTCGTGCGGGCGCTCAACAGCGTGAACACCGCGCTCGGCTTTGAATCGGGGATCGTGATCGTCGTGGTGGCGATCCTTCTGGACCGTATGCTCAGGGTGGCGCGCAAATGACCCGCATGTCCGATCCGGCTGCAACGGCGGGGCTGGCCGTCCGCTTCGACAGGGTGTCGATCGTCTTCGGCGACCATGCCGACCGCGCCCTGCCCCTGATGGATGCAGGCCAGAACCGCGCCGAGATCCAGAAGGCCACGGGTCAGGTGCTGGGCGTGCATGATTGCACGCTCGACGTGGCCGAGGGCGAGATCCTCGTCCTCATGGGCCTGTCGGGGTCGGGCAAATCCACGCTGCTGCGGGCGGTCAACGGGCTGAACCCCGTCTGCCGTGGGGCGGTCTGGGTCTGCGACGGCAACGCGCTGGTCGATGTCACCCATGCCGATCCCGCCACGCTGCGCCGCATCCGCCTGTCGCGCGTGGCGATGGTCTTCCAGCAGTTCGGCCTGCTGCCATGGCGCACCGTGCGCGAGAATGTGGGGCTTGGCCTCGAACTCGGGGGTATGTCCCCCGCCGAACGGCGTGACCGCGTGGACGCGCAGCTGGAGCTGGTGAACCTGACGCAATGGGCCGACCGCAAGGTGGGCGAGTTGTCGGGCGGCATGCAGCAGCGCGTGGGCCTTGCCCGCGCCTTTGCGACCGAAGCGCCGATCCTGCTGATGGACGAACCCTTCTCGGCACTCGACCCGCTGATCCGCGCGCGGCTGCAGGACGAGCTTTTGCAGCTTCAAGCCACGCTGAAGCGCACCATCATCTTCGTCAGCCACGATCTGGACGAGGCGTTCAAGCTGGGCAACCGGATCGCGCTGATGGAAGGGGGCCGCATCGTGCAATGCGGCACCGCGCGCGAGATCATCGCCAATCCGGTCGATGATTACGTGCAGGATTTCGTGGCGCATATGAACCCGCTTTCGGTCCTGACCGCACGCGACGTGAGGCGGGCCGGCGCGGGCGACGGCCCTGCCGTCGATGCCGAAACGCCCGTGCGGAAGGTGATGCAGATGCTGCGCGACGGCGCCACCAGCCTGTCCGTGACCGAGGGCGGCCAGCCCGTCGGGCGCATCGCCGCGCCGGACGTGATGGCCCGCCTGATCGATCCGCAGGGCAGCGCAGCGCGGGGCTAGTTCGACACCCGCGCGAAGTCCACCGCGCCGAAATCGCCCGACAGGTCGCGCAGCGTCATCGTGCTGTCGTCGATGTATTCCATCTGCCAGCAGGCATCCGCCCCCGGATCGTCGCCATAGCGGTAGAGGTTGATCACCATCCCCGCATGCACCGTTCCGTCGGCGCAGGCATCGCCCACCGACATCATGAAGCGGTCCGCGACCTCGTCCATCAGGACCTCGCTCCAGTCCATCCCGTAGATGCCGATGACGAAGGGGTTCTCTTCGCCCACGGGACGCCAGTCGCCCTGCATCGCGCGCAGGTTGCCCTCGTAGAGGTCATCGACCAGCGGCGTCACCCCCGTCAGGCTGAGCACGGCCGAGGAATCGCCGATATCGGACAGCGTGCCCTCGACCTCCACCGCGGTCATGAAATCCAGCGCCTCGAGCATCCAGGCATTGCCCTCGGGCGGCACGAAGAGGTCGTAGCCCGCGCTGTTCACGAAGCAGCCCTCGTCCCCGCAGGTGATGAAATAGCCGCGCCCTGCGTAATCCTCGGCCGCGGCAACACCCGCCGATGACAGAAGGGAGGACAGGCAGACGGAGACGGCAACCGTCACGGAAAACACACGCACGAAGGACTCCTCGCCAGACGGCACAACACACCACGGGCCGGACGATACCAGCCCGCGGCCTGCCTGTCTCGGCCCTTGTCGCGCAGGAAGGGGCGGCGTCAGGCCTCCGGTTTGGCCGCCTTTGCCGCCTTGGGTTTCGCGGCCGCCTTCGGCTTGGCGGCGGCCTTCGGCTTTGCCGCGGCCCCCGTCTTGGCTGTCCCCGTCTTGGCGGCCTTGGGCGCGGCTTTCGCCCTGGCAGGCTTGGCCTTGCCACCCTTGCCCGCCTTTTCGGCGACCAGCGCCAGCGCTTCCTCCAGCGTCACGGCCTCGGGCTCCACGCCCTTGGGCAGGGTCGCGTTGACCTTGCCCCATTTGACATAAGGCCCGTAACGGCCCGGCATCACCTGCACCTCGCCGCCATCGGGATGCGCGCCCAGCACCTTCAGCGGCCCCGCCGGCGCGGCCGTGCCGCGCCCGCGGCTGGCCTTCTGCGCCAGAACCTCGACCGCGCGGTTCATGCCGATGGTGAAGACCTCTTCGACATCGGTGATGTTGGCATAGGTGGACCCGTGCTTGATGTAGGGCCCGAAGCGGCCGATCCCCGCCTCGACCAGATCGCCCGTCTCGGGATGCGGACCGATGGGACGCGGCAGGTTCAGCAGGTCGATCGCCCGCTCCAGCGTGACCGATTCGGGCGACCAGCCCTTGGGCAGGCTGGCGCGCGGGGGCTTGGGGCTTTCCGCCGTCGCCTCGCCCCGCTGGACATAGGGGCCGAACCGCCCCGCCCGCAGGCTGATCGACTGGCCGTCGGGATCATGGCCCAGCAGGCGGCCATCGGCGGTCAGCGCGCCCGCGCCCTCTTCGCCGCCCGAGATGGGGCGCGTGTAGCGGCAGTCGGGATAGTTGCCGCAGCCGATGAAGGCCCCGCCCGAACGTGCCGTCTTCAGATGCAGCCGCCCCGACCCGCAGACTGGGCAGGACCGCGGATCGGACCCGTCCGTCCGCGCGGGGTAAAGATGCGGTGCAAGGAAGGCGTCGATCTTGTCCAGCACCTCGCCGATGCGCAGATCCGCCGTCTCGGCGATCGCCGCGCTGAAATCGCGCCAGAAGCGCGCCAGCACCTCCTTGTAGTCCCGCTCACCGGCCGAGACGTCGTCGAGCTGGCCTTCCAGATCGGCGGTGAAGTCGAAATCCACATAGCGGCGGAAGAAATTGGTCAGGAAGGCCGTGACCAGCCGCCCCTTGTCCTCGGGGATCAGGCGGTTCTTGTCTTTCCGCACATATTCGCGGTCCTGGATCGTGCCGATGATGCTGGCATAGGTGGACGGGCGGCCGATCCCCAGCTCTTCCATCCGTTTGACCAGCGTCGCCTCGGTGTAACGCGCGGGCGGCTGGGTGAAATGCTGTTCGGGCGCAACCGCCCGCTTCTCGGCCCGCTCGCCCTGCATGATGACGGGCAGCTTGCCCTCGTCCTCGTCGCCCGTGTCGTCGCGGCCTTCGTCGTAGACGGCCAGAAAGCCGTCGAACATCACCACCTGCCCGTTGGCGCGCAGACCCACCTCGCCATCGGCGCTGGCGATATCCACGGTGGTCCGTTCCAGCCGGGCAGAGGCCATCTGGCAGGCGATCGTGCGCTTCCAGATCAGGTCGTAAAGCTTGCGCTGGTCGGGTTCGGCCAGCTTCAGCTTCTCGGGCCCCGCCGACATGTCGGTGGGGCGGATGCATTCATGCGCTTCCTGCGCGTTCTTGGCCTTGTTCTTGTACATGCGCGGGCTGTCGGGGACATAATTCGCCCCGAAGCGGCGCTTGATCTCGTCGCGCGCGGCCATCACGGCTTCGGGTGCCATGTCGATCCCGTCGGTCCGCATATAGGTGATGTGGCCCGCCTCATAGAGCCGCTGCGCCGCGCTCATCGTGGCCTTGGCGCCCATGCCGTATTTCCGGCTCGCCTCCTGCTGGAGGGTGGAGGTCATGAAGGGCGGGAACGGGTTGCGCGTGGCGGGCTTGGCCTCCACCCCCGTCACGGTCAGATCGCGCGAACGGACGGCCTGCACGGCGATCTCGGCCGCCTCTGCCGTCGGGATGTCGAACTTCTGCAGCTTCCGCCCGCCCAGCACGGTCAGCCCCGCCTCGAATTCCTGCCCGCGGGGCGTGGCGAGCACCGCCTTCACCGTCCAGTATTCCTGCGCGCGGAAGGCCTCGATCTCCATCTCGCGCTCGACGATCAGGCGCAGGCAGACCGACTGCACCCGCCCCGCCGATTTCGCGCCGGGCAGCTTGCGCCACAGCACGGGCGAGAGGGTGAAGCCCACGAGGTAATCCAGCGCGCGGCGCGCCAGATAGGCATCGACCAGCGCGACATCGACTTCGCGCGGCTCCTGCATGGCCTTGGTCACCGCATCCTTGGTGATCGCGTTGAAGGTGACGCGGGCGACCTTCTTGCCCTTCTTCAGGCTGGAGGCCAGCGCCTCCTGCAGGTGCCAGCTGATCGCCTCGCCCTCGCGGTCGGGGTCGGTGGCAAGGATCAGCGTGTCATCGGATTTCAGCGCCTCGGCGATGGCGCGGACATGCTTTTTCGATTCGGCGGCGACCTCCCACTCCATCCGGAAATCCTGTTCGGGATCGACGGAGCCGTCCTTGGCAGGCAGGTCGCGGACATGGCCGTAGGAGGCAAGCACCGTGAAGTCGGGGCCGAGATATTTGTTGATCGTCTTTGCCTTGGCAGGGCTTTCGACAACGACGACGGCCATGAAACTTCCTTCCAACGGTCTTGCGCAAATGGCGCGGCAAGATGTGGGCGAAGGGCGGGGCTTGTCAATGCAGCCTCTTGTCCGGCGCTTCCCGCAGCCGTTCCCCCCCCTTCGCCAGATATCCCGCGGGGGGGGCCGTCCCGCCTGCGGGACGGAGGCGGCCCGCGCAAGCCCCCCTGCCCGATCCCGGTCGGGCTTGCGGCCTGCGGGCCTCTGGCCCGCGCGATCCTACGACAGGCGCGACAGAAGCCCCCCCGCCTGACGGGAAATCCGCCCGTCGAGTTCCAGCGCCACCAGTTCGGGGGCCACCTGATGCGCGGGCAGGTCCAGATCGCGGATCAGCTGGTCCTCGGCCACGGGGCTGGGCCCCAGCCGGTCGAGGATCAGCGAATGCAGCACCGCCACCTCGGCCAGCGGGCGGCGCGTCGGCACGGGGCCGGGCAGGGACGGGCGGTCGTCCACCGGATCGGGCCCCGCATCGGCAGCCCCCCCCGCACCCGCCACCCCCGCCGCTTCCAGCACGTCGGCCGCGCCGCGCACCAGCGTGGCCCCGTCGCGGATCAGCATGTTGCAGCCCGCCGCGCGGGCGTCGAAGGGATGGCCGGGCACGGCCAGCACCTCGCGCCCCATGTCCAGCGCCTCGCGCGCGGTGATCAGGCTGCCCGAGCGCGCCGCCGCCTCCACCACCACGACCGCGCGGGCCAGTCCTGCGATCAGGCGGTTGCGGAGCGGGAAATGCCGCGCCTGCGGGATCAGGCCCATGGGCTGTTCGCTGACCAGGCAGCCTTCCTCGGCGATGCGGGCCTGCAGTCCCGCATTCTCGTCGGGATAGGCGACATCGACACCGCCCGCCAGCACCGCCACCGTGCCCGTGCCCAATGCGGCGCGATGGGCTTCGGCATCGATCCCGCGCGCCAGACCCGACACGACGACCTGCCCCGCCGCGCCCAGCGTCTCGGCCAACCGCCGCGCCATCCGCACCCCGAGGGACGAGGCATTGCGCGCCCCCACCATCGCCACCGCGGGGCGCGCCAGCAACTCCGCCCGTCCGCGCAGCCACAGGACGGGCGGCGCGTCGGGCAATCCGGCCAGCCCCGCCGGATAGCCCTGCATGCCGTGGCACAGGGCCACCGCCCCACAGGCCCGCGCCAGCGAAAGCTCGTGCCGCGCCACCTCTACCGGACAGGGGCGGTAATCCTCCACCCCCGCCGCGCGGGCGACATCGGGCAGCGCCGCCAGCGCCGCCGCGGCACTGCCGTGTTCGGCCAGAAGCCGGTGATAGGTCACCGCCCCCACCCGCCGCGACCGGATCAGGCGCAGCCGGTCGATCAGATCGTCCCCCGCCGCTTCCGCCCCCGCCGCTTCCGCCCCGTCCGCCGCCGCCGCGCTTCGTGCCATGGCATCCTCCTGCCCGTTCTTCGCAAGGACCGGTCGGATTTAGACAAGCCATTGGTTAAGGCGTGGTAAAGAAGGTCGGACAGCCGCGCGGGCCTGTGCCATTATGGCGATTGAACCCGCAAGGGAAGTTTGATCAAATGTCGCCAAAGGCCGCCCCCGCGGGCTGCCGAAGCACGCAGCCGATGGAGCCTTGCCATGCTGAACGCCGAAGTCGCCCGCCGCCGGGATGAAGCCATCTCGCGCGGGGTGGGCATGATGACCCAGATCTACGCCGACCGCGCGCTGAACGCGGAAATCTGGGATATCGAAGGCAACCGCTATATCGACTTTGCCGCGGGCATCGCCGTGGTGAACACCGGCCATTGCCATCCCAAGGTGATGGCGGCGGTGACCAAGCAGATGTCGCGCTTCACCCACACCTGCCACCAGGTCCTGCCCTACGAGAATTACATCGCGCTGGCCGAACGGCTGAACGCCGCCGTTCCGGGCAATTTCGCCAAGAAGACGATCTTCGTCACCACGGGGGCCGAGGCCTGCGAGAACGCGGTCAAGATCGCCCGCATCGCCACGGGGCGCAACGCGGTCATCGCCTTCGGCGGCGGCTTCCACGGGCGCACCTTCATGGGCATGTCGCTGACCGGCAAGGTGGAGCCCTACAAGAAAGGCTTCGGCGCGATGATGCCCGATGTCTTCCACGTCCCCTTCCCGATGGGCCCGCACGGCATTTCCACCGCCGACGCCATGAAGGGGATCGAAAAGCTCTTCAAGGCCGATCTCGACCCCGCCCGCGTCGCCGCGATCATCTTTGAACCCGTGCAGGGCGAGGGCGGCTTCTACCCCGCGCCAACTGATCTGGTGAAGGCGATCCGCGCGCTCTGCGACCAGCACGGCATCGTGATGATCGCGGACGAGGTGCAGACGGGCTTTGCCCGCACCGGCAACCTCTTCGCCATGGAAATGCACGGCGTCGCGGCCGACCTGACCACCATGGCCAAGGGTCTGGCAGGCGGCCTGCCGCTCGCCGCCGTCACCGGCCGCGCCGACCTGATGGATGCCGCCAATCCCGGCGGTCTGGGCGGCACCTATGCGGGCAACCCGCTCGGCATCGCCGCGGCCCATGCCGTGCTCGACGTGATCGAGGAAGAACAGCTCTGCGCCCGCGCCAATGAACTGGGTTCGCGCCTGAAACAGAAGCTCGAGGAAATCCGCGCCACCACGCCCGAGATTTCCGATATCCGCGGCCCGGGCTTCATGGTCGCCGTCGAATTCGCCAATCCCGGCACCAAGGAACCCGATGCGGGCTTCACCGGCCGCGTGCGGACCGAGGCGCTCAAGCGCGGCCTGATCCTGCTGACCTGCGGCGTCTATGGCAATGTCGTGCGCTTCCTTGCCCCCATCACCATCCCCGACGCACATTTCGCCGAGGCGATGGAGATCCTCGAAGCCTCCGTCGCCGCCGCGCGTCAGGGCTGACCGCGCTTCGGAGGGGATGGTCCCCCATCCCCTTCGCCAAATATCCCGGGGGAGGGCGGCCCTGCCGCCCCGGGGGCAGCGCCCCCGCCCGCGCCGGAGCGCGCAGGCGCGCAGGCGCTTGAACGGAATGCGCGGGCCCTGCCCGCGCGCCGCCGGATCACCGCCCTTCCCGCCGCGCGCGCTTTGCGATATGGGGGCGGCCATGTCGCAGAACCCGCCGAACCTCCGCCCCGACCTTGCCCGTTCCCTCGTGCCGGATACCCGGCGCGACGGCCAGCCGACCATCGGCATGGTCTCGCTCGGCTGTCCCAAGGCGCTGGTGGACAGCGAACGCATCCTGACGCGGCTGCGCGCCGAAGGCTACGCCATCAGCCCCGATTACAAGGGGGCGGATGCGGTGATCGTGAACACCTGCGGCTTCCTCGACAGCGCCAAGGCCGAAAGCCTCGATGCCATCGGCGAGGCGCTGCGCGAAAACGGCAAGGTCATCGTCACCGGATGCCTTGGCGCGGAACCCGACTACATCACCGGCGCGCATCCCAAGGTTCTGGCGGTCACGGGGCCGCACCAGTACGAACAGGTGCTGGACGCCGTCCACGGCGCGGTGCCGCCCGCGCCCGATCCGTTCATCGATCTGCTTCCGGCCAGTGGCGTCAAGCTTACCCCGCGCCATTACAGCTACCTCAAGATCTCCGAGGGCTGTAACCACAAATGCAAGTTCTGCATCATCCCCGACATGCGCGGCAAACTCGTCAGCCGCCCCGCCCATGCGGTGCTGCGCGAGGCGGAAAAGCTGGTCGAGGCGGGGGTGAGGGAGCTTCTGGTCATCAGCCAGGACACCTCGGCCTATGGCGTGGACCGCAAGCACGAGACCAGCCCGTGGAAGGACCGCGCAGTGCGCGCCCACATCACCGACCTCGCGCGGGAAATGGGGCAGCTGGGTGCATGGGTGCGGCTGCATTACGTCTATCCCTACCCGCATGTGCGCGATCTGGTGCCGCTGATGGCCGAAGGGCTGATCCTTCCCTATCTCGACATCCCCTTCCAGCACGCCCATCCCGAAACGCTCAAGCGCATGGCCCGCCCCGCCGCGGCCGCCCGCACGCTGGACGAGATCGCCGCATGGCGCGCCGCCTGCCCCGACATCACGCTGCGCTCCACCTTCATCGTGGGCTATCCGGGCGAGACGGAGGCGGAGTTCCAGACCCTGCTCGACTGGCTGGAGGAGGCGCAGCTCGACCGTGTCGGCTGCTTCCAGTATGAAAACGTGGCGGGCGCGCGGTCGAACGACCTGCCCGACCATGTGCCTGCGGAGGTGAAGCAGGACCGGTGGGAACGCTTCATGGAAAAGGCGCAGGCGATTTCCGAGGCGAAGCTGGCCGCCAAGCTGGGCCGCCGGCTGGAGGTGATCGTGGACGAGGTCGATGCCGAAGGCGCCACCTGCCGCACCAAGGCCGACGCGCCCGAGATCGACGGCAACCTCTTCATCGACGAAGGGTTCGAGGAGCTTCAACCCGGCGACATCGTGACGGTCGAGGTCGAGGAAGCGGGCGAATACGACCTGTGGGGCCGGATCGTCTGATCGGCGCGCTGGCGCACAGGCCCCCTGCGGCGACGCGCAGCGCGCGGGATTTGACCGCGGCGGGGCGACGCGCGCAAGATGCGCGCCAAGAGCCATCCGATGCGAGAGCCAAAGCCATGTCCGACATTCCGATGATCGCCCAGAAAGCCCCCTATCCGGTCGAGGTGGAGGCGGGCAGATCCTATTTCTGGTGCGCCTGCGGCCAGTCCAAGACCCAGCCCTTCTGCGACGGGTCGCACAAGGGCACGTCCTTCGTCCCCACCAAGGTGACAGCGGAAAAGGACGGCAAGCTGTGGTTCTGCGGCTGCAAGAATTCGGGCAAGGGCGCCTTCTGCGACGGCACGCACAGCAAGCTGTAAACGGGCGCGCGCCGTTCGGATCAGGCTGTGACAGGCTGCCGCCTTTCCGGCGGGCGGCGTGGCGCTATCTGCGCCCCATGACGGACGAGACGCGCATCCTCTACAACGACACCTGCCCCCTCTGCCGGTTCGAGATCGGCCATTACCGCACGCGGGCCGAGGCGACGGGCGCGCCCCTTGCCTTCGATCCGCTGGATCGGGCGGGCGACTGGGGCATGACCGAGGATCAGGCCGCCCGACGCCTGCATGTGATGCAGGACGGGCGGGTCCTGTCGGGCTTCGACGCCTTCCGTGCGATCTGGGCCAGCCTGCCGCGCTGGCGCTGGCTGGCGCGGGTGACGGGGCTGCCCGTGCTGCGGCCCGCGCTGTCCTTCCTCTATGACCGTGCCGTGGGCCCGTGGCTCTACCGCGCGCATCTGCGCCGGCAGGCAAGGGCAAAGGCGCGGGGGCACTAGCCCGCCAGCACCACCAGCCACGCCGCCCCGCCCGCGATGGCCGCCAGCGCGACACAGGCGCTGCCGCAATCCTTGGCCTTCTTGGCCAGCGGGTGGGTATCGGGCGACAACTGGTTCACCACCGTCTCGAGCCCCGTATTGATCAGTTCCGCGGCAAGGATCAGGAAGCCCAGCGCCACGATCAGCGCCCGTTCCGCCGCCGTCAGGTCCAGCGTGAAGGCCAGCACCACCGACAGCGCATGCACGATCGTCCATTGCCGCAGCGTCTTTTCGCTGGCCCATGCGGCGGTCCAGCCCTGCCATGACCACAGGCAGGTATTGGCAAAGCGCCGCGCCTCGGCGCGCAGGATGTCTGGCATGATGGCGTCCCCTCCGTCCCCTGACGGAAAGCCTATCCAGCCTTGCCCAGCGCGTCGAGATAGGCGCGCACGCAGGTCACCACATGGGCGAAGCGGTCGCCGCCCAGATGCACGCCGCCATACCAGCGGGTGACGACGACCACGTGATCGGTCAGCCCCGCGCGTTCGAGCATCCGCAGGATCACCGCGCCCGCCCCCGCCTCGCCATCGTCGCCCTTCTGCGCGCCGCCTTCGGACAGGACGGCGGCCCATGTGTTATGCGTGGCCTTGGCGTATTTCTTGGCGCGTTTCAGGTCGGTCAGGAAGGCATCGACCCCCTTGCGCCCCTGAACCGCCCCGCCCGAGACGGCATAGCGCGACCCGCGGTCGCTGACGACGTTTTCGATCTGCAGCATGGGCCGGACCCTGCCACGCGGGCGCGGGGCGGGCAAGGGTGACGGCGGGGGGGTGACGGCAGCGGTGACGGCCTGCGCCGGATCAGGCCCTGTCCTCGCGCGGGGCGAGCGCCTCGAGCGCCGCCTTGTTCGCGCAATAGGCGGGCAGCGCCTCGGCCGACAGGGTGCGCGACAGCCAGCGCGTGCAGGCCTCGGACTGGTCGCAGCCCTGACAGCGGTCCACCAGATCGGCCAGTTCGGGGCGGGTCAGCCAGCCCTCGACCACGGCATCGGTCAGGTTCATGCCGATGACGCGGGCCATTCCCCGCGTCAGGCCCCATGCCTTGGGTGCTTCGACATATCCGATCATCCGCTGCCTCCTGTGTCGCGCCCCGCCATCCTGACAGCGCAGGGCCTGCGTCGCCTTGACGCAAATCAAGGCGGCGCGCGCCCCGCGTCAGAGGCCGTAGCGGGCCGCCACCCCGGCCACCACGGCCTTGCGTTGCTGGTTGGGCGGATGCGTGCCGAGGAACCGGTCCCCCGGATCGGGAAGGCGGTCGAAGAAGCCCGCGCCCAGAACGGGATCGAAACCCGCGAAGATCGCGATCTCGGCCCCCAGCGCATCGGCCTCGAGTTCGAATTCCTTGGCATAGCTGCGCGCGCCCATCTCGGCCCCCATCTGCTGGGCCGACCGGATCGCCGCCGCGTCCGCGCCCGAGGCGCTGGCAAGGATGCCTGCCACCATCGCCCCCGCCGCCGCCGTCTGCTGCGCCTGCGGCAGATGGCCGAGGATGTGGTGCGCGGCCTCGTGGCCGAGGACGAAGGCGATCTCGTCGCGGTTGCGCGCCTCGGCGATCAGGGCCACGGTGAAGCCAAGCACGGGCCGACCCTGCCGGTCGAGCGTCTGGAAGGCGTTGGGCGGCTGGCCGGGCCGGTCATCCACGGCGATCAGGAAGTCGCAGTTCACCCCGCGCGTCGTGTCGCGGCAAAGCTGTTCGGCGACAGGCTCCACCGCGTCGAGGACCGAGACGAAGTTCTCGACCGCGTCGCGCGGGTCGAGCCTGTCCGGAGGCACGGCCACCCCTGCGGGCACGGGCTGCGGCGGGGGCGCGGCGGGCGGCAGTCCCGCCGGCACGCAGGCCGCAAGCCCGCCGGACAGAAGGCATGCCGTGACCACGGCGCGCAGCGCCCCCGATCCCTTGCCGTGCATCGCGTCCTGCATCGCAGCCCCGGTCCATCCCCGCCAGACAAAGCTAGAGGCGCGCGCGGCGGGCAAAAGCCCCCTCACGCCGAATTCAGCGCCTTTCCGCCCGCCCCGCGCGCCCTGTCCGAATCCGTTGCCCCCCGCCGTCCGAGCCGATAGCCTGTCCCCATGTTCACGATCGAGCACGATTTCGACGCCACCGTCATCACCCTCATCGACGAGGGGCACGAGGGGCTGGTCGAGGATGTGACCATCCTTGCCTTCGACGACTGCGTGACGCTGGAACAGGTCGATCCCCAGACGGACGAGCCGGTGCGGATCACGCTGTCCATGCACCAGCTGCGCGACCTTGCCGCGGCACTGGACCTGCCCGAAGGCAGCTACCGGCTGGAAAAGAAATCCGGCTGACCGCGCCCGTGGCCAGCGGCGCAAGGGGGGCCGTCTGCCCCCCTCCGGGCCGTGCCGGCCCGTTCACCCCCCGAGGATATTTGGACGAAGAGGAAGCAGGCGCGGTCAGTCCCCGATGCGGAAGACCTTGTCGCGCGCCGTGGCCCCGCGGATCAGCACGAGCCGCCCCTTGGCGATGCCCAGCGCGTGGGCCAGCGCCTCGGCCACCGCCGCATTGGCGCGGCCGTCTTCGGGCGGGGCGGTGACGGCGACGCGGATCGTGCCCCCCGCGACCGTCACGCCGGGGCGGCGGGCGCGCGGGGTGACGCGGACGGCAAGCTCGGCCCCTGCAAGGGCGAGGCGGGACAGGTCCCCCTTTTCCACCGCTTCCCCTTTCCCGCGCCAGCCCCTAGCCTGACGCCCTAGCCGAGGGGGGACGACATGGCCACGGGCTTTTTCTGGGACGAGCGCTGTTTCTGGCATCACGGCGGACAATACGCCTTTACCCTGCCTGCGGGCGGGCTGGTCCAGCCCGGCGCGGGCCTGCCCGAGTCGCCCGAGACGAAGCGGCGGCTGGTGAACCTGATGCAGGTGACGGGGCTGATGGGCGAACTTCGGGCCCGCAGCGCCGCGCCTGCGACATGGGAGGAGATGGCCCGCGTCCATCCCGAAGCCTACCTGACCGAATTCCGCCGCCTGTCGGATGCGGGCGGGGGCGAGCTTGGCCCGCGCGCGCCCTTCGGCAGGGGCGGGTTCGAGGTGGCGGCGCTGTCGGCGGGGCTGGCCACGGCGGCCCTGCGCGCGGTCATGGCGGGCGAGGTCGCCAATGCCTATGCCCTGTCGCGCCCGCCGGGGCACCATTGCCTGCCCGACCGGCCCAACGGCTTCTGCCTTCTGGCCAATATCGCCATCGCCATCCGCGCCATGCAGGCCGAGGGGCGCGCCCGCCGCTTCGCCGTGATCGACTGGGACGTGCACCACGGCAACGGGACCGAGGCGATCTTCTACGACGACGCCGAGGTGCTGGCGATCAGCCTGCATCAGGACCGCAACTATCCGATGGACACGGGCAGCGCCGCCGACCGCGGCCGCGGCGTGGGGCTGGGGGCGAACCTCAACATCCCCCTGCCCCCCGGCACGGGCCATGCGGCCTATCTGGAGGCGTTCCGCCGCCTTGTCCTGCCCGCGCTGGCCGCGCACCGGCCCGAGGCGATCATCGTCGCCTGCGGCTATGACGCGGCGGCGGTCGATCCCCTCGGCCGGATGCTGCTGACCGCCGAAACCTTCCGCATGCTGACCCGCCTGACGATGCAGGCCGCGCGCGACCTGTGCGGCGGGCGTCTCGTCCTTGTGCACGAAGGGGGCTATTCCGAAGCCTATGTCCCCTTCTGCGGCCATGCCGTACTGGAGGAGTTGTCGGGCGCCGCGGCGCATGCCCCCGATCCGATGGCCGACACCCTGCGCCTGCGCCAGCCGGACGCGCGGTTCGATGCCTTCGTGTCGGGCTGGATCGACGCGCTGGAACGGGCGCTTTAGGCGCGGTCAGAACGGAACATCGTCCGCGCTGTCGGCATCCACGACGAAGCGGGCGACGATCTTCTTCTGTCCCGCCTTGGCGAAATCGACGTCGAGCTTGTCGCCCTCGATCCCCGTCACCGTGCCGTAGCCGAATTTCTGGTGGAAGACGCGGTCGCCGATGCCGAAGGGCGAAAGCGCTGTGGCGTCCACGACCATGCCCCGCGCCTCGCGCGGCTGGGCGGTGGGGCGGGTCGCGGCACGGTCCTGCATCCGCCGCCATCCCGGAGAATTGTAGACATCGGCCTTGGTCACGCGGTCTTCCATGGCGGAGGCCGCGAAGGGATTGGCCGCGCCGTAGCCGCCGCCGTAAAGGCCCGGCGGCGTCAGGACCTCGACATGGTCGGCGGGCAGTTCGTCGACGAAGCGGCTGGGAAGCTGGCTTTGCCACTGGCCATAGACGCGGCGGTTCGAGGCGAAGCTGATCGTGCAGATCTCTTCCGCCCGCGTGATGCCGACATAGGCGAGCCGCCGCTCTTCCTCGAGCCCCTTGAGCCCGCTTTCATCCATGCTGCGCTGGCTGGGAAACAGGCCATCCTCCCATCCCGGCAGGAAGACGACCGGAAATTCCAGCCCCTTGGCGGCGTGAAGGGTCATGATCGACACCTTCTCGTCCGCCTCGTCCTGTTCGTTGTCCATGATCAGCGCGACATGTTCGAGGAACCCTTGCAGGTTGTCGAACTGCTCCAGCGCCTTGACGAGTTCCTTGAGGTTTTCCAGCCGCCCCGGCGCTTCGGGCGTCTTGTCGTTCTGCCACATGGCCGTGTAGCCGGATTCTTCGAGTATCTCCTCGGCCAGTCGCAGATGATAGCCCTCGACCGCCGCCAGCCGCTTTCGCATGTCGGCGATCAGCGCCTGACGGTCGGCCGCGCCAAGGGCCGCGCCGTCCTCGATCAGGGCGTCGGGGCCGGTCAGGGCGGACAGCGCCTCGGTGACCACCTCGCGCTCGCGTTCGGCGGCCATGATGCGGGCATGCCAGCGGTCGATCCCTTCGACGAAGGAGCGCAGATGCCCCGCGCCCTTGCCGCCGATCAGGCCGCGCGCGACCATCTCGCGCGCGCCTTCCAGCAGCGACATGCCGGATGCGCGGGCGGTTTTCTGGATGTCGGACTGCGCCTTGTCGCCCAGACCACGCTTGGGCAGGTTCACCACGCGTTCAAAGGCCAGATCGTCATCGGGCGACACGGCCAGCCGGAAATAGGCCATCGCATCGCGGATTTCCTGCCGTTCATAGAAGCGCGGGCCGCCGATGACGCGGTAGGGCAGGCCGATGGTCAGGAAGCGGTCCTCGAAGGCACGCATCTGGTGGCTGGCGCGGACAAGGATCGCCTGATCGTTCAGCCCGAATTTCGGCAGGGCGCGGCGGCCGCGCTGGAAGGCCTCGATCTCGTCCCCGATCCAGCGGGCCTCTTCCTCGCCGTCCCAGTGGCCGATCAGGCGGACCTTCTCGCCCTCCTCGACCTCGGTCCAGAGGGTCTTGCCCAACCGCCCCGCATTGGCCGCGATCACGCCCGACGCGGCGGCGAGGATATGCGGGGTGGAGCGGTAGTTCTGTTCCAGCCGCACCACCTGCGCGCCGGGAAAGTCCTTCTCGAACCGCAGGATGTTGCCCACCTCGGCCCCGCGCCAGCCGTAGATCGACTGGTCGTCATCGCCCACGCAGCAGATGTTGCGATGCGCCTGCGCCAGAAGCCGCAGCCACAGATACTGGCAGACGTTGGTGTCCTGGTATTCGTCGACAAGGATGTAGCGGAACCAGCGCTGGTACTGTGCCAGCACGTCCGCGTGCTTCTGGAAGATCGTCACGCAATGCAGAAGCAGGTCGCCGAAATCGACCGCGTTCAGCGCCCGCAGCCGGTCCTGATACTGTTCGTAAAGCTCGGTCCCGCGATGGGCATAGCCCGACGCTTCCGACGACGGCACGCGGTCGGGGGTCAGCGCGCGGTTCTTCCAGCCGTCGATCATCCCCGCCAGCATGCGCGCGGGCCAGCGCTTTTCGTCGATATTGGCCGCGACGATCAGTTGTTTAAGCAGGCGGATCTGGTCGTCGGTGTCGAGGATGGTGAAATTCGACTTCAGTCCCACCAGTTCGGCATGGCGGCGCAGGATCTTGACCGACAGGCTGTGAAAGGTGCCCATCCACGGCATCCCTTCCACCACCGCGCCCAGCAGGCGGCCGATGCGGTCCTTCATCTCGCGCGCGGCCTTGTTGGTGAAGGTGACGGCAAGGATTTCGTTGGGGCGCGCCCGGCCCGTGGCCATCAGGTGCACGATGCGCGCGATCAGCGCCTTGGTCTTGCCCGTCCCCGCCCCTGCCAGCATCAGGACGGGGCCGTCCAGCGCCTCTACCGCCGCGCGCTGGGCGGGGTTGAGGTCGTCCAGATAGGGCGCGGGCCGCGCGGCGGCGGACAGGGCGCGCTGCGACAGCGGCACCGCCGCTTGGAAGGCTTCGTTTTCGTCCAGACTGCTCATGCCCGCAGTCTAGCCGCGCGCGCGGCCAAGATAAAGATGGTGTTCGCCATATGTTCGCCTTTCGCGCGAAAGCGGCAATTCCTCTGCGCCCCGCGACTTTGCAACAGCAAATCCATTCCTGCATATTTCGCAAAATTTGCAGTTTCGCGACGCAGCGCACTTGCGCTGCATTGCAGCGGGCCTAGAGTGGCCCCCTGTCAATACCACCCGACATGACAGGAACGTGAAGCCGTGCCCGAATTCAAGAAAATCCTCGTCGCCAACAGGGGCGAGATCGCCATCCGCGTGATGCGCGCGGCGAACGAAATGGGCAAGAAGACGGTCGCCGTCTTTGCCGAGGAAGACAAGCTCTCGCTCCACCGCTTCAAGGCGGACGAGGCTTACCGCATCGGCGAGGGGCTGTCGCCCGTCGGGGCCTATCTTTCCATCCCCGAGATCATCCGCGTGGCCAAGATGTCGGGCGCGGATGCGATCCATCCGGGCTATGGCCTCTTGTCGGAAAATCCCGATTTCGTCGAAGCCTGCGATCAGGCGGGCATCACCTTCATCGGCCCGCGTGCCGAAACGATGCGCGCACTGGGCGACAAGGCCAGCGCGCGCCGCGTGGCGATGGCGGCGGGCGTGCCCGTCATCCCCGCGACCGAGGTGCTGGGCGACGACATGGCGGCGATCAAGGCAGAGGCCGCCGCCATCGGCTATCCCTTGATGCTCAAGGCCTCATGGGGCGGCGGCGGGCGGGGCATGCGCCCGATCCTGTCCGAGGACGAGCTCGAGGCGAAGGT
>JBEEOG010000321.1:0-4184 GCA_041191745.1 Pseudomonadota bacterium | reverse complement strand
CTTCGGCCCGACCCAGACGAGGCCCGCATCGATCACCGCCTGTGCGAATTCGGCGTTTTCCGAGAGGAAGCCGTAACCGGGATGGATCGCCTCTGCGCCGGTGGCCTTGGCGGCGGCGATGATCTTTTCGCCAATCAGGTAGGACTCACGCGCCGGGGAGGGGCCGATGTGGACCGCCTCATCCGCTGAACGGACGTGGAGCGCCTGCGCATCGGCATCGGAATAGACCGCCACCGTGGCGATGCCCATGCGCCGCGCCGTTCGGATGACGCGGCAGGCGATCTCGCCCCGGTTGGCGATCAGGATCTTCTTGAACATCTCTCTCCCCTTGTTCTGCGTCCGGGCCAGAACGCAGCGAATGTCGCGGAATGGAAAAAGGCCACCGGAGCGGCATGCTCCGATGGCCCGTGATCAGGGTCAGGCCGCGCGCAGGCGGCGGCGGTCAGGTCAGTAGCAGCGCGGAAGGCCCGGCAGGCCGCAGGACGCGGCACCGGCAAGGCCGCCCAGCGCGGCGCCTGCGACCATGTTCTCGTCCATGGCGTCGGCGATCGCCGCGCCGGCGACGGCACCGGCCATGCCACGGGAAGTCGGGTCCTGCAGACAGCCCGAAAGCGCCGTGATGGCCAGAAGGGCGAATGCGATGACGGATTTTTGCATGGGATACTGCTCCTCGGCGGTTGTTCTTCGTCCCGCAAGCTTACCCCAAACGGGAAAGGACGGAAGACAAAACCCCGTGTCGCACGGCAGGGTTGCGCCGCATCGGCAGAAGCGCGCCGAAGCGTGCAGGAAAGGGCCGGTCCGGCCCGCAGGGGGCCAGACCGGAGGGAAGGGATAAGGGTACAGTCAAGGCGGGGCCGGACGCGGAAGCCGGCGGCGCGGCGCCTGTGGCCAAGGTCGGATGCGCGGCCGCGGCTTTCAACCGGCAAGCCACCGGCGGCGGAACCACCGGCGGGACCTTGCCAGAACGGAAAACCGATGCGCGGAAGCACGCCTATTCCCCCTCGGACCAGTCGTCATCGGCGTCAAAGCCGAAATCGGGTGCCTCGGGGGCGAAGACCTCGGGGAAGGCCGCTTCGGCGCGCTTGCGGTCGATCCGCAACAGCGCCTCGTAGCTTTCGGGATCGAACGGGTCTTCGGCGGCCACGACCTCGCGCCCGAACAGCCAGCTGAGCCGCCCCGCATCCAGATTGCCGCGCTCGAACGGCTCTTCGCCGAACTGCGCCCAGAGCGCTGCCATGAAGGCCGCATCGGCGCGGCGGTCCAGATGCTTGCGATCCTTGTACCGCTCGCGGCGGACAAGCTTCGTCACGCCCTGCTTGTGGTTGGCGCGGCGGATGGTGAACTGGAGATCAGTGCCGGGAAGGCGGCTGGGAAAGCCGCGGTGTTTCAGCATGTCGGGCCCCTTTCGGACGGAAGGGTCAGCACATGCCCGAAAGCGGCCCCGCGGTCAAACCGCGCGGCAGACAGAAAAAGGGCGGGCCGGGCCTGAACGGCCCCGATGGCCCGCCCGATAGACTTACTTGAACTTGCCGGTGTAGGTCGGCTCGACCGAAACGGCCGGCTCTTCGACGAAAACGGCTTCTTCTTTCTTGGCGCAAGCGGCCACGAAAGCCACGACGCACAGCGCCAGCAGGGTCTTGGTGCTCTTCGACATCCTCTACTCCTATTTTCTTGGAGGGTCGCTTCCGGCGAAATGCCGGAAGCAAACCCCCGATGCGAGGCATAGGCCGCTTGGGTTCGGCCTTCGGGCACAGTAGCGGAAATTCCGCGCCATGCCCATGAAGTCCGTGCCAAGTTGTCGGCCTGTGGCACGGCTACATCATAACCCCGCCGCGCCGCAATGCGGAATGCTTGCGAAGGGGCGGGCATCAGAACAACTCCCACTGGCAGGCCCCGTCTTCGATCCGGTAGGATTCGAAGAACTGCACCACATCGGGGGCGGTTTCGCCAAAGGCCACGGGGGCCGCCGCAACCGAGATGACGATCTGTTCGGGGCGGGGGTCGAATTCGGGCACGCGCGGCAGGGCATAGCTGTCGCACAGGTGCTGCAGATCGGCGCTGACGGTGTCGGGATCGGCCCCTTCTGCGATCGCGGGCGCAAGGAAGCGGAAGCGCAGCGTCAGCCCCTCGGGGCCCGGCACGTTCCAGATCACCTCCTGCAGCGTGACCGCCATTCCCGAAGGCACCGCGACCGCCACGCCGTCACCGGCGATCACCTGAGGGACCACCTGCCCCTCGTCCGTCCCCGCCATAGCCGCACCCGCCCCGCAAAGCGCGAGGCAGGCAGTCAGGCCAAATCGGAACAGCGGGGTCGGGCGCATGGGTCAGAGCGGGATGTTGTCGTGCTTCTTCCACGGGTTCGTCAGCCGCTTGTTACGCAGCGCGGCAAAGGCGCGGGCGACGCGGCGGCGGGTCGAATGGGGCATGATCACCTCGTCGATGAAGCCCTTTTCGGCCGCGACGAAGGGATTGGCGAAGCGGTCCTCGTAATCCTTCACCCGCGCGGCGATCTTCTCCTTGTCGGAGAGTTCGCTGCGATAGAGGATCTCGACCGCGCCCTTGGCGCCCATCACCGCGACCTCGGCCGTGGGCCATGCATAGTTGAAATCGCCGCGCAGGTGCTTCGAGGACATCACGACATAGGCCCCGCCATAGGTCTTGCGCGTCAGCACCGTGACCTTGGGCACCGTCGCCTCGCCATAGGCGAAGAGAAGCTTCGCGCCGTGCTTGATGACGCCGCCATATTCCTGGCTCGTGCCCGGCAGGAAGCCCGGAACGTCGACCAGCGTCAGGATCGGGATTTCGAAGGCGTCGCAGAAGCGCACGAAACGCGCGGCCTTGCGGCTGGCGTCGATGTCGAGGCAGCCTGCCAGCACCATCGGCTGGTTGGCCACCACGCCCACGGTCTGGCCTTCCAGCCGGATGAAGCCCGTGATGATGTTGGCGGCGAAATCCTTCTGGATCTCGAAGAAGTCGCCCTCGTCCGCGATCTTGGTGATCAGTTCCTTCATGTCGTAGGGCTGGTTCGGATTGTCCGGCACCAGCGTATCGAGCGACATCTCCACCCGCGCCGGATCATCGAAGAAGGGGCGGACGGGCGCCTTTTCGCGGTTGTTCAGGGGTAGGAAGTCGAACAGGCGGCGCGTTTCGGCGATCAGTTCGACGTCGTTTTCATAGGCGCCATCCGCGACCGAGGATTTCTTGGTATGGGTGGAGGCACCGCCCAGTTCCTCGGCCGTCACCTGTTCGTTGGTCACGGTCTTGACCACGTCGGGGCCGGTCACGAACATGTAGGAGGAATCCTTCACCATGAAGATGAAGTCGGTCATCGCGGGCGAATAGACCGCCCCGCCCGCACAGGGCCCCATGATCAGCGAAATCTGCGGCACCACGCCCGAGGCGAGGATATTGCGCTGGAACACCTCGCCATAGGCGGCGAGCGACGAGACGCCTTCCTGAATCCGCGCCCCGCCCGAGTCGTTCATGCCGATCACCGGCGCGCCGTTCTGGATCGCCATGTCCATGATCTTGCAGATCTTGGCGGCATGGGTTTCCGACACGGACCCGCCCAGCACGGTGAAGTCCTGCGAAAAGACATAGACCTGACGGCCGTTGATCGTGCCCCATCCGGTCACGACGCCGTCGCCGGGGTGGCGCGTCTCTTCCATCCCGAAATCCGTGCAGCGGTGCTGCACGAACATGTCGAATTCCTCGAAGCTGCCTTCGTCGAGGAGAAGCTCGATCCGCTCGCGCGCGGTGAGCTTGCCCTTGGCGTGTTGCGCGTCAACCCGACGCGCGCCCCCGCCAGCGCGGGCCACGGCGCGGCGGTCTTCCAGTTCCTGCAAGATATCCTTCATGGGCGCTCTCTCCCCCCGATTTCGGGCGACCATAGCGATGCGGGGGGCGGGGGCAAAACGGACTCTCGCATATTTGCAAATTCTTGGCAGATCGCATTGCGCTAAATGCAAATTGGCAAATACATCGCCTTTTCAGGGATTCCGCGCTATCGCGGCGGCGGGCGGCCCCGTCCCTGCGGCGCGCCGCCTTCCGGCCACCGATCCCAGAAGGACGCCATGTTGTCGCACCTGCCCGTTCCGCTTGTCACCATCGGCCTGCTCTTGGCTTCGAACATCTTCATGACCTTCGCGTGGTATGGCCATCTGAAGTTCAAGACCGCGCCGCTG
>JBEEOG010000320.1:0-5766 GCA_041191745.1 Pseudomonadota bacterium | reverse complement strand
CCGCCTTTTCAAGGGCCGCGCCGGTCCATCACAACCAGCGCCGCCGCCCCCGCGACCGACAGGACCGCGCCCGCAAGCGCGGCCAGCCCGTGCCCGCCCAGCACCATCCCGAAGGCGAAGGCGCTGGCGGCAAAGATGTCGGCGGCCAGCTTCTGCACCGACAGCAGCGCCCCCGCCGTGCCCGGCCTGCCCGGCAGCAGGTCCTGATAATAGCCGATGGGCAGGGTGATGATCGCCGTCCCGCCCAAGCCCCCCAGCAGCGTCAGCCCCCAGACCCACGGCGTGCCCGCCAGCACGGGCAGCAGCGCCAGATGCATCCCGTAGATCACCGCCCCCCAGAAGAGCAGCGTCGTGCGCCCCATCCGGTGGGCAAGGCGCGGCAGCAGGACCATGAAGGGCACCTCCCACCCCGCGATGAGGCCGATGTAAAGCGCCGCATCCCCCGCCCCCCGCCCCGGCGTCTCGGCAAAGACCAGCGCTGCCAGCGTCATGTAGAGGTTCCCCGCCGCCGCGATGGCCCCCAGCGCGACAAGCCGCGTCAGGATGCGCGGGCGCCCGATCTCGGCCATCGCGCCGCGGAAGTTCAGGCCCGAGGGGCGGTCCTCCCACGCGGTCTGCCCGTCCTGCGGCCAGAGCCGCCAGACCAGCGCGACCATCCCCGCCGCCGCCAGCCCCGCCGAGAGATAGACCGACATCACCCCCGCCCCCGCCCCGAAGGCAAAGGTCCAGAACACCAGCATGGCAAGGAACGACAGCGACATCATCGCACGGACCGCGCCCAGCACGGCCTCGCGCCGCGTGGCGTCGTCCCCGCGCGCCAGACGGGCCAGCGCGAAGAACTGGCCGTAAAGGCCCGACGCGACCGGCAGCAGGATCCCGTGCGCCAGCACCAGCGCCAGCGGGCCGGGGGCGAGCAGCATGAGCAGAACCCCCGCCAGCGCCGCCCCCGCCATGCCCAGCGCGATGGCGCGGCGGCGCGATCTCTGGTCGCCCCAGATGCCGAACAGCACCGATGCGCTGACCGCGACCGAGGATGCCATGACCAGAACCGCCGCAAAGGCCGGTTCCGAAAGCCCCACGACCCGCGTCGCCACAAGCGACTGGTAGGGATAGACGGACGAATTCAGCATCCCCAGAAGCAGCATCCCCAGGGCGCACAGCCGGATCGCCGGATCGCGCCAGACCATGCGGAACAGCGTCACGATGCGGGCGGCTCGGGCAGGATCTTGCCGGGGTTCATCCGGCCCTCGGGGTCGAGCGCGGCCTTGATCGCGCGCATCACGTCCAGCGCGACGGGGTCCTTGCGGCGCGCCATCGACCTGCGCTTGGACAGCCCCACCCCGTGTTCGGCGCTGAAACTGCCGCCGAGGCTTTCCACCACATCCTCGATCGCCTCGACCACCGCATCCTGCAGCGCCGGATCGTCGCGGCCGGGAAAGACGGTGAAATGCACGTTCCCGTCGCCCAGATGCGCCACGGCCAGCGTCGCGGCCTCCGCATCCAGCGCGGGCAGGCGGGCATGGATGCCGGTCAGGAAGGCATCGACACGGTCCAGCGGCACGGCGATGTCGGTATCGATGAAGGGGCGGACGGCAAAGGTGATCTCGGCCGCCGCCTCGCGCCGCGCCCACATCGCGCGGCGCTGCGCCTCGGAGGCGGCGATGACGGCATCCGACACGAGCCCCTCGCGCAGCATCCCCGCCAGCGCCCCCTCCAGCAGCGCGGCCAGCGGTACCACGCCGTCCTCTCCTGCCGCCGCCAGATGCGGCGCGGTGGCCCCCAGTTCCACAAGGATCGTCACCTCGGGGATGCCGGCGAAGGGCAGGCCCAGATCGGGGCGCACCTGCCGCAACCTGTGCAGGTAACTGGCGGGCATGAACTCGAACGCCTCCACCGCGCCGCCCGTCACCTCCTGCAGGCGGTTCAGCAGCATCAGCGCGTCGGAAAGCGAGCGCACGGCCAGCGTCGCCGTGGCATGGGCGCGCGGGGCGGGGACCAGCTTCATCACCGCCGCCGTGATGATGCCCAGCGTCCCCTCGGCCCCGATGAACAGGTCCTTCAGGTCGTAGCCGGAATTGTCCTTGTGCAGCATCGACATCAGGTCCAGCACGCGGCCATCGGCCAGCACGACCTCCAGCCCCAGACAGAGGCCCCGCGTCGATCCGTAGCGCAGCACGTTCGACCCGCCCGCATTGGTGGACAGCACCCCCCCGATCATCGCCGACCCGCGCGCCCCGAACCAGAGCGGGAAGTAAAGCCCCTCCGCCTCGGCCGCGTCATGCAGGCGCGACAGGATCACGCCCGCCTCCACCACCGCGATGCGCGCCCCGGGCCTGATCTCGCGGATGCGGTTCATCCGTTCGAGGCTGACGAGCAGCCCGCCCTCGGTGAAGCTGCCCCCCACCAGCCCCGTATTGCCCGATACCGGCACCACCGCCACGCCATGCCGCGCGGCAAGGCGCAGCGCGGCGGCGACCTCTGCCGTGCCGGCGGGGCGGATCACGGCCAGCGGGCGGCCCCTGTAATTGCCGGTCCAGTCATGGGCGTAACGGTCGCAATCGGCCCCCGTCAGCACATGGGCAGGGCCGAGAAGGGCGGTCAGGTCGGCAAGCAGGGTCATGGCGCGTCCTTTGCTGGCGCAGTTCTCCGCCCGCATCGCACGGGCTTCAAGCGCGAAAACGACCTGCCCATCCCCTTCGTGCAAATATCCTCAGGGGGGAGTCGCCCCGCGGGGCGACGGGGGGCGCGAGCGCCCCCCTGCCGCCGCCTGCGCGCGGCAGGCGCGCGGGCGGCTTTTGGCTTGCGGGCGGAACGCCCGCGCCGCCTAGTTCGCCGCGCCCGACAGCAGCGCCGCGACCTGCGGGCCGAGCGCCGCGACGATCTTCGCCACGCCCTCCTTGTTCGGATGGATGCCGTCGGCCTGCATATAGGCCGCGAGGCTCACGGGGTCCGCATCGCCCAGCGCGGCAAAGAAGGGCTGGCCCAGCTCGGCCCCGTGCTTGGCGGCCAACTCGCCATAGGCGGCATCGAAGGCCGCCTTGTACTCGGCCCCGTAATTCATCGTGGCCTGCATCGGCACCAGCAGCACCGGCAGCCCGCGCCCGCGCGCGCCGGTCAGGATCGCGTCCAGATTGGCGCGCATCTCGGCGGGCGGGATGCCGCGCAGCAGGTCATTGCCGCCGAGGATCACCATCAGCGCATCCGTCTCGGGCGTCAGGCTCCAGTCCAGCCGCGACAGGCCCCCCGCCGTGGTGTCGCCCGACACGCCCGCGTTGACCACCCGCACCTCCTGCCCCTGCGCGGTCAGCCATGCCTGCAGCTGCGGCACCAGCCCGTCGCCTTCGGGCAGGCCGTAGCCCTGCGTCAGGCTGTCGCCCAGCGCCACCAGTTCCAGCGGTTCGGCCGCCGCAACGGGCGCGACGGAAAGCGACAACGCAAACGTGACATTGCTAAGGGCGCGGCGAAGCCCATATTTCTGTACGGAAATGTTCATGCAGGCGGCTTTCATGGTCGATACGGTTCTGGCACTCGCGGATGCGCGGCTCACTCTGGCGGGAAATGCGGGGCCGGTCGAGATTCTCAAGGGCATTACACTCAGCGTTGATCGCGGGGAAAGCCTCGGCCTGATCGGGCCGTCGGGGTCCGGCAAATCCTCGCTCCTGATGCTGATGGGGGGGCTGGAACGCGCGACGGGGGGCTCCGTCACCGCGCTGGGCCATGACCTGACCGCGATGGACGAGGATGGGCTCGCCCGTTTCCGGCGCGGCAACATGGGGGTCGTGTTCCAGTCCTTCCACCTGATCCCCACCATGACGGCGCTGGAAAACGTGGCCGTGCCCTTGGAGTTGATGGGGGCCGAGGATGCCTTTGCGCGGGCCGAGGCGGAGCTTTCCGCCGTGGGCCTTGGTTCGCGGATGGACCATTATCCCAGCCAGATGTCGGGGGGCGAACAGCAGCGCGTGGCGCTGGCCCGTGCCGCCGCGCCGCGACCTGCGCTTCTCTTGGCGGATGAACCGACGGGCAACCTCGACGGGGCCAATGGCGCAGCGATCATGGACCTCCTGTTCGGCCTGCGGGACCGGCACGGGGCGACGCTGGTCCTTGTCACCCATGCCCGCGAACTGGCGGCGCGCTGTTCGCGCGTGGTGCGGCTGGCCGATGGCCGCGTGGCGGGCGAGGGGCTGGAATGAGCCTTGCGTGGACAATCGCGCGGCGCGAATTGCGGGGCGGGCTGAAGGGGTTCCGCGTCTTCCTCGCCTGCCTTGCGCTGGGGGTGGCGGCGATTGCCGCCGTGGGCATGGTGCGCGCCGCGATCCAGCAGGGGCTGGAGGATCAGGGGGCCATCCTTCTGGGCGGCGACGCGCAGCTTGAATTCACCTACCGCTTCGCCACGCCCGAAGAGCGCGCATGGATGGAGGCGAACGCCACCGCCGTGTCCGAAATCGTGGATTTCCGGTCCATGGTCCTTCTGGGCGACGACTCCGCGCTGACGCAGGTCAAGGCGGTGGACAGCGCCTATCCGCTGGTGGGCAGCGTGGAACTGGACGCGGGCACATTGGCCGAGGCGCTGGCCGTGGTGGACGGCATCCCCGGTGCCGCGATGGACCGCGTGCTGGTGGACCGTCTGGGGCTGCAACGGGGCGACCGGTTCCGCATGGGCACGCAGGACTTCCGCCTTGGCGCGGTGCTGCTGCGCGAACCCGACAGCGCGAATGGCGGTTTCTCGCTTGGCCCGCGCACCATCCTGCGGACCGATGCCTTGGCCAAGTCCGGCCTGCTGGCCCCGGGGTCGCTTTTCGAGACCGAATACCGCCTGACCGTCCCCGCAGGCACCGATCTTGCCGCGCTCGAGGCGCGGGCGGAAGAGGCGTTCCGCGACGCCGGAATGCGCTGGCAGGACAGCCGCGAGGCAGCACCCGGGGTGGAGCGGTTCGTGGACAGGATCGGGTCCTTCCTGATCCTTGTCGGCATCGCGGGGCTGGCGGTGGGCGGTGTGGGCGTGCAGGCCGCCGTCAGGGCCTATCTTGACGGCAAGGTGGCGACCATCGCCACGCTGAAGACGCTGGGGGCCGAGGGCGGGCTGATCTTCCGCATCTACCTGTTGCAGATCGCGGTGCTGGCGGGGTTCGGCGTGGCGCTGGGGCTGATCCTTGGCGCGGGCCTTCCCATCGCCTTCGGCGACGTGATCGAGGGCGCGCTGCCCTTCCCCGCCGAGATCGGGCTTTACCCGCTGCCCTTGGCCGAGGCGAGTTTCTACGGGCTGGTCAGTGCCTTCCTCTTCACGCTCTGGCCCCTCGCAAGGACCGAAGGGGTGCGCGCGGCGGCGCTCTATCGCGGCGCGGGCGGGGGCGGCTGGCCTGCCCTGCGGCATCTGCTGGCGATCGGCGTGCTGGCGGTGGTGCTGGTGGGCGGCGCGGTGTGGTTCTCGGGCGTGTGGGAACTGACGCTCGGTTCGGCGGGGGGCGTCATCGCGGCGCTTCTGGTGCTGGCGGGGGCGGCATGGCTTCTGCGCCGTGGCGCGCGGGCGGCGGCGCGGGCGGGTCTGGCGCGCGGGCGCACGGGCCTGAGGCTGGCGCTGGCCGCCATCGGCGGACCGCGGGAAGAGGCCGCGCCGGTGATCCTGTCCTTGGGCCTTGGCCTGTCGGTTCTGGCGGCGGTGGGGCAGATCGACGCCAACCTGCGGATGGCCATCGACCGCGACCTGCCGGAACGTGCGCCGTCCTATTTCTTCGTGGACATCCAGCCCGACCAGATCGACGGCTTCCT
>JBEEOG010000319.1:0-7333 GCA_041191745.1 Pseudomonadota bacterium | reverse complement strand
TGACCGCCTCGGCCATGATTTCCGGGCCGATACCGTCGCCCGGGAGAACCAGAATCTGCTTGCTCATGCTCAATCCTTATTACTTGATCGCGCCGAACAGCCAGGGGCTGCTCTGCTGGTGTTTGGCTTCGAAGGCCCTGATCGCCTCCTGGTCCTGCAGGGTCAGGCCGATGTCGTCCAGGCCGTTGAGCAGGCAGTGCTTGCGGAAGGCATCGACCTCGAAGGCGAAGGACTGGCCGTCCGAGGTGGTGACGGTCTGCGCCTCCAGATCGACGGTCATCCGCGCATTCTCGCCCTTTTCGGCATCCTTCATCAGGACGGCGACCGCATCGGCGGGCAGGACGATCGGCAGGATGCCGTTCTTGAAGCAGTTGTTGAAGAAGATGTCGGCAAAGCTGGTCGAGATCACGCAACGGATGCCGAAGTCCAGAAGCGCCCAGGGCGCATGCTCGCGCGACGAGCCGCAGCCGAAATTGTCGCCCGCCACGATGATCTGCGCGCTGCGATAGGCGGGCTTGTTCAGCACGAAATCGGGGATTTCCGCCCCGTCCTGCGTATAGCGCATCTCGTCGAACAGGTTTTTCCCCAGTCCCGACCGCTGGATGGTCTTCAGGAACTGCTTGGGGATGATCATGTCGGTGTCGATGTTGACCAGCGGCATGGGCGCCGCGATGCCGGTCAGTTTGGTGAACTTGTCCATGTCCTGTCCCCTCAGACCTTTTCGGCCATCAATTCGCGCACATCGGTCAGGTGACCGGTGATCGCGGCGGCGGCGGCCATGGCGGGGCTCAGCAGGTGGGTGCGCCCGCCGCGGCCCTGACGGCCCTCGAAGTTACGGTTGCTGGTGGCGGCGCAACGCTCGCCCGGTGCCAGCTGGTCGGGGTTCATCGCAAGGCACATGGAACACCCCGCCAGTCGCCATTCGAAGCCTGCGTCGATGAAGATCTGCGCCAGACCCTCTTCCTCCGCCTGCGCGCGCACAAGGCCCGAGCCGGGGACGACCATCGCCCGCTTCACCTTGATCTTCCTGCCCTTCAGGATCGCGGCCGCGGCGCGCAGATCCTCGATCCGGCCATTGGTGCAGGACCCGATGAAGACCGTGTCGATGGCGATGTCGGTCAGCTTCGTTCCGGGCGTCAGGCCCATGTAATCCAGCGAACGGCGGGCCGCTTCGACCTTGCCGCCGGTGAATTCCTCGGGCGCGGGGACGACGCCGGTGATCGGCAGCACGTCCTCGGGGCTGGTGCCCCAGGTCACGACCGGCGCGATATCCTCGCCCCGGATCGTCACGACCTTGTCGAAATGCGCGCCCTCATCGGTGAAGAGCGTCTTCCAGTAGGCAAGTGCCGCTTCCCACTTCGCGCCCTTCGGCGCATGGGGGCGGCCCTGCACATAGGCGAAGGTCTTTTCGTCCGGCGCGATCAGGCCCGCGCGCGCGCCGCCTTCGATCGCCATGTTGCAGACGGTCATGCGGCCTTCCATCGACAGTTCGCGGATCGCCTGCCCGCAATATTCGATGACATAGCCAGTGCCGCCCGCCGTGCCGGTCGCGCCGATGACGGAAAGCGTGATGTCCTTGGCGGTCACACCGGGGCGCAGCGAGCCCGTGATCTCCACCTTCATGTTCTTCGATTTCTTCTGGATCAGCGTCTGGGTGGCCAGAACGTGCTCCACCTCGGACGTGCCGATGCCGTGGGCCAGCGCGCCAAAGGCGCCGTGGGTGGCCGTGTGGCTGTCACCGCAGACGACGGTCATGCCCGGCAGGGTCCAGCCCTGTTCGGGGCCGACGATGTGGACGATGCCCTGACGGATGTCGGAGACGGGATAGTAGTTGATCCCGAAATCGCGGGCGTTCTTGTCCAGCGCCTCGACCTGGATGCGGCTTTCCTCGTTGTCGATGTGCTTGTCGCGGCCCGCGGTCGTCGGCACGTTGTGGTCCGGCACGGCGATGGTCTTTTCCGGCGCGCGGACCTTGCGGCCCGTCATCCGCAGCCCTTCGAAGGCCTGCGGGCTGGTCACTTCGTGCACGAGGTGGCGGTCGATATACAGAAGGCAGGTGCCGTCTTCGGCCTGATGGACGACGTGGTCGTCCCAGATCTTGTCATAAAGGGTACGCGGAGCGGTCATGGCTCTCTCTCACGATGGCTGTGGGGATGTCAGGGGTCGCGCGGGCAGTCGGCCCCCCGCGCAAGGGGGCGTGCGGCCTAGCGAAGTCGCGCGAGGACGGACCGGCTTTCGCGGGTGAAGCGCCACGGCAGGCGGGCGTGATCGGCCATGTCGAAGAAGCGGGTCATGGGCGGCTAGATACGCTCGAATCCCCAATCAGGCAAGCTATCTTGACGGGCTGGTGATGCGGGCAGGCCATCACGGAACGGTCGGGGGGCGGGGATGTTTCGCAAGGCGGTGGCGGCGGTGCTCGCAGCAGGCATGGGACTGGCAGGTCAGGCGGGGGCGGAAAGCATGACGCGCAAGGGATACGAGATGCCGCCCTACACGGTCGAAGCCCGTGACGGCGCGCGCGAAATCCGCGCCTACGGGCCACGGATCGTGGCCGAGGTGACGGTCAGGGGCGAGCGGCGCGCGGCAGTGAACACGGGGTTCCGGCTGCTCGCGGGCTACATTTTCGGGGCCAATGCGGGGCGCGAGAAGATCGCCATGACCGTTCCCGTCGATCAGGCCGACAGGGGCGGCGGCCTCTGGACCCTGCGCTTCACCATGCCGTCGGCCTTTACGGCCGAAACCCTGCCCGCGCCGGATGACGACCGCATCCGCCTTGTGCCCGTGCCGCCCGCGCGGATGGTGGTCGAAGCCTTCGGCGGCATCCCCGACAGCGACGACATGGCCGCACGCGCCGCCGCGCTGGCCGATTGGGCCGCCGCGCGGGACCTGCGCGTCGATGGCGGGGCGGTCTATTCCTTCTACGACGCGCCGTGGACACCGGCAGGCCAGCGCCGGAACGAGGTGGGTTTCACCCTGCGATGACCCCGCCATCGGCTATCGCGCGCGCTTCGCGTGCCGTTGAGATACGGGCACGGCGATGTTACCCTTGCGGGTAACCCTTGGCGTCGGGGGCGTTCCGGCGCGCAACTTCGGGAGGACGATGTCCTGTCTCATTCTGACCCTGCGACCGGACTTCCGGTCGGGCCGAGGGCACCGCGCATGAGCGATGCCGCCACGGCGCAAGCGCCCACATACACGTCCGAAGAGATTCTGGCCGCCATCCTGAAATCCGTCGATGACGACAAGGCCGAGGATATCGTGCAGATCGACCTGCGCGGACGCTCCGACGTGGCCGATTACATGGTCATCTGTTCGGGCCGGTCGTCGCGGCAGGTCGCGGCGATCTCGGAAAAGCTGGCCGACCGGCTGAAGCAGGACTTCCGCGTCAGCGCCAAGATGGAAGGCAAGGAAACGGGCGACTGGGTCCTGATCGATTCGGGCGACGTGATCGTCCATGTCTTCCGGCCCGAGGTGCGCGAGTTCTACCAGCTGGAAAAGATGTGGCTTCCGGGAAGTGCCCATCGCGGAGCCTGAGCCGTGCGCGTGCATGTCTGTGCGGTAGGGCGCATCCGGGCCGACCAGCCCGAGCGCGCGCTGTTCGAAGATTACCACATGCGGTTCAACCGCACGGGAAAGCCCCTCGCCCTCGGACCGATGACCGAGATCGAGGTGGAGGACAAGAAGGGCGGCGGCATGGAGGCGGAGGCCGAATTGCTGTCGCGCGCCGTGCCGTCGGGGGCCTTGCTGGTCACGATGGACGAGCGCGGCAAGACACTCTCCTCGCCCGAATTTGCGGCCGAACTGGCGAAATGGCGCGACAGCGGGCGGCAGGACGTGGCCTTTGTCATCGGCGGGGCGGACGGCATCGCGCCGTCGCTGCGGGCGCGGGCCGATGTGGCCATCAGCTTCGGGCGCATGGTCTGGCCGCATATGCTGGTGCGCGTGATGCTGGCCGAACAGCTGTACCGCGCGGCGACCATCCTGTCGGGCGGGCCGTATCACAGGGCGTGACGTTTCCGCGTCTGGCAGGGGCACAAGGCGGAGCGAAAGACTGCGCGGGAGCGCCCATCGCGGAAACAAAACCCCGTCCCGCGCTCGACGCGGGACCTCGCGCGATGACAGGGGCCGCGGATCAGGTCTGGGGCGGGACCTGCGCGGCCCGCCGCTTTGGGCGACGGACCATGTCAGAGCGTCGTGAAAGCCCCCCTCGGCGCTTGCCCCCAACGCCCCCCGACCGCTAGAAGCATCCCCGAGACCACCACCCGAAAGGCCCTGCCCGATGCCCGCAGCGAAACCCGTCGTCCTCTGCATCCTCGACGGCTGGGGGCTTTCCGGCACGACCGACCACAACGCCCCCGCGCTGGCCAACGTGCCGACCTTCAACCGCCTCTGGTCCACCTGCCCGCATGCCCGCCTTCTGACCCATGGCCCCGATGCGGGCCTGCCCACCGGCCAGATGGGCAATTCCGAGGTGGGCCATACCAATATCGGCGCGGGCCGCGTGGTGGCGATGGACCTCGGCGCCATCGACCTTGCGGTGGAGGATGGCAGTTTCGCCACCAACCCCGCGCTGCTGGACTTTGCCGCACAGGTGAAGGCCAAGGGCGGCACGGCCCATCTGATGGGCGTCGTCTCGGATGGTGGGGTGCATGGCCATATCGCCCATATCCTCGCCGCCGCCCGCGCGATCACGGCGCTCGGGGTTCCGGTCGCGCTGCATGCGATCACCGACGGGCGCGACGTGGCGCCCTCGTCCGCCGCGGGCTTCATGGCCGATCTGCTGGCGGGCCTGCCTGCGGGCGCGCAGGTCGCCACCGTCACGGGGCGCTACTGGGCGATGGACCGCGACAACCGCTGGGACCGCGTCGCCCGCGCCTATCATGCCTTCGTGAACGCACGGGGCGAGGCCGCCCCCGACGCCGCGACCGCCGTCGCGCAAAGCTATGCCAAGGGCGAGACGGACGAATTCGTGGCCCCCACCGTGATCGCCGGATACGGGGGCGCAAGGGACGGCGACGGCTTCTTCTGCCTGAACTTCCGCGCCGACCGCGCGCGCGAGATCCTCGCCGCCCTCGGCCAGCCGGATTTCGACGCCTTCGACACCGGCGCGCGCCCCGCATGGGCGGCGCTGCTGGGCATGGTCGAATATTCCGATGCCCACAACGCCTATATGGCCACGGCCTTTCCCAAGCGGTCCATCCCCAACACGCTGGGCGAATGGGTGGCCAAGCAGGGCAAGACCCAGTTCCGTCTGGCCGAGACGGAGAAATACCCCCACGTCACCTTCTTCCTGAACGGCGGGCGGGAAGAGCCCTTCGCGGGCGAGGACCGCTTCATGCCCAAATCGCCCAAGGTGGCGACCTATGACCTGCAACCTGAGATGAGCGCGCCCGAGGTGGGCGACCACCTCGTCGCCGCGATCGGTAAGGGCTACGACCTGATCGTCGTGAACTTCGCCAATCCCGACATGGTGGGGCATACCGGCGTCCTGTCCGCCGCGATTGCGGCCTGCGAGGCGGTGGACGCCGCGCTGACCCGCGCCGTCGCCGCGCTGGAGGCGGCGGGCGGCGCGATGATCGTGACCGCCGATCACGGCAATTGCGAACAGATGTGGGACCCCGTGACGAACGGCCCGCACACGGCGCATACGCTGAACCCTGTGCCGGTGATCCTTGTCGGCGGGCCCGCGGGGACTGGACTGCGCGACGGGCGGCTGGCCGATCTTGCCCCCACGGTGCTGGCGCTGATGGGCCTGCCGCAACCGGCCGAGATGACGGGGACGAGCCTGCTGAAATGACGCTGCGCGCCGCCGCCGCCCTGTCGCTTCTCCTGCTCGCCGCGCCTGCGGCGGCGCAAGGCGTGGCGGAACAGGCGGCGCAGGCCTCGGCCGATCTGCTGGCGGCGGTCGATGCCCTGCAGGGGGCCGAACGCGCCCGCGACCGCGTCGCCGCCCTGACCCAGACCATCCGCGCCTACGAGGACGGCCTTGCCGCCCTGCGCGAGGCGCTGCGTCAGGCCGCCCTGCGCGAGGCGGAACTGACGCTCCGCTTCGAGGCCGAGCGCGACCGCATCGCGCAACTGACAGGGGTGCTCAGCCAGCTTGAATCGCAGCCCGGCCCGCTTCTGCTGATGCATCCCGCAGGTCCGCTGGGCACCGTGCGGTCAGGCATGATGCTGGCCGATGTCACCCCCGCCCTGCAGGCCGAAGCCGACCGCCTGCGCGCCGAACTGGCGGAACTGGCCGAACTGCGCGCGCTGCAGCTTGCCGCGGGAGAGACGCTGGCGCGCGGGCTGGATGCGGCGCAGACGGCGCGCACCGCCCTGTCGCAGGCGATCAGCGACCGCACCGAACTGCCGCGCCGCTTCACCGAAGACCCCGACACGCTGCGCGCGCTGCTGGAATCGGCCGATACGCTGGATGCCTTTGCCGCGGGGCTGGCACCCGACGGGGCCGACATGCAGGATTTCGCCGCCGCCAAGGGCCGCCTGCCCCTGCCCGCCACAGGCACCCTGCTGCGCCGGATGGACGAGGCCGATGCCGCCGGCATCCGCCGCCCCGGCCTGACCTTCGCCACCCGCCCCCGCACGCTTGTCACCGCGCCCTGGCCCGGCACGATCCGCTACCGCGGCCCGCTTCTGGACTACGGAAATGTGATGATCCTCGAACCCGGCGGGGGCTATCTTCTGGTTCTGGCCGGTCTCGGCACGGTCTATGGAGAGGTCGGAGAGGTCGTCGCCGCCGGTGCGCCGCTTGGCCTGATGGGCGGGCAGGAACCGGAACTGGCGGACATCCTGTCTTCGGCGCAAGAAGGTGGTGGCGCACGCGAGACGGAAACGCTTTATTTGGAACTCAGACAGGGTGCCGCGCCGGTCGATCCGGCGGAATGGTTCGCGATCGGGAAGGAATAGGACCGGAATGAGGAAATTTGTCATGGCCGCCCTCGGCGGCACGGTGGCAGGGGCGCTTCTGGCGACTCAGGTGGCCGGACCGCTGATCGCGCAGGAAGCCGAACGCAACGCCTCGGTCTATGAACAGCTGGACCTTTTCGGCGACATCTTCGAACGCATCCGCGCGCAATATGTCGAAGAGGTGGACAGCGAACAGCTGATCGAGGCCGCGATCAACGGCATGCTCACCTCGCTCGACCCGCATTCCAGCTACCTCAGCGCCAATGATTTTTCGGACATGAAGGTTCAGACCAAGGGCGAATTCGGCGGCCTCGGTATCGAGGTCACGCAGGAAGAGGGCTTTATCAAGGTCGTCTCGCCGATCGACGGCACGCCAGCGGAAAAGGCCGGCATCAAGGCTGGCGATTTCATCACCCATGTCGAT
>JBEEOG010000318.1:0-4509 GCA_041191745.1 Pseudomonadota bacterium | reverse complement strand
CGTCCCGGACGGAACCCGCGGCGCCGCGAGGGCGGGGGGCCAGCCCCCCGCACCCCCCGGGATATTTGACCGAAGGGGAAGGGGGGCAAGGTCAGGAGCGCAGGCCCGTCTCTTCCAGCAGGCCCATGCGCTTGGCCTCGTAATAGTAGCCGCGGCGGTACCACATATGGGTGCGTTCGACATTGCCGCGCGCGACCAGATAGGCCCCGCGCAGGTATTTGACCGCGTAGTTCAGGTTGGTGTCGGGGTCCAGCAGCCCCTCGGGCGCGCCGCGATAGCCCATCGTGCGGGCGGTCTGCGGGTGGATCTGCATCAGCCCGTAATAGGGGCCGTTGCGCGCGGCGGGGTTGTAGCCGCTCTCGCGCCGGACCGTCTGGTGGATGATCGCCTCGGGCACGTCATGGACGCGGGCGTAGTGGCTGATCAGGCGGTTGATCTGGGCCGGACCGCCGCGGGTGACCTCGGCCTCGTCGCGGCGGGGGGTGCCGCAGGCCGCCAGCGGCAGGGCGGCGATCAGGAAAAGCGCGGTGCGGCGGTCGGGGGGCATGGTCACTCCGTCTGGTCGGTGGCGGGGTCATGGTTAGCCGGACGGGGCGAAGCGGGAAACCGCCATCGCGCGCGCTCAGCGGATTGCCGCGCGGGCAGGCGCGGATGGCGGGGGCAGGCGGGCGGGGCTTAGACCTTTGGCCTGCTTTCGGGGCGTGCGGGGGCCTGCTAGGCTTGCCCGAAAGGATGGCGGAGAGGATGATGACGGATCGCGCGATGACCTCGGCCCTGATCGTGGACGACCATCCGCTGTTCTGCGACGCGCTGGCGATGACGCTGCGCGCCGTGGCGGGGATCGACCGTGTGGAAACCGCCGACCGGCTGGAAAGCGCGCTGGCGCGGCTGGACCTGCAGCCGCTGCCCGATGTCGTGGTGCTGGACCTGAACCTGCCGGATGTGCATGGCCTCGACGGGCTGATCCGGCTGCGGGCGCAGGCGCAGGGCGTGCCGGTGGTCGTCGTGTCGTCGCTGGCCGACAACCGCGTGATCGGGGCCGCGCTCAGGGCGGGGGCGGCAGGGTTCGTGCCGAAACATTCCCACCGCGAGGTGTTCCGCGCCGCCTTTGACGCCATCCGCGACGGGCAGGGCTATGTGCCCGAGGGATATGTGGCGCAGGCCGATCCCGACGCCCCCGCCAGCCAGCGCGAGGAGGCGATCCAGCGCCTCGGTCTTCTGACGCGCCAGCAGGCCAAGATCCTGCAACTGATCTGCGAGGGGATGCTGAACAAGCAGATCGCCTATGAGCTGTCGATCGCCGAGACGACGGTGAAGGCCCATGTCACCGCCATCATGCGAAAACTGGGCGTGCAGAGCCGCACGCAGGCTGTGCTGATCGCGCAGGAGGCGAGCTTTGCCAGCCTGATGCCCGAACACGGTTGAGGCGCGGGCCGCGACCGGATCGAACCCCGTGCGGTAGCGCCTGAGCGCGGTCTTGCAAGGGGGCGCGGCGCGGCGTTAGCCTTGCCACGGTGGAGGAGCCGATGGACAGACCGGGAGAGGAGCGCCGCATGGCCGCGCGCGCGGGGATCGCCGCCCTGCCGCTGGTGGTCACGGCATCGGTTGCGGCCGATGCGCCCTATCCTGCGGGGGCGCTGGCGGCGGGCCTTGGCGCGGGGCCCTTCGCGCTGGTCATCCTCTTTGCCTCGCCCGCCGCCGATATCCGCGCGCTTGCGGCCTCGGGCGCCTTCGGCGCGTCGCCGGTGATCGGCTGCACCACGGCGGGCGAGATTTCGGGCGAGGGCTATGCCGAGGGCCAGATCGTCGCCGTGGGCCTTCCCGCGCGGCATTTCGTGGCCGACCCGATCCTGATCCGCGACCTTGGCGCGCTGGACGGGCAGGGGCTGATCAACCGGCTGATCCGCGCGCGGCAGGACCTGATGCGCGCCCGCCCCGTCTGGGACAGCGAGTTCGCCTTCCTGATGGTCGACGGCCTGTCGATCCGCGAGGACGAGCTTGCCTCCTCCCTTGCCTCGGGGCTTGGTCCCGTGCCGCTGTTCGGGGGATCGGCGGGGGACGGGACGCGCTTCAAGGAGACCTTCATCCTGCATCGCGGCGAGGTGCTGCAGAATGCGGCGGTGGTGGCGATGGTGCGGACCGATTGCCGCGTGCGGGTGTTCAACCTCGACCATCTGGTGCCGACCGCGACGCGGATGGTGGTGACCGAAGCCGACCCCGCCCGCCGCATCGTGCGGCGCATCAATGCCGAACCGGCCGCGCGCGAATATGCGCGGCTTCTGGGCAAGGACCCCGCGCAGCTGACCTCGTTCACCTTTGCCGCCCATCCGGTCGTGGTGCGGATCGGCGGCAAGCACCATGTGCGCGCGATCCAGCAGGTGGCCGAGAATGGCGATCTGGTGTTCTTTTCCGCCATCGACGAGGGGCTGGTCCTGACGCTGGCCGAACCGCAGGACATGGTGGCGCATCTGGAAGGGGCGCTGTCGCACCTGTCGGACCACGGCCCGCCCGCCGCGATCATCGCCTGCGACTGCATCCTGCGCCGGATGGAGGCGCAGGAGAAGCAGAAGACGGGCGCGGTCTCGGCCCTGTTGCGGCGGCATCGTGTGGCGGGCTTTTCGACCTATGGCGAACAGCTCAACTCCATGCATGTGAACCAGACCATGACGGGGGTGGCGATCTTTCCGCCCGACCGTCCCGAAGGGGCCCAGCCGTGACCCATCCGCTGCTGAACCCCGCCGACAGCCCCGCGCGCCAGACCGAGAAGCTTCTGGCCATCGCCGATGTGCTGATGCGGCGGGTGGAGCAGATCACCGATGACAGCGGCGCCGCCTATGCCCAGTTCCAGCGCGCGGCGATGCTGGAGGATCAGGTGCGCGAACGCACCCGCGATCTGGAACATGCGCTGGACCTGCTGAACGAATCGAACGCCCGCCTGGCCGAGGCCAACCGCGCCACCGAGGCCACGCGCCAGAACCTGTCGAACGCGATCGAGACGATCCAGGAAGGCTTCGCGCTGTTTGATTCCCAGGACATCCTCGTGATGTGCAACTCGCGCTTCGGGATGCACATGTCCGATGTGCGCCCGCATCTGCGGCCCGGCCTGCGCTTTGACGATTATGTGGGCCTTGTCAGCCGGTCGCGGCATCTGGCGCTGCCCTCGGGCGAGCGGCCTTCGGACTGGGCGGTGCAGCGGCGCCGGCGGCATGGCGAACGCCATGTGATGTTCAACGTCCATATCGCGGGCGACCGCTGGATGCAGGTCAGCGAGCATCGCACCGCCGATGGCGGCACGGTGATCCTGCAGACCGATGTGACCGACCTGATCCGCATCGAACGGCAGGAACGCGGCAAGCTGCTGGACGATCAGGCGCGGATGATCCGTGCCACGCTCGACCATGTGGGGCAGGGCGTCTGCATCTTCGATGCCGAGGCGCGGCTTGCGGGCTGGAACCAGCGGCTGGGCGCGCTTCTGGCGATCCCGATGCAGCGCTTCCGGCGGGGGGCGGGTTTCGCCGCGCTGCTCGACCGGTTCCGCCCCGATTTCCGTTTCGGCGCGGGCATGACCGAGGGGCGGCTGGCCCATTGGGCGGCGCAGACCGCCCCGCGCGCGGCGCTGCGCTTCGAACTCCGGCGCGGGGGGGATCTGATCCTCGACGTCTTTGCCGAAGGGATGCCCGACGGCGGCTTCGTGATGAGCTTCACCGACGTCAGCGCCGAACGCGCGGCGATCGAGGCGCTGAGCCGCGCGAACGAGACGCTCGAGGCGCGGGTGATGGAACGCACGCTGGAACTGGAGGACGCGCTGGGAAACGCCGAACGCGCCAATGCCAGCCGGTCGCGTTTCGTCGCCGCGGCAAGCCATGACCTGCTGCAGCCCCTGTCGGCGGCCAAGCTTTTCATCGCTTCTGTCACCGACGGGCTGCCCGATGCGGGTGACCGCGCGACACTGGTCAAGGCGCAGAACGCGCTCCTGTCGGTCGAAGGCATCCTCGGCGCGCTGCTGGATATCTCGAAGCTCGAATCGGGGCGGGCGGCGGTGTCGGTGGGGCCGGTGCCGCTGGACCATCTGCTGTCGCAGCTGCGCGACGAATTCGGGGCCATCGCGGCGGCCAAGGGCCTGCGGCTGACCGTCATGCCCTGCCGCGCGACCGTGGTATCGGACCCCGCCTATCTGCGGCGCATCCTGCAGAACCTGATCGGCAACGCGATCCGCTACACCGCGCGGGGGGGCGTGCTGGTGGGGGCGCGGCGGCGCGCCGGGCAGGTCCGGATCGAGGTGCATGACACCGGCCCCGGCATCCCCGAGGCGGAGCAGGACAACATCTTCAAGGAATTCCACCGTCTCGACGCGCCTGCCAGCGCGTCTGAGGGGATGGGGCTGGGGCTGGCCATCGTCGAGCGGGCCTGCGGGCTTTTGGGCCACCCGCTGGGCCTGCGCTCCGAGATCGGGCGCGGGACGTCCTTCATGCTGCAGGTGCCGCTGACCGAACTGGCGGGCGACCCGCC
>JBEEOG010000317.1:0-3923 GCA_041191745.1 Pseudomonadota bacterium | reverse complement strand
GCGACAGGGCAAGGCGGTCCGCTTCCTCGGCGTCGATGTTGAAGCCCAGACCCGCCGCCCGCGCCAGCCCCGCCAGCGCGCGGACGCGCGGCACGAGTTCCGCCATCACACGGTCGCGCTTTGCGATCTCATACCGCGGATGGAGCGCCGAGAGTTTGACCGAAATGCCGGGGTTCGACCGGATATCGTCCCCCTTGGCCGCCCCCGCGATGGCGGTGATCGCCTTGGAATAGGCAAGGTGGTAGCGCCGCGCATCGGCTTCGGTCCGCGCGGCCTCGCCCAGCATGTCGTAGCTGTAGGTGTAGCCTTTCGCCTCCAGCTCGCGCGCGCGGGTCATGGCGGCGTCGATCGTTTCGCCCAGCACGAACTGGCGGCCCATCTCCTTCATCGCCTGCGCCACGGCGCGGCGGATCACGGGTTCGCCCAGACGCTTGACCGCCGCACGCAGATGGCCCGCCACCCCCGGTTCGCGGTCGTCAAGCACCTTGCCCGTCAGCATCAGCGCCCATGTGGACGCATTCACCAGCGACGAGGCGGACTTGCCCAGATGCCGGCCCCAGTCCGACGGCGCGATCTTATCCTCGATCAGGGCATCCATCGTTTCGGCATCGGGCACGCGCAGCAGCGCCTCGGCCAGACACATGAGCGCGATGCCCTCGTCCGTCGACAGCCCGTATTCGGCAAGGAACACCTCCATCAGCCCCGGCTTGGCGCTGTCGCGGATGCGGGCGACGAGATCGGCCCCCGCCGCCGCGATGCGGGCGCGGGCGGCGGCGTCGAGCCCCGCCGCGTCGATCAGGCCGCGGACCAGCGCCGCCTCGGGCGCAAGGCTGCCGCCTTCGATGATGGACCATGCGTCGGGGGCGGTGTCGCGGGGCATAGGCTGTTTCTCCTGTTTGATCCATGATAGCGCAGGAATGGCAGGCCGTTTTCCCGATGAAATCGCAAAGCCCAGCCGGATCGCACCAATGATGGAGATTTCGCGTGCCGAATGACCGCCCCGATCTTGACCGTTTCGATCTGGCCATCCTGCGTGTCCTGTCCACCGAGGGGCGGATCAGCGCGACCGAGCTGGCCCGCCGCATCGGCCTATCGAAATCGCCCGTGCAGGCGCGGCTCAAACGGCTGGAGGAGGCGGGCGTCATCACCGGCTACCGCGCGCTTCTCGACCCGATCCGGATGGGGCTTGCCCATGTCGCCTTTGTCGAGGTGCGGCTGTCGGACACGCGCGAGGCGGCGCTGCAGGCGTTCAACCGCGCCGTGCTGGCGATCCCCGAGGTGGAGCAGTGCCACATGATCGCCAGCCGCTTCGACTATCTGCTGAAGGTGCGGACGGCGGACATACAGGCCTATCGCCGCGTGCTGGCCGAACAGATCAGCGCCCTGCCCCATGTGGCGGGCACATCGACCTATGTGGCGATGGAGGCGGTGAAGGAGGTGTTCTGACGCCCCTGCCCCGTGCGGAACGCGCAGGAACCCGATGCGCCCCGCCTTGTTCCCGCTGCGGATGGACCTTAGGCTGAGGGCGGTGATGGAAAACGGTTCGTACGGTTCGGTGGAAAAGACCTTCCTGCTTGGTGTGGGCGCGCAGAAGTCGGGAACGACATGGGTGCACCGCTGGCTGGAGGGCAGCGAGGGCGTCCGCATGGGGCCCTTCAAGGAATACCACATCTGGGACGCGGCCACCCTGCCCGCCTGCCGCGACTTCCGCCGCCCGCTTTTGTCGCGCGGCGCGCATAACCGGCTGGCGGCCGTGATGCAGCGCCTGCCCACGGCCTATTTCGAACATTTCCGCCGCCTGCTCGACGCGCCCGGCGTGCGGCTGACGGCGGATATCACGCCCAGCTATTCGGGCCTGTCGGCCGAGACCTTTGCCCGCATCCGCGCGGGCTTCCGGCGGCGCGGGATCGGGGTGAAGGTGCTGTTCCTGATGCGCGATCCGGTGGAGCGCAGCTTCAGCGCGGCGCGGATGCTGGCCGCCAAGGAAAGCCGCAGGACGGCCACGGCGGGGGGCGATCCGGTGACGCCCGACCAGTGGCTGCGGCGGAACCTCCAGTCAGACGGCATGCGCCTGCGGTCGGACTATCCCGCCACCGTCGCCGCCCTGACCCGCGTCTTCGCCCCCGAGGAGATCCATCTGGAATTCTACGAGACGCTCTTCACGCCCGACGGTCTGGCGCGGCTGTCGCGCTTCACGGGCATCGCGGGCGATCCCGCCTTTGCCGCCCAGCGCGTGAACGAGGGGCAGGCCGAACCCATGCCCGACGACCTTGCCCGCCGCGCGGCGCGGGAATTCGCCCATGTCTACCGCTGGGCCGCACGCACCCATCCCGCCATCCGCGACCGGTGGCCGGGCTTTGCCTATCTGGAGTGATCGTGCCCCGGCGGTTGGTCCTGCATATCGGCATGCACAAGACGGGCACGACCGCCATCCAGTCGGCACTCGCGGGATATGACGACGGGCAGACGCGCATGGCGCGGCTGGGCGGGCAGAACCATTCCATCCCGATGCTGACGGCCTTTGCCGCCGACCCGACGCGCTATCACGTCTGGGTGCGGCAGGGCCTTGCGGCGGACGAGGTGCTGCGCCGCCGCGACATCTTCCGCGCGCGTCTGGCGGGGGAAATGGCGCTTGAGCGCGCGCAGCTGCTGGTCTCGGGCGAGGAGATGTCGCTGATGCACGCGCCTTCGGTCCGCGCGATGGTGGGCACGCTGGCCCCGCAGGCGGGCGCGGTGGACGCGCTGGCATGGCTGCGGCCCGCGCGGGACTATATCGGTTCGGCCTTCCAGCAGATGGTCAAGGCCGGACAGGCGGTGCCGGACCTGCCCCGCCCGCGCTACCGCGCCCGCATCGAGCCCTATCTGGACGTGCTGGGGCGCGGGGCGGTGCATCTGCACCTCTACGACCCCGCGCGGGAAGGATCCTCGGTCGCGGCCTTCTGCCGTGCGGTGGGCCTGCCGCCGCAGGCCGTGCCGGACCGGACCGAGAACACCGCCCTGTCGGACGACGCCCTGCGCCTTGTCTGGGCGCTGAACCGCAGCGGGATCGCCACCTCGGGCAGCGCCGCGCGGCTGGCGGCGCGCAGCCGCCTGATCGGCCATCTGGCCGGACGCCACCCCGGCCCGCTGCGGCTGCCCGCGGGGGCGGTGGATGCGGGGCTCGACCCTGCCGACATCGACTGGGCGCAGGGCATCACAGGTCTTGTGCTGGATGACGGCCCCGCCATCGGGGCGGATGCGGCCAAGGCGCTGTTGCAGGACTGGCTTCAGGCGCATGATCCCGCCGCGCTGGACCGTCTGGACGAGGATCTGCAGATCATTCACCGCCGCCTGCCGCCGCAGGCCACGCTGCCCCAGCGCCTTGCCACGCTCTATCAGGCGTTTCTGGACGAGGTGGAGGCGGAACAGGCACTCGCCCCCGTCTTCCGCGCGGGGAACCGTGTGCTGAACGCTGGTGCCCGCGATCGGACTCGAACCGATACGCCCGGAGGCTAGGGATTTTAAGTCCCCTGTGTCTACCATTCCACCACGCGGGCCAGCCCCGCCTGACTAGCAACTGCGCGCAGGAAGGAAAAGGCCACGCGCCTTTGACGCGCCCCGCGCCTTGCGCGATGCTGGGACGATCCCGTGACGGAGGCCCGGATGCCGCGCCCTGCCTGCATGCGTCTTCTTGCACCGCTTCTGCTGGTGGCAGGGCTTGCCGCCGGTGTGCAGGCCGCCCTCGCGCGCGAGGTGACGGGGGCGCTGACCTATGCCGCGCGCATCGCCCTGCCGCCCGATGCGGTGCTGCTCCTCGACCTGCGGCGGGACGGGGAAAGCGTCGCAACCGCACGCATCGCGGCCGCGGGGCGGCAGGTGCCGCTGCCCTTCCGGCTGGACGGGGCGCCCACGGGGACGCTGACGCTGCACGCCACGATCCATGT
>JBEEOG010000316.1:0-7803 GCA_041191745.1 Pseudomonadota bacterium | reverse complement strand
CGATGATGGCTCTGGACACGCAGCAGGCGATCGTGACCTACGACGCGCCCAAGAAGGACCTCTACGAGATCGGCGAGATGCCCCCGCTCGGCCATGTGCCGAAGCAGATGTATGCCTGGGCGGTGCGCCGCGAACGCCATGGCGCGCCCGACACCGCCATGCAGGTCGAAGTCGTGGACACCTGGAAGATCGACAGCCACGAGGTGCTTGTCCTCGTGATGGCGGCGGGGGTGAACTACAACGGTGTCTGGGCCTGTCTGGGCGAACCGGTCAGCGTGTTCGACGGGCACAAGGCGCCCTATGCGGTCTTTGGCTCTGACGCGGCGGGGATCGTCTGGGCGGTGGGCGACAAGGTCAAGCGCTGGAAGGTCGGCGACGAGGTCGTGATCCACTGCAACCAGGACGACGGCGACGACGAGGAATGCAACGGCGGCGATCCGATGTTTTCCCCCAGCCAGCGCATCTGGGGATACGAGACGCAGGACGGATCCTTCTGCCAGTTCACCCGCGTGCAGGCCCAGCAGCTGATGCCGCGCCCCAAGCACCTGACATGGGAGGAATCGGCCTGCTACACGCTGACGCTGGCCACCGCCTATCGCATGCTCTTCGGCCATCACCCGCATGACCTGAAGCCGGGACAGAACGTGCTGGTCTGGGGCGCGTCGGGCGGCCTTGGCTCCTATGCGATCCAGCTGATCAACACGGCGGGGGCCAATGCGATCGGCGTGATCTCGGACGAATCGAAGCGCGATTTCGTCATGGGGCTGGGGGCCAAGGGCGTCATCAACCGCAACGACTTCAAGTGCTGGGGGCAGCTGCCCAAGGTGAACAGCCCCGAATACAACGACTGGCTGAAAGAGGCGCGCCGCTTCGGCAAGGCGATCTGGGACATCACCGGCAAGGGCGTGAACGTGGACATGGTCTTCGAACACCCGGGCGAGGCGACCTTCCCCGTCTCGTCGCTGGTCTGCAAGAAGGGCGGCATGGTCGTGATCTGCGCGGGCACGACGGGTTTCAACTGCACCTTCGACGTGCGCTACATGTGGATGCACCAGAAGCGCCTGCAGGGCAGCCATTTCGCCCATCTCAAGCAGGCGGCGGCGGCCAACAAGCTGATGTGCGAACGCCGTCTGGACCCCTGCATGTCCGAGGTCTTCCCCTGGGCCGAGATCCCGCGCGCCCACATGCTGATGTGGAAGAACCAGCACAAGCCCGGCAACATGGCCGTGCTGGTGCAGGCCCCGACGACGGGTCTGCGGACCTTCGAGGATACGCTGGAAGCCAGCCGCCGCCTGTAAATCGGGCGGAAAAGCGCCACGCCATGCGATGCGCCGCCGGAAAGGGTGGCGCATCTTCATTTTCGGCAACATCCTGTAAACCAATCTGCCGTTACCCTGAGTGTCGACAGCCCCCCGGACACCGGAGAGGACGATGCGCCACGACTGGATTCTCGACGTGCTGGCCGATCTGCGCGGCTATGCCGAACGCAACGCGCTTCCCGCAACCGCGCGGGCGGCAGCGGATGCGCTGGCCCTCGTGCGGGCGGAACTGGCCGACCAGCAGGCCGCCAAGGCGGATGCCGCCGACCAGCGGGCCGACATGCACGGATAGCCCGCCCGCGCCACCTGTCCTCCCCCCCCCCCCTCGCATCCCCGCGCGGGCTGGGCTAGGGTCGCGCCATGCAACCGCCCGCGATTTCCTTTTCCGACGATCAGGCCGAAGCCTGGGACCGCGTGGCGGCCGAACTTCTGGACAACGGGATCGACCTTGTCGAAGCCACCCTGACCCCGCGGATCGAGGCGCGGGCCCCTTCGGTGCTGGCGGTGACGGGCAAGGCGGGGTCGGGCAAGACCATGCTTCTGGCCAGCCTGACCAAGGCGCTGGTCGCGGCAGGGGTGGAGGTCGTGTCGGGCGATTACGAAGGCCGCCGCCGCAAGGACCGCCGGACGCTGGCCATCCTCGCGCCGACGAACAAGGCGGCATCCGTCCTGCGCCTGCGCGGGGTTCCGGCCACGACGATCCACCGCATCCTTTATTCCCCCGTCTACGACCCGCAATACGAACGCATCGCGGAATGGCTGACGGGGCAGGGCACGCGCCCGACGGTCGAAGGGCTGACCGACCTCGCGCTCGACCGTGCGCATGCCTTCTACCAGCAGGTGGCCTCCATCCCCGGGGCCTTGGCGGCGGCGGGGCTGAAGGGGTCGGATTTCATCAAGGGCTGGAAGCGGCGGGAAGAGCCGCTGGATGTGGGCTTCATCGACGAAAGCTCCATGCTGGATGAACGCCAGTTCGACGACCTGCGCGAGATCTTCCCGACGCTGGTCCTGTTCGGCGATCCCGCACAGCTTGCCCCCGTGGGGCAGTCGGGCAGCATGGTCTTCGACCGGATGGGCGACAGCCGCCGGATGCACCTGTCGCGCATCCACCGTCAGACGCAGGACAACCCGATCCTCGACCTGGCCCATGCGCTGGCGGATGAGCGCCTTGGCTTTCACGATTTCGAACGGATGGTGGAAGAGACCTCCCGCCGCGACGACCGCGTGGTCTGGGCCGAACGGGTCGATGCCGATCTGATGGCGCGATCGCCCGTGCTGGTCTGGCGCAATGCCACGCGCATCCGGCTGATCCATGCCTTTCGCGGGGCCTTCGGCGCGCCCGAGGATGAACTGATCGCGGGCGAGCCGCTGATCTGCGACGGGATCGAACTGCCGCTGAAGCACCGCAAGAAGCGCATCGACCTCGAGGCGCGGGGCCTGATCAAGGGGGCACAGGTGATCTACCTCGGCCCTGGGTCGCGCAGCGGCTTTGCGCGGCTGCATGTGGTGGGGGCCGAAGACCCGCAGGTATCCGCCGCATCGATCATCAAGATCGAGAAGCCGGACGAGGAAGAACCCTTCATCCCCGCCGCCGCCACGATGGGCGCGGCCTTCCTGCACGGGGCGGCGGTGACGATCCACAAGGCGCAAGGGTCGCAATGGGAGGAAGTGCAGGTCTTCGCCCCCGACCTTTACGCCGCAGCGCAGGCGGGGCGGTCCGAGGCGGGCGTACCGCTCTGGAAGCGCTTGGCCTATGTGGCGATCACGCGGGCGGAAAAGCGGCTGCACTGGGTGACGCGCTACCGTCTGGGCCGCCCGCGCGGGCCCCTGTCGGTGGATGACCTGCGGGGCATGGCCGCCCCCGCGCTCAGCCTCAGCGCGGGCGGAGACGGCTAGGCACCTTTCCCTTCGCCCCCCGCGCCGCTAGTCTGGCGCGCAAGACCCAAGGGAGACCCCGATGCGCTGCGTTTTCGTCCAGTTCCGCTGCACCCCCGGCAAGACCTACGAGGTGGCCGACGCCATCTATGACCGCGAGGTGGTGAGCGAGCTTTACTCGACCAGCGGCGAATATGACCTGATCGCCAAGGTCTATATCCCCGATGACGCCGATGTGGGCCATTTCCTGTCGGAACGGCTGTTCGACATCCCGGGCATCGTGCGGACGCTGACGACGATGACCTTCAGGGCGTTCTGAGCGCGGCTGGCGGGCGGGGGGCCAGCCCCCCGCACCCCCCGGGATATTTGGGAACAGATGAAGTCAGAGCCAGTCGGCGCGGCCCGTGCCGACGGCATCGGCGACGCGGGCAAACCCGTCCCGCGCGAGACGCGCGTCCAGCCCGCGGATGATGTCAGGCACCAGCGACAGCCCGCCATAGACGAGCGCGGTGTAGAGTTGCACCGCCGAGGCGCCTGCGCGGATCTTCTGGTAGGCCTGTTCCGCCGTGGCGATGCCGCCCACGCCGATCAGGGGCAGCTTGCCATCGGTCAGCTGCGACAGGCGGGCAAGGATGCGGGTCGATCTCTCGAACAGGGGCGCGCCGGACAGGCCGCCCGCTTCGCCCCTGTGCGCGCTTTGCAAGCCGTCGCGCGACAGGGTCGTGTTGGTGGCGATGATGCCCGACAGGTTTGATGCCAGCGCGACCTCGGCCACCTCGGCCAGTTCGTCGGGCGACAGGTCCGGCGCGATCTTGAGGAAGACGGGAATCGGGCGGGCCAGCGCGGCGCGGGTGTCCATCACGCCCGCGAGCAAGGCCGACAGCGCGGCCCGCCCCTGCAGGTCGCGGAGTTTCTCGGTATTGGGCGAGGAGACGTTGACCGTGGCGAAATCGACATGCGGGCCGCAGGCGGCCAGCACGCGGGCGAAATCGGCGGCGCGGTCGGCGCTGTCCTTGTTCGCGCCAAGGTTCAGCCCGACGGGCACGGCACCGCGCTGCCGCGTGGCAAGACGGGTGGCGATCGTCTCCATCCCCTGATTGTTGAAGCCGAAGCGGTTGATCGCGGCGCGATCCTCGGTCAGGCGGAAGAGGCGCGGCCTTGGGTTGCCGGGCTGCGGGCGGGGGGTTGCGGCCCCCACCTCGACAAAGCCGAAACCCGCGCGCGACAGGGGGGCCACGGCTTCGGCGTTCTTGTCATAGCCTGCGGCAAGGCCGACCGGATTGGGCAGCGACAGGCCCGCCAGCACGGTGGCGAGGCGGGGCGAGGTCTGCACGCCGGCCAGGGGCGCAAGGCCCGATGTCAGCGCGCGGATCGAGAGGCCATGCGCCACCTCGGGGTCGAGGCGGTGGAGGACGGCAAGCCCCGCGCGTTCGACCAGCCTCACCAGACACCTTCGGGGAAGATATGGCCCGATGCGCCCAAGGGCAGGGACTTGTCCCAGACCACATCGGGCAGGCGCAGCACGCGGTAGAGATGCGGGAACAGCTGCCCCCCGCGCGACGGTTCCCACCGCAGGTCGGCACCCAGCGCATCGGCGCTGACCGCGACGAGGACGAGGTCGCTTTCCGTGGCGAAATGCTTTGCCGCCGTTTCGGCCACCTGCGCGGCGGTCGAGAAATGGATGTAGCCATCGGTCAGGTCGATGGGCGCGCCCCTGGTTTCGCCGGCGGCGCGGAAGGCATCCCATTCGGGGCGGCGGAGGATCTTGTAGATCAGCATGCGCCCTTCCATGCACAAAGCGCGCGCGCGGGTCAATGGCGCGCCCTTTCGCCGGCCGTCACGGACCCGTCACGCCCTGCGGGCAGTTCGGGTTTGACAGGCGGCAACATGCAGCCGCAGGTTGAAGTCAATGTGATAAATTCAGGAGATATGCCATGACACGCTCCCTTCTTGCGACGGTGGCAGTGCTTGCCCTGTCGGCAGACCTCGCGCGGGCCGAGTACACGCTGCATGTCCTGCACATCAACGACTTCCACAGCCGGATCGAGCCGATCAACGGATCGGATTCCACCTGTTCCGCCGAACAGGCGGCGGCTGGGGAATGTTTCGGCGGCGCGGCGCGGCTGGCGGCCAAGATCGCCGCGCTGCGCGCGGAATTGCAGGCGGCGGGGCAGAACGTGATCGTCCTCGACGCGGGCGACCAGTTCCAGGGCAGCCTGATCTACACGACCTACAGGGGCGCGGTCGAAGCCGAGATGATGGAACGGATCGGCTTCGACGCGATGGCGCTGGGCAATCACGAATTCGACGACGGTCCGCAGGGGCTGGCCGATTTCCTTGGCAAGGTCACCTTTCCGGTGATTTCGGGCAATCTGGATGTCAGCCGGTCGAACATCCTTGCGGGCCTTGTGCTGAACCATGTCGTGCTGCAGGTGGGCGGCCAGAGGATCGGCATCCTCTCGGCCCTTGCGACCGACACGCCCGAGACGTCCTCGCCCGGAAACGAGGTGATCTTTCAGGACGACATCGACAGCCTGAAGGCCGATGTCGCGGCGCTGGAGGCCGAGGGCGTGACGAAGATCATCGCGCTGACCCATCTGGGCTACAAGCGCGACAGGGAAGTCGCCGCCGCCGTGGCGGGGGTGGATGCGGTGGTGGGGGGCCATTCCCACACCTACCTGTCCGCAACCGACCCCGGCCGTGCGGGACCCTACCCGACATGGGTCACGCGGGGCGAGGGCGATCTGGTCCCCGTGGTGCAGGCCTATGCCTATTCGAAATACCTCGGCCATCTGGAACTGACCTTCGATGACGCGGGCCGGCTGGTCCATGCGGGGGGCGATACGATCCTGCTGGATGCCGGCGTCACCCCCGACCCCGTGATCGCGGCGCGCGTCGCCGAACTGGCCGGCCCGATCGAGGCGTTGAAGGCCCGCGTGGTGGCCGAAGCGGCCGCACCCATCGACGGCAGCCGCGAGACCTGCCGCGCGCGGGAATGCCAGATGGGCAATCTGGTGGCCGATGCCATGCTGGACCGTGTGAAGGATCAGGGCGTGACCATCGCCATCGTGAACGGGGGCGGCCTGCGCGCCAGCATCGACGCGGGGCCCGTGACGATGGGCGAGGTGCTGACCGTCCTGCCCTTCCAGAACACGCTGTCCACCTTCGAGGTGACGGGCGCGGCGGTCGTCGCCGCGCTGGAAAACGGGGTAAGCCGGATCGAGGATGGCGCAGGCCGCTTCGCGCAGGTGGCGGGGCTCAGCTACACCTTCGATCCGGCGGCGCGCTACAGGCTGGTGTCGAACAACTATGTGCGCGGCGGGGGCGACGGGTTCCGCATGTTCGTGGATGCCGCCAACGCCTATGACTTCGGCCCCGATCTGGCCGATGTGACGGCAGACTATCTGGCAATGATGCAGCCCTATACCCCCGTGATCGACGGGCGCATCACGCGGAAATAGGCCGGCCTTCGGGCGGGGCGCGGGGCGCGGGTGCCCGCCCCCTTTCCTTTGGCGGGCCGAGGGCGCAGATTGGGGCCATGTGCGGACGCTTCACCATCACCCATCCGGACGAGGCCTTGGCGCGGCTGTTCGGGGCCGTGCCGTCGAACGACCTGCCGCCCGTGCCGCGCTTCAATGTCTGTCCGACAACGCCGGTCGCCGTCGTCACCTCGGACGGCGGAAGCCGCAGGCTGCGCCCGATGCGCTGGGGCTTCATCCCGCATTGGTACAAGGCCCCGATTGACGGGCCGCTGATCATCAACGCCCGCGCCGATACGGTGGCCACGAAACCCGCCTTCCGCGAGGCGATCCGCGCGCGACGCTGCATCGTGCCCGCAAGCGGCTTCTACGAATGGCAAGAGGTCGGGGGCAGGAAGCTGCCGTGGTATTTCACCCGCCGCGACGGACAGCCCTTTGCCTTTGCGGGCCTGTGGCAGCGGTGGGAAGGCGCGGGACAGGTGATCGACACGGTCGCCATCGTCTCGACCGATGCGGGGCCGGGCATGTGCGGGCTGCACCACCGCGAGGCGGTGGGTCTGGAAGCGCCCGACTGGCCGCTGTGGCTGGGCGAGGCGGGGCATGGCGCGGCGGTCCTGATGAAGCCCGCGCCCGATGGCGTGATGCAGTGCCATCGCGTCGATCCGCGCGTGAACTCCAATCGCGCCGAGGGGGCGGATCTGATCGAACCCGTCGCTGCCTGAGGGCCTGCCGAAGCTGCGGCGCATCCCTTGCGCTTCACCGGCGCGGCGGCTAGAAGGAAGGGCGCTCGCGGGTATGGTGTAGTGGTAGCGCCTCAGCCTTCCAAGCTGATGGGGCGGGTTCGATTCCCGCTACCCGCTCCAGCCTTCCCTGACCATCCGGCCTAGACAGCCCACGGTCCGTGCATCCGGCACGGGCGCGGCACCGTCTGTCCGCGCGGCTGGAAGGCGTGCCGCACCCTGCCTGTCAGGATTGCGCTCCTGAAGGTCCGCGCACCGCGACGGGCGGCGGCATGGCGGCAAGCGACATGGTGGAACCCGCAGCCGGTCCGCGCCGGTCGCGCGGATATCCGGCGAAAGGTCAGGATTCCGCGCAAAGGACGGGAGTCCCATGCTTAAGGTGAAATTGTC
>JBEEOG010000315.1:0-3646 GCA_041191745.1 Pseudomonadota bacterium | reverse complement strand
ATGAGCAGGGTGGGGGTGGCCAGCTGCGGCAGGCGGGCCATCAACTCCTCGAGCCGCCACTGCGCCATCATGCCCAGCGTGCCGTCGACATGGGCGGCATCCCTGACCAGCGTCAGGTATTGCGCCTGACCTTCGGCATCGAGCGGCGATCCGGTGGAGGTCAGCAGCCGCGCCACCGTCTGCGGATTGCCCCAGAGCCGCGCCACGACATGCGGGATGAAGGGCGTGACGGCAAGGATGCGGGCCAAGAGCGGGAACATCACCCCCGCCGCGCCGTCGAAGGTGCCGAGTGCCGCGTTGATGCCGATGACCGCGCGGAGGGGCAGCATCTCGGCCAGCCTGAGCGCGATGGCGGCCCCCGCCGAATGGCCGAGGACGACGGCGGGGCAGAGGCCGAGGCTGTGGCAGAGCGTGACCAGATCCTCGGCCATGGTGTCGAGCCCGAAGCGGCGTGCGCCCGCGCGGGTGAAGCCCTGACCGGGCAGGTCGGGGATGACGACGCGGAAGCGGGTCTGCAGCAGGGGCGCAAGGGCGCGGAAGCTGTGGCCCGCGCCGCCCGCGCCGTGCAGGCAGAGGATGGTCGGGGCGTCGGGCGCGGGGCCGGGCAGGTCGATCACGCACCAGTCATGCGGGCGGGCGGCGACGCGGCGCGCATGGGCGCGGAAGGGCCAGTTCGGCGGCATCGCGGCAGGGGGCATCGCGGCAGGGGGCGGGCTGGCGCGCGCGGTCATTCCCCCAGCGCCCCCGCCAGCGCGGCGCTGAGCCGGTAGGCATCGGCACGCGGCAGCGCGAGGTAGGGCGCGTCCATCCGGCCGGCCAGCGCCTGAAGCGCGGGTTGCGGGCGGTTCGCCACGTCGATCACCAGCGCGGGCGTCGCGGTCAGCCGGATCGCCTGTGCGAGGCGCAGGGCATCGGCCTCGGCCTGCGCGCGGTCGGCGCGCCCGTCCAGCGCGATGTTGCCCCGCCCGTCGGTCAGAAGCGCGATTGTGGGTGTCATCCCGCGCGCGCGGGCCTGTGCCGCCGTGGCGAGCGCGAGGTTCAGCGCCGAGGCGAGGGGCGTCCCCCCGCCCCCCGGCACGCCCGCAAGGCGACGCTTGGTTTGCACCAGCGAACGGGTGGGCGGCAGCACCAGTTCCGCCGCCGTGCCGCGGAAGGCGAGCAGCGCCACATGGTCGCGCCGCGCATAGGCCTGCGCGAGGAGGAGTTCGACCGCCCCCTTCGCCTCGGCCAGCCGCGCGAAGGCGGCGGAGCCTGAGGCATCGACGGCGAAGATCAGCACGCGGTCCGAGGTTTCGCGGAAGCGTTTCAGGCGGATGTCGGCGGCGCGCACCAGCAGGGTGGCGTCGGGGCGCGCGGCGTGGCGGCGGCGCAGGGGTTGCCAGGGGGCTGCGGCGCGGAGCGTGGCGACGAGGTCGATCCGCGCACCGGGGGCAAGGCGGCCTGCGCGCGAGGGCAAGGGCCGCCCGCGCCGGTTGCCGCCCTGTTCGGCCCCCGTGCCGCCCGATCCGGCCTGCGCACGCGACATCCGACCGGCGGCCAGCGCCTCCAAGAGGTCGCGGGGCAGGGCGGCGAGGGCGGCTTCGACCAGCATCTCTTCGGGCAGGGACCGGTTTTCGCCTTCGGATTGGGGGCTTTCGCCCGGATCGGGTGTGTCCTCGGGCGGGGGGGGCTGGTCGGGCGGGGCCTGTTCTTCGGCCCGCGGCGCGGCGCGCTGGGCGTAGACGAGTTCGGCGGCGGCAGTCAGGTCATCTTCGGCCACCGCATCGCGGCCCTGCCATGCGGCATGGGCGCGGGCGGCGGCGGCGGCCAGTTGCGGCGCGCGCAGGGAGGGGATGCCAAGTTCGCAGGCCGCGCGGGTCAGTGCGTCGAGCTGGTCGGGCGCGAGCGTCAGTCGCGGCAGGCGCGCGCGCGCCTCTGCAAGCCGTGCGGGATCGGGCGGGGTGACGGGGGTGTCGGACCATGGCAGGCCCGAGAGGTCCAGAAACAGCGCCAGACGGTCGGTCAGGGCGGGGGGCAGGATCTCGTCCGGCTCGGCCCCTTCATCCAGTGCGATCAGGCAATGGGCGGGGGTGTCGAGCGCCGTTGCCAGCCGTGCGGCAAGGCCCGCGGGGCAGCGTTCGGCCATGGCAAGGGTCAGCGCGGCGGGGGTGGACAGGATGCCGTCGGTCGCCACGGGACGGCCCGTGGCCAGCGTGGCGGGCAGGTCCAGCCCGCCGTAAAGCGCGTCATCGGCCACGGTCGGGTGCAGGCGGCGGGGGGCAAGCGGGATCGCGGCCAGCGCCGACAGGACCGCATCGCGCAGGGGGGCGGCGCGGGCGCGCAGCCACAGCCCCTTGAGACCCGCCGGATCAATGGCGAGAAGGGCGATGGCCGTGGCGATGCGGTCGGACGGGTCGGTCAGGGCAGGACCTCCCCCAGCGCGCGGATGACGCGGGTGGTCGATCCGGCCTCGTCCAAGGGATCGCGGCGCAGGCGGTGCGACAGGCACATCGGCGCCACGGCCTTGAGGTGGAGGCGGCCTACCGCCTCGTCCCCTTCGAGGGCCGCGAGCGCACGGGCCGCGCGCAGGAGCGTGAGTTCGCCGCGCAACCCGTCCGACCCGATGGCGATGCAGAGCGACGCGCAATCGTGCAGCACGGTGTTGGGCGTCGTGACGGCGGGCAGGGCGGCGCGGGCGGCAAGGATGCGGGCGCGCAGCGCGGCATCCTGCGGGCGCCATGTTTCCATGAAGCCGCCGTAGCCGTTCTCATAGGCGTCGCGGCGGCGGATCACCTCCACCCGCGTCTCGACATCGCGCGGGCTGGTGACTTCGACCGAAAAGCCGAAACGGTCGAGGAGCTGGGGGCGAAGCTCGCCTTCCTCGGGGTTGCCCGATCCGACCAGCACGAAGCGGGCGGGGTGGCGGATCGACAGGCCTTCGCGCTCCACCACGTTCTCGCCCGATTGCGCGACGTCGAGGAGGAGGTCCACGATGTGATCCTCGAGCAGGTTGACCTCGTCGATATAGAGGTAGCCGCGGTTGGCGCGGGCCAGAAGGCCGGGCTCGAAGGCCTTTTCCCCCCGCGTCAGGGCGCGTTCGATGTCGAGCGCGCCGACGACGCGATCCTCGGTCACGCCGAGCGGCAGGTCGATGACGGGGGTGGGTCGGGTGACGATCCGGTCGGTCGCGCCCTGCGCCCAGTCGGGCACCTGTTCGGGGCGGGCGGAGTTGACGGGGCAGCCTTCGACCGCCTCGATTTCCGGCAGGAGGGCGGCCAGCGCACGCACGGCGGTGGATTTGCCCGTGCCGCGGTCGCCGAAGACGAGGACGCCGCCGATGGCGGGGTCGATTGCGGTCAGGATCATCGCCTGTTTCATCGCCTCTTGGCCGACGATGGCCGAGAACGGGAAGGGCTGCTTCATCTTTCGTCTCCAACGCGCAGATTTTTCTGCGAAAAATCTGCCTTGCGAACCTTCTGCGAAGGTTCGGTGTGATCCTTCGCAGAAGGATCGGGGCGAAGGATTTTCGCAGAAAATCCTTGCATCACGCGGCCTGTCTGCGCGGGGCCAGAAGATGCGCCACGGGATCGCGCCCGCCCCATGTGCCCGCGCTGCCGATCAGGCGGAAGCGGGCGTAGAGTTCCTCGTTGAACCAGTTGCCGTCGCG
>JBEEOG010000314.1:0-2787 GCA_041191745.1 Pseudomonadota bacterium | reverse complement strand
GCCTGTCGGACGGGCTGGCCGAAGTCCTTGTCGCAGGGGTAGGGGCAGAGATCGACCCCGCCGACACGCGCGCCGTCCTCGCCCGCGTGACGGCGGACCTGCAGGCGGTCGCGGCCTAATCTTCCCCCAGCCATTCCGCGATCGAGGGCAGGAGGGGCCGGAAATAGGCCACCATCCGCCCCGGCTGTGCCGCGGCCGCCCCCGCGCGCCAGGGGGCGACGCCGTGGATCAGGTGGGGGTGCAGCAGCACCGCCTCGCCCGGACGGCCCGGCAGTTCGATGCGGCGGCATTCGGCCAAGACCCTGCGCCGCGCGGCGGTATAGGCGTCGGTGATGTCCACATCGCCCCATGTCGCGGCGTCATGCGGGGCCAGCGCCTGCGCCAGCGCCGCGCGCATGATCCGGTGGCTGCCCTCCCACACCACAAGCGGCGCGGCCCCCGCATCGGCCGTATTCAGCGGCAGGCCGAGGATCCAGCCATGCGGTTCGCGGATGAAGCGGCGCTTGTCCGGCCCCTCGGCGATCAGCCCGTCGAGATGCGCCCCGTCGCGGTCGCGGCGGAAGCGGAAGGCGGCCTCGGATTCGCCCGCAGAGGGCAGCGGATAGCCCGCGCGGGTGGTGGACACCTGCGCGGGATGCAGCGGCACGGGCGCAAGGCCCAGCACGTCCCACGGCAGGGGGACGCCCGCCACCGACCCGTCAGCCGCGTTCCCCAGCGCGTCGAGGCCCACGCACCACGTGCCCCCGCAGCGCCAGTCGGACGAGGCTGCGACCGCCCTTGCCGCAGGGTCCCGCGCGGCATCGGCCCAGGCGCGGATCGCCGGATGCGCCGCGATGCGGAGGAACCCCTGTCCGGTCAGCCTGTGTTCCATCTTTCCCGTCCCCCGCCCTGCCCGATCGGCCCGTCTGGCATCCACCCCGCGAAAGGCCTGTGCACCCTGTCTCTTTTACCTGCAGAAAGCCTGCCCATGTCTGGCCGCCTGCGGCACCCTGCGCTTGTCCTCGGGCTTCTGTCCTGCATCGGCCCCTTCGCCATCGACATGTCGCTGCCCGCCATGCCTAATATCGGTGACGCGCTCGGCACGGATGTGCAAGGGATGCAGATGACGGTGACGGCCTATTTCATCGCCTTGGGTCTGGCGAAGTTGGTCTATCGACCGTGGGCCGATGCGGCAAAGGCCTTCGGCCTGACGCCCGCGCGCTCAGGCCGCCTGGGCGGCCCGCGTCACCTCGGCCAGGGCCGCGTCATAGACATCGAGCCCTGCCCCGCTGCGCGACGCGCCCTCGGACAGCACCCGCCGCCAGCCCCGCGCACCGGGACGGCCATGGAACAGGCCCAGCATGTGCCGCGTGATCTGGTGCAGCCGTCCGCCCTGCCCCAGATGGGCGGCGATATAGGGCTTCATCGCCTCGGCCACGGCAAAGGCATCGGGGGCGTGGGCATCCCCCCAGAGCGCATCCGCCCCGATCAGGACCGAGGCCGGATCGTGATAGGCCGCGCGCCCCACCATCACCCCGTCGAGCCCCGCCGCCAGCAGGTCGCGCGCCTGCGCCAGCGTGGTGATGCCGCCATTGATGCAGATCGTCAGATGCGGGAAGGCCGCCTTCATCCGCAGGACAAGGTCGTAGTCGAGCGGCGGGATCTCGCGGTTTTCCTTGGGCGAGAGGCCCTGCAGCCACGCCTTGCGGGCATGGATGACGAAATGCGTGACACCGGCCGCGCTGACCCTTGAGAGGAAATCGGGCAGGACGATCTCGGGGTTCTGGTCATCGACGCCGATGCGGCATTTGACGGTGACGGGAACGGGCGAGGCCTCCCGCATCGCGGCCACGCAATCGGCCACGAGCTGCGGACGCTCCATCAGCACGGCGCCGAAGCAGCCCGACTGCACGCGGTCCGAGGGGCAGCCCACGTTCAGGTTGATCTCGTCATAGCCCCAAGGCGCGGCCAGTTCGACCGCGCGGCGCAATTCTGCCGGATCGGACCCGCCCAGTTGCAGCGCGACGGGATGCTCGGCCCTTGCATAGTCCAGCAGCCGCCCGCGATCGCCATGCACCACGGCGGGGGCGGTCACCATCTCGGTATAAAGCATGGCGCGCCGCGTCATCAGGCGGTGGATGAACCGGCAATGGCGGTCGGTCCAGTCCATCATCGGGGCGACGGAGAGGCGGTGGGCGTCGGAAGGCGCGGGCGGGTTATGGGTCGCCAAGGGTCTCGTCACCTGTTGCTTCGCGCTCCTGACGCTGATTCTGCAAGTATGCCGCAAAATCGAAGGGATGTGGACCACCAGGGGGGCCATGCGGTGCCCCTTGAGGAAGAGGCCCGAGTTGCCCGTCGACCTGTGATCTGTCCGGGCGGCGGCATCTCCCTCGTCCCGCTCTACCTGAGCATGGACCGTATCCGCGCGATCACCTCGGCCTGCTGCTCGTGTGTCATGTCGCTACCCGAAGGCAGACACAGACCCTTCGCAAACAGCCCTTCGTCATTCCCCGAGCCGTGATAGGGGAAGCCCTCGTAGAGCGGTTGCATGTGCATCGGCTTCCACAAAGGTCGGGACTCGATCCGGTGCTCCAACAGCATCGTCCGGATGTCTTCGCGTGTCACGCCCGTTACCTCCGGTTCGATCGTCACGGCCGTAAGCCAACGGGTCGAATGGAAGCCTTCGGGTTCGGGCATGAATGAAATGCCTGGATGGGCGAGAGCGTCTCGGTAGATGCCGAAGATTTCCCGACGCCGGGCGACCCGTTCATCGAGGACGTCCATCTGCCCCAGCCCGATTGCGGCGCA
>JBEEOG010000313.1:0-3354 GCA_041191745.1 Pseudomonadota bacterium | reverse complement strand
CCGACGGGTCAAGCGGGCGGCGGGGCGGGCGGGCGCAGGCATTGGCGCGGCGCCCCCGTTCCCGCGACCGCCGCCCCGCAGACCGCGCAGCGCCACATATCCGGCCCCGCGCGGCGGTCCTGCCGCCAGCGGCAGTGCCGCGTCAGCGTCGATCCGCGCCGCGCGAACCACAGATAGATCAGGACGGACAGGATCAGGAGGATGACAAGGACCGGCATCCCCCGCCCTTCCCACGGCCGCCCGCCTCAGGCAAGCGGGCCTTCGGTCTTCTGGTCCCGAAATCTCCTCGGGCGTGGGGCCGTGCGGCACGCGCGGCGCGCGGACCTACAGCATCCCCGGCACGACCTGATCGGGCGGGCGGTGGCCGTCGGCGAAGGTCTTGATGTTGATGATCACCTTCTCGCCCATCTCGATCCGCCCCTCCAGCGTGGCCGATCCCATATGCGGCAGCAGCACCACATTGGGCAATTCGCGCAGGCGCGGGTTGATCTCGGCCCCGCGCTCATAGACGTCGAGCCCCGCCCCCGCGATCTCTCCGGCGCGGATCATGCGCGTCAGGGCGTTCTCGTCGATCACCTCGCCGCGGCTGGTGTTCACGATCACGGCGCTGGGTTTCATCAGCTTCAGTCGCCGCGCGTTCATCAGGTGATAGGTCGATGGCGTATGCGGGCAGTTGATGGAAATCACGTCCATCCGCGCGATCATCTGGTCGAGGCTCTCCCACCATGTCGCCTCCAGCTCGGCCTCCACCTCCGCGCGCAGGCGGCGGCGGTTGTGGTAGTGGATCTGCATCCCGAAGGCCCGCGCCCGCCGCGCCACCGCCTGCCCGATCCGCCCCATCCCGAGGATCCCCAGCCGCTTGCCCCCGATGCGCCCGCCCAGCATCGCCATGGGGGACCAGCCCTGCCAGTCGCCCGCCTGCATCAACGCGATGCCCTCGGGGATGCGCCGCGTGACGCCGAGGATCAGCGCCATGGTCATGTCGGCGGTATCCTCGGTCACCACGCCCGGGGTATTCGACACCAGGATGCCGCGCGTGCGCGCGGTCGCCACGTCGATATGGTCCACCCCCGCGCCGTAATTGGCGATCAGCTTCAGCTTCTCGCCCGCCTGCCCGATCAGCCCCGCATCGATCTGGTCGGTGATCGTGGGCACCAGCACATCGGCGCGGCGCATGGCAGCGGCCAGCTCCTCGCGCGTCATGGGCGTGTCGGGATCGCGCAACTCCACATCGAACAGTTCCTTCATCCGTGTCTCGACCGGTTCGGGCAACCGTCGCGTCACGACCACAGTCAGGCGTTGAGCGGGCATCCCAATCCTCCGTCCACTTCCCTATCGCATCCCGTTTTGGCAAAGTGGCGGGAAGATCGGCCCTGCACAAGGTGCGTCGCAACCGAAGGCGCAGGGTCCGGACGGCAGAGGCAGCCCGCCGTCACCCCCGCGACAGACGGGGGGCGTCGGGCAAAGGGCGCAACGGGTGGCAGGGCTTTGTCCGCGCCCCCCAAGGAAGCGGGCGGTACAGGCATGGCGGGTATCCTTCGGGCATGGCTCTGGGGCGGAATTCTGGCTGCGGCCACCGCAGCCCCCCTCTGGGCCGAAGCCCCCCTGCGCCCCATGCCGCGCCCTGCGACGCTCGCCCTTCCCGAAGGCGTGGCCGCCGCCGCCCCCGCCACGGCCCCCAGACCCCGCCCGGCCGAAACGCCCAGCCTTGCCGCGCCGAAACCCCCCGTCCAGCCCGACGCGGCCGCCGCCGCCGTGGCGGCAGCCACCGTCGGGGCCGCCGCCGGAGCCAACGTCGCGGCCACGGGCGCGGCCACGGGCGCGTCGGGCCCTGCCACGGCGACCCCGCCGCGCGATCCGAACCGCGGCTCGGTCACCAACCTGCCCCTGCCCCGCTACGTCAGCCTGAAAGGGAACGAAGGCAATGCCCGCCGCGGGCCGGGGCGCACCCACCGCATCGACTGGGTCTTCACCCGTGCGGGCATGCCGCTGCGCATCACCGCGGAATACGAACACTGGCGCCGCGTCGAGGATGCCGAAGGCGCGGGCGGCTGGGTCCATTACGCGCTCCTGTCGGGCGTCCGCTCGGTCCTGATCGCCTCGGAACTGGCCGATGTCCACAGCCGCCCCGAAGACGGTTCCGCCGTCGAATTCCGCGCCGAGCGCAATGTCGTGGGCTGGGTGCAGGAATGCCGCCCCGACTGGTGCCGGATCTCGATCAACGGCGAGCGCGGCTGGGTCCGCAAGTCCGACCTCTGGGGGGTCGAGCCGGGCGAGACCATCGAATAGCCGCCCTTGCGAGTCGGTCGCGCTTTACCGCGGGCGCGGCTGCGGTTAGCGCAGGGCGCACGACATTGCCCAGACCGCGCCCCATGACCAGCCCCGACGCCACCCGCCTGAACCTTTCCGCCGGACTGGCCTCCGTCCTCGTGGCGGGGCTTCTGGTCGCGCTCAAGCTCTGGGCGCTGGGGCAGACGGGGGCGCTCTCGGTCGCGGCCTCGCTTGCCGACAGCGCGATGGACCTGATGGTCAGCCTCGGCGCGATGGCGGCGATCCTCTACGCGGCCAAGCCCGCGGATGAGGATCATGCCTTCGGCCATTCCTCGGCCGAGGATCTGGCCGCCCTCGGGCAATCCGTCTTCATCCTCGTCTCCGCCACGGTCATCGCCGCCGCCGCTGTCACGCGGCTTGCTGCACCCGCCGCGGCCCCGCCCCTCGCCGCCGAAGGCACGGGGATGGCGGTCATGGCGGTGTCGATCCTCCTGACGCTCGGGCTTGTCCTCTGGCAGGGCCGCGTGGCGCGGCGCACGGGCAGCAAGGTCGTCGCGGCGGACCGCCTGCATTACCTCGGCGACCTTCTGCCCAATATCGGGGCCATCGTCTCGCTCTGGGCGTCCAAGGCCTTCGGCCTCGTCGCGGTGGATGCGGTCGTGGCCATCGGTGCCGCCGCCATGCTCGCCATCGGCGCGGTCCGCATCGGCAAGGGCGCGTGGGATTCGCTGATGGACCGCAGCGCCGATGCAGAGATCGTCGCGGGCATCGGGGCCATCGCCCGCGACTGGCCGGGCGTGCGGGGCTTTCACGACCTCAAGACCCGCACGGCGGGCAGCCGCGTCTTCGTCAACATCCATATCGAACTCGATGGCGAACAACCCCTGCACGAGGCGCATGCCATCGGCGCGGGGCTGCGCCGCGCGATCCTCGCGGCCTATCCGCAGGCCGATGTGATCGTGCACAAGGATGTCTTCCGCGACGGCGCGGACACCCCCCGCTGACCCCCATCCCCTTCGCCAAATATCCTCGGGGGGGGCCGCGCGCCCCGCGCGGCGGGGGGGGGCAGACGGGCCCCCCCCC
>JBEEOG010000312.1:0-9505 GCA_041191745.1 Pseudomonadota bacterium | reverse complement strand
CCGATATCGTCGCGCGCGTGACGGGCGGGGGGCGCGACAGCCTGCCCGCGCTGCGCGGCCTTCTGATGACGCTGCTTCTGGCCGAAGCCAGCGCGCCTGCCGATGCGGGCACGGGGGGCGTGCTTCTGCGGGCGCGGATCGACCGCCTGCTGGACCTTGGCGCGCTCGATCAGGCGCGCGCGCTGCTGGATGTGGCCGATGCGGGCAAGGATGCCGAACTCTTCCGCCGCAGCTTCGACGTGGACCTGCTCACGGGGGCCGAGGATGAGGGCTGCGCCCAGATGGTGCGCGCCCCCGGCCTTGCGCCGACCTTTCCTGCGCGCATCTTCTGCCTTGCGCGGTCCGGCGACTGGAACGCCGCCGCGCTGACGCTGCGAACCGCGCAATCGCTGGGCTTCGTGACCGAGGAGGAGGACGCGCTTCTGTCGCGCTTCCTCGACCCCGACCTGTTCGAGGGCGAGCCGCCCCTGCCCGCCCCCGCGCGCGTCACCCCCCTGACATGGCGGATGTTCGAGGCGATCGGCGAGCCGCTGCCCACCTCTACCCTGCCCCTTGCCTTTGCCCATGCCGAACTGCGCCCGAGCGCGGGCTGGCGCGCGCAGATCGAGGCCGCCGAACGCCTGACCCGCGCGGGGGCCGTGACGCCGAACCAGCTGCTCGGGCTTTACACCGAACGCAAGCCCGCCGCATCGGGCGGGGTCTGGGACCGTGTCGCCGCCTTCCAGCGCTTCGAGGCCGCCTTCCGCACGGGCGATCCCGACGCCATCGCCCGCATCGTGCCGGAAATCTGGCAGTCCATGATCGGGGCGGAACTGGAAGTCGCCTTTTCCGAACTCTACGGCGAGGCGCTGCACCGTCTGGACCTGCAGGGCGAGGCGGGGCGGATCGCCTTTGTCGCGGGGCTCTTGTCGCCGTCCTATGAACGGGTGGCGGCCAGCCGGACCCCTGCCGATGCGCGCGAGGGCTTCCTGATCGGGCTGGCCAAGGGCAATGTCACCGGCCTGACCGCGCCCGACAGCATGGGGCGGGTGATCCTGCCCGCCTTTCAGGGTGTCGCCCCGTCCGAGGACCTGCGCCGCATGCTGGACGAGGGCCGCATGGGCGAGGCGATCCTGACGGCGGTGGAAAAGATCGAACGCGGCCTGCAGGGCGAGGTGAAGGATGTCACCGACGGCCTTGCCCTGTTCCGCGCCGTGGGGCTGGAGGGCGTGGCCCGCCGCACCGCGCTGGAACTGATGTTGCTGGAGCGGCGGGGATGACCGCCGCCACGGATGCGCGCTGGATTTCCGCCTTTCTGGAAGCGCAGGCGGCCGAACTGGATGCCGCGCAGAACACGCGGCTGGCCTATGGGCGCGACCTGAAGGATTACGCCGACTGGCTGGCGCGGCGGGGCGGGACGCTGGCCGCCGCCTCGCGCGAGACGGTGGAGGAATATCTGGTCTGGTGCGCGGCGCAGGGGCTGGCCACCTCGACCCGCGCGCGCCGCCTGTCGGCGATCCGCCAGCTTTACCGCTTCGCGCATGAGGAAGGCTGGCGCGCCGACAATCCCGCGCTCCGCATCAAGGGGCCGGGGGCGAGCAAAAGCCTGCCCAAGACGCTGAGCCATGACGAGGTGGACCGCCTGCTTGACGCCGCCCGCACCAAAGGGCGGACCGAGGCCGACCGCCTGCGGAACCGCGCGCTGGTGGAACTCCTCTACGCCACGGGGATGCGCGTGTCGGAACTGGTGGAACTGCCCGCCGCCGCCGTGCGGGGCGATCCGAGGATGATCCTTGTGCGCGGCAAGGGCGGCAAGGAGCGCATGGTGCCGCTGTCGGCCCCTGCCCGCGCGGCGCTGGCCGACTGGCTGGCCGTCCGCGACGCCGCCGAGGCCGAGGCGAAGCGCAAGGGCAAGCCCGCCGCGCGCCATCTGTTTCCCGGCTCGGGCGCGGGGGGGCATCTGACGCGGCAGCTTTTCTACACGCTGATCAAGGACATCGCCGTGGCGGGCGGGGTCGATCCGGCCAAGGTCACGCCGCATGCGCTGCGCCATGCCTTTGCCACGCATCTTCTGGCAGGCGGGGCCGATCTGCGGGTGATCCAGACGCTTCTGGGCCATGCCGATGTGGCAACGACCGAAATCTATACCCATGTCCTCGACGACCATCTGAAGGCGCTCGTGCTGGAACACCATCCGCTCGCGCGCAAGTCCGGCAAGGCTTGAACCGTCCCGCCGCCGCCCGCATAGTCCGGCGCGACATAATGACGGATCCGCCATGCTCGACGCCGCCTTCTGGTTCACCTCGCTTGCCATTCTGCTGCTGCTCTGCATTTCGGCCTTCTTTTCGGGGTCGGAAACGGCGCTGACGGCCGCGTCGCGGGGCAAGCTGCGCACGCAGGCCGACAAGGGATCGCATGGCGCGGCGCGGGCGATGCAGGTGACCGAGGACAGCGAACGCATGATCGGCGCGCTGCTTCTGGGCAACAACATCGTCAATATCCTGTCGGCCTCGCTCGCCACCGCGCTGATGACGCGGCTGTTCGGCGATTCGGGCGTGGCGCTGGCCACGCTGGTGATGACCACCCTGATCCTGATCTTCGGCGAGGTGCTGCCCAAGACGCTGGCCATCACCTATCCCGAACCCGTGGCCACGCGCGTCGCACCCGTGATCCGGCTTCTGATCCTGATCTTTTCGCCCGTGGTCACGCTGGTGCGCGGTGTCGTGCGGGCGATCCTCTGGCTGCTTGGCGTGCGCGGTAATGACGAGGGGCGGATGCTTGCGATCCGCGACGAGATCGCGGGGACCATCGCGCTGGGCCATTCCGAAGGTGCAGTGGAAAAAGAGGCCCGCGACCGCCTGCTGGGCGCGCTGGACCTGACCCACCGCACGGTGGACGAGATCATGCGCCACCGCCGCGAGATCGAGATGATCGATGCGGACAACACCCCCGACGCGATCCTGTCGCAGGCGCTCGCCTCATCCCATACCCGCCTGCCGATCTGGCGCGACAGCCCCGAGAACATCGTCGGCGTGATCCATGCCAAGGACCTTCTGCGCGAGGTGGACCGCCTGCTGCGCGCCGCCGACGGCGCGCCGGGCGCGATCGACGCGCTCGATGTCGGCAAGATCGCGATGAAGCCCTATTTCATCCCCGAGACGACGACGCTTGACGAACAGATGCGCGAATTCCTGAAACGGCGCACCCATTTCGCGCTGGTCGTGGACGAATATGGCGCGATCCAGGGCCTGATCACGCTGGAAGACATCCTCGAAGAGATCGTGGGCGAAATCCGCGACGAATTCGACACCTCGGAAAAGGAAGCCCGCCTGCAACCCGACGAGACGGGCGCCTATGTGATCGAGGGCGCGATGACGATCCGCGACCTGAACCGCGCGCTCGACTGGCAACTGCCCGATGACGAGGCCAATACCGTCGCGGGTCTTGTGATCCACGAGGCGCAGACGATCCCGCAGGAAGGGCAGGCCTTCAGCTTCCACGGCTTCCGCTTCGAGGTCATCCAGAGGCGCGAGAACCGCATCACCCGCCTGCGCCTGCGCCCGCTTTAACCCTTGGGCTGCGCGGCGGCCAGCGTGACGGCCCCCGTCACCGGATCGACGCTGATGCCCAGTTTCGACAGGTCCTCTTCCAGCGCCATGCGGTGGGCGCGGGCCGACTGCAGGCGGTAGTGCAGATCGAAGATGGTCTGGTCGAAATAATGGCCCGTGTCGCGCCGCTGCGGTGCCGCCCCGGCGCCGCCGTCGATCACGTCGAAGGTCGAAGGTGTCCTGTCCATCTGGTCTGTCGATCGCGCTGAACCCTGCCGAGAAATATGCGCGCGACGGGAGCATATTCCTACCCCCCGACGGGAAAACCATCCGAAAGGATGTATCGGTCGGGCGGGAAAAAGCCGCCCGTTCAACGCCTTTTGAACAGCGAGCCGAGGATGCCGCGCACAACCGCCTGCCCCGTCCGGCTGCCCACCTGCCGCGCGAAGCTTTTCACGAAAGCCTCGCCCACCGAATCGCTGCGCGACGATGCGCCGCCGCGGCGGGTGCCGGTCTCCGGCGGGCGCGACATGGCGCCGCCTGTCCCGCCATCCCAGCGGCGGGCGCGGGTCAGACCGTCGCCCGCGCCGCCATCGGGCCCTGTCTGCCACGGCTCGGCAGGGGCCGATGCCTGCCCTTCGGCGGCCGCCGCCTCGGCCGCGGCCTGCTTGGCGCGGTCGCGCAGCTTTTCATGGGCGCTTTCGCGGTCCACCGGCGTGTCATACTTGCCCTTCAGCGGCGAGGCGGCGATCAGCTGCGCGCGCGTGCCTGCGTCGATCGGGCCAAGCTGGCTGGCGGGCGGGCGGATCAGCGTGCGCTCGACGATGCCGGGGATGCCCTTGTTTTCGAGGAAGGACGTCACCGCCTCGCCCGTGCCCACGTCGCGGATCGCGTCTTCGGTCGCAAAGCGCGGGTTGGGGCGATAGGTCTCGGCCGCCTGTTTCAGGTCCTTCTGGTCCTTGGCGGTAAAGGCGCGCAGCGCGTGCTGCACGCGGTTGCCCAGCTGGCCGAGGATGTCTTCGGGCACGTCAGCGGGGTTCTGGGTGATGAAATAGACCCCCACCCCCTTGGACCGGATCAGGCGGGCGACCTGTTCCACCTTGTCCACCAGCGCCTTGGGGGCGTCGTCGAACAGCAGATGCGCCTCGTCGAAGAAGAAGACGAGCTTGGGCTTGTCGGGGTCGCCCACCTCGGGCAGCGTCTCGAACAGTTCCGACAGAAGCCACAAGAGGAAGGTCGCGTAAAGCCGCGGGCTTTGCATCAGCCTGTCGGCGGCGAGGATGTTGATCCGCCCGCTGCCCGTGGCCGCATCGACCAGCATCAGATCGGCCAAATCGAGCGCGGGTTCCCCGAACAGGCTGTTGCCGCCCTGATTTTCCAGCACCAGAAGCGCGCGCTGGATCGCCCCGACCGAGGCCGCCGCCACCAGCCCGTAGCGGGCCGAGATGGCATCGGCATTCTCGGCGATGAAGACGAGCAGCGCCTGCAGGTCCTTGAGGTCCAGAAGCGGCAGCTCCTCTTCGTCGGCAAGGCGGAAGGCCACGTTCAGCACGCCCTCCTGCGGTTCGCTCAGCTCCAGCAGGCGGGACAGGAGAAGCGGCCCCATCTCGCCCACGGTGGCGCGGATCGGGTGGCCCTGCTGGCCGAACAGGTCCCAGTAGGTGACCGGAAAGCTGCGGTAGTGCAGGTCAAGCCCGATGGTCGCGGCGCGTTTCATGAAGGGGTCGTGCAGCTTGTGGCTGGCCGATCCCGGAACCCCGATGCCCGACAGGTCGCCCTTCACATCCGACAGGAAGACCGGCACCCCCGCCGCGCTGAAGCCTTCGGCCAGAACCTGCAGCGTCACCGTCTTGCCCGTGCCCGTGGCCCCCGCGATCAGCCCGTGGCGGTTGCCATAGCGCAGAAGCAGCCGTTGCGGCGCGCCGTAGCCTTCGCCCCCGCCGCCCATGAAAACGCCCGGCTCTGCCTCTGCCATGATACCCCCCGACCTGTTACCGAACCCGCCATCCGTGATGACACCCCGCAGCATCCCCGCGCAGGGCCTGCACCCTACCATAGTCGCTTCGCGCCTGAGCTCCAGCCCCGTCGCGCGGGATGGGCAAGGGGCCGGTCCGGGGCCGTGACGCAGGGCGCTGCGGGCGGTGTGCGGCACGCCCCCCGACCGGCCCGAAAAGCGTAAAACCATCGGTTTTCATTCATGTTTTCCAAGTCCCGGACGGGACCCGATTCCCTGTTGACGGAAATGCGAATCCCCCTTAGCGTCAGCACCCATGAAGTCGGCCAGTCCGACAGGGAGCAAAAAACAAGATGCAGGAAGGGCCGGTTCGTCCGGCCCTTCGGCATTTCGGGCAGGTCGCTCCGGCAGGCGCCGCGGCGATCTGTGTGCGGCCTGCGGCGCGGGCGACGGCGAGACGGGGCGGCGAGACGGGGCGGGCGGGCGCGGGTCGCGCTTTTCTGACCTGACTTGGCCCGCGCCCCGTGCTAAGGCCCGCGCAACACCGACACCGCCCGATCCAACCGGACGAAACAGGAAAGTCCATGATGACCATGCCCAGATCCATCGCCCTTGCCCTTGCCTTCGGCCTTTCGCTTGCCACGGCGACGGGCGCGCTGGCGCAGGAAGCCCAGACCGAAGCCGCGCCCGAAGCCGCGCCCGCCGCCGATGCCGCCACCGCGGACGGCCTGTCGATGGGCACGCCCGCCGATGGCGGCGTGGGCAGCAGCTACACCATGGCGGCCTTCGAGCTGTGGGAACAGCGCTGCGTCCGGACCGAGACGGGCGACGATCCCTGCCAGCTGTACCAGCTGCTGAAGGATGCCAACGGCACCTCGGTGGCCGAGTTCAACATGTTCGCCCTGCCCGATGGCGGCGAGGCCGTGGCGGGTGCCACGATCATCGCACCGCTCGAGACGCTTCTGACCGCGGGTCTGCGGATCTCCATCGACGGGGCCGAGGCCAAGGTCTATCCCTTCACCTTCTGCGCGCGCATCGGCTGCGTCGCGCGGGTGGGCTTCACCGCCGCCGAACTTGACGGGTTCAAGAAGGGGGCAAAGGCCGTGGTGACCATCGTTCCCGCCATCGCGCCGAACGAGACGGTGCCGCTCGAGGTTTCGCTGAAGGGCTTCACCGCCGGATACGAGGCGGTCGCCGCCCACAACGCCGCCCTGCCCCAGCCCGAAGACGCGCCGGCCGAAGCCCCCGCGCAGGACTGATCCGCCGTCCATCGCCCGATCGCAGCGCCGCGTCCCGCAAGGGCGCGGCGTTCGCGTTTCATGCCCGCCGCAGGGCCAGGACCGCGTTCAGCCCGCCGAAGGCAAAGGCGTTGGACAGCACCACATCCACCCGCGCCTGCCGCGCCACGTTCGGCACCACATCCAGCGCACATTCGGGATCGGGCTCCTCATAGCCCACCGTCGGGGCGATCACCCCTTCGCGCAGCGCCATCAGGCAGGCGAGCAGTTCCACCGCCCCCGTCCCGCCGATCAGATGGCCGTGCATGGATTTGGTCGAGGAGATCATCAGCCGGTTCGCATGCTGGCCGAAGACATCGGCCACGGCGGCACATTCGGTCTTGTCATTGGCCGCCGTTCCGGTGCCGTGGGCGTTGATGTAGCCCACCTCCTCGGGGGTCAGGCCCGCGTCGCGCAGCGCGCCCGCGATGGCCCGCGCCGCGCCCTGCTTGGACGGCATGACGATATCGGCGGCATCCGATGTCATGGCGAAACCCGCCACCTCGGCCAGAATCTCGGCCCCGCGCGCGCGGGCGTGGTCGTAATCCTCGAACACGAAGACCGCCGCACCCTCGCCCTGCACCATGCCGTTGCGGGTCAGGCTGAAGGGGCGGCAGGCATCCTTGGACATGACGCGCAGGCCCTCCCACGCCTTGATGCCACCGAAGCAGAGCATCGCCTCGGACCCGCCGGTCACCATGACCTTGGCCCCGCCCGCGCGGATCGTCTGGAAGGCCAGCCCCATCGCATGGTTGGACGACGCGCAGGCGGTGGATACCGTGAAGGTCGGCCCTTTCAGGTTGAACTCCATCGACACATGCGATGCGGCGGCGTTCATCATCAGCTTGGGCACGACGAAGGGATGGACGCGGTTCTTCCCCTCTTCATAGACGGTGCGGTAATTCTCGTCCCAGGTCGTCGTGCCCCCCGCCGCGGTGCCGAGCACGACCCCCGCCTCGTAGCCCAGATGGCCGTCGAAATTCAGCCCCGACTGCGCGATGGCCTGCCGTGCGGACCACAGGGTGAATTGCGTGAAACGGTCGTAGAGCGTGATCTGCTGGCGGTTGAAATGCGCCTCGGGGTCCCAGCCGCGCACCTGACCGCCGATGGTGATCGCCAGCCGGTCGCGGTCGCGGATATCGAGCGCGCCGATCCCGCAGCGCCCCTCGGCAAAGGCGGCGAAGGTGCCCGCCACATCCTGCGCCAGCGCGTTGATCGTGCCGGCCCCCGTGATGACGACGCGCCGCATTCCGCCCCTATGCCGCCTTCTGCGCGACGAGACCCTCGACCGCGGCGACGATGGAGGCGACGGTCGAGATGTCGAACTCCGACTTGCCGGGCTCGTTGGCGTTGAAGGGCACGCTGATGTCGAAGGCTTCCTCGATGGCGAAGATCGACTCGACAAGGCCGAGGCTGTCGAGCCCGAGGTCCTGCAGCGTGCTGTCGGGCGTGATGTCCGACGGCTGCAGCATCGCCTGTTCCGCGATGATCGCGATCACCTGTTCACGCACGTCCATACCGGCCCCCTTTCCCTGTCACGGGAAGGATTTAGTCATCGCCTTGCGACTTGGGAATGACAAGCCTCTCGATTTCGGCGACGCGGGTAGCCAGACGCGGCAGGCGGCGCAGCGCCTTCTGCATCTCGACATGGGTTTCCATCTTCACCGCCGGATAGCCCAGCAGCACGCGGCCCGCGGGCGCGTTGGTGAAGATCTTGGTCGCGCCGCCCGCGATCACGTCATCGCCCACGAAGATGTTGTCGTTCACCCCGCATTGCCCCGCCATCACCACGCGGTCGCCGATGCGCGCCGATCCGGCGATACCCACCTGCCCGCACAGCAGGCAATCGCGCCCGACCTGCACGTTGTGCCCGATATGGACAAGGTTATCGAGCTTCGTGCCCGACCCGATCACCGTGTCGCGGATCGTGCCGCGGTCGATGCAGGCATTTGCGCCCAGTTCCACATCGTCGCCGATCGTGACCGCGCCCAGCGAATGGATGCGCGTCCAGCTTTGCTGGCGGATTTCCCCGCGTTCCCCGAGGGTTTCGCGGATTTCCTCGACCCCCGATTTCTCGGGCGTCACGAAGGAGAATCCGTCCGCCCCCACCACCGCGCCGGGCTGGCAGATGAAGCGGTCGCCGATGGTGACGCGCGCGCCGATGCGCGCGCCCTGCAGGATCAGCGCATCCGCCCCGATCACCGCCCCTTCGGCGATGGAGACGTGGCTTGCGATGCGCGCGCGCGGCCCGATCCGCACGCCCGCGCCGATGGTGACGAAGGGACCGATGGCCGCGCCCTCGGCAATCTCGGCACTCTCATGCACCACGCTCAGGGGATGGAGGCCGGGCGCGATGTCGGGTCCCGCATCCATCATCCGCGACAGCCCCGCCATCGCCAGCCGCCCGCGCGGGGCGAAGATCGCGGCCTTCAGCCCCAGCCCGCGCCAATCCGCCCCCGGCCAGACCAGCGCCGCCAGCGCCTGCCCCTTGGCCAGACCGCCCGCGTATTTCGGGTCCATCGCCAGTGCCAGCGCGGCGGCATCCGCCGTCTGCGGTTCCGAGGCGCGGGTCACCGCGATGTCGAGGTCGCCTTCGGCAACCGCGCCAAGGGCGGCGGCGATGTCGCGGATCGTGTGGGGCATGGTCGTCTCCGTCCGGCGAGTGCTGCGGCACCCTGCCCTGCGGTTTACCCCTGAACGCCGCCCAAGGCCACCCCGGCCTCGGCCAGCGCCTCCCACAGCGCGGC
>JBEEOG010000311.1:0-8545 GCA_041191745.1 Pseudomonadota bacterium | reverse complement strand
TGGGGCTGGACATCACCGGCCCGCAGGCGGGCGCGCTGCCCGTGACGGATGACAACCTTGTGCTGCGCGCGGCGCGGATGATGGGCGAAGGCGCGGCGCGGATCACGCTGGACAAGGTGCTGCCCGTCGCATCGGGCATCGGCGGCGGATCGGCGGATGCGGCGGCGACGCTGCGGCTGATCGCAAGGGCCCGTGGCCGCGCCCTGCCGCCGCCCGATCAGGTGCTGGCCCTTGGCGCGGATGTGCCCGTCTGCCTGTCGGGGCGGCCCGTGCGGATGACGGGGATCGGCGAAGGGCTGGTGCCCCTTGCCCATCCGCTGCCGCCCGTCTGGCTGGTGCTGGCCAACCCGCTTCAGGCCGTCTCGACGCCCGAGGTCTTTCGCGCGCTGGAACGGCGCGACAACGCCCCCCTGCGCGACCTGCCGCGACTGCGCGGCGCGGCGGAACTGGCGGCATGGGTGGCGATGCAGCGGAACGATCTGGAAGGCCCCGCAGAGCGGCTGCTTCCGGTGATCGGTCGGGTAAAGGCTGCGCTGTCGGCGCAGCAGGGCTGTCTGGCGGCGCGCATGTCGGGATCGGGGGCGACCTGTTTCGGCCTGTTCGCCGATCCGCTGTCGGCCAGCGCCGCCGCCCGCGCCATCCGCAGCGCGCAGGCGGGCTGGTGGGTCGCGGACGCGCCCCTGCTTCAGCCCCAGTCGTAGCGGAAGCTGACCTCGCTGCCATCGGCGCGGCGCAGGGCGCGGGCCACGAATTCGGGGGCGCATCCTTCGTCCAGCGCGCCCAGCACCGTCACCTCTTCGCCCACCTGCACGGGCAGGTCGTTCGGCCCGACATAGACGGTGACGACGCCCGACGCGTCCTTCAGCCGGAAGGCATCGGCATCAGTGATCCGCATGACCTTGCCGCTGACCGTGACAGGCTGGCCCCGCGGGGCCTTGCCGATGGGCACGGGCGCCGCGAAGGCGACCGAGCCTGAAAGCAGCACGACCGCCAGTGCGGCGGAACGGATCATCCTCGTCTCTCCCCTTGCTGCGGTCCGACGGGAAAAAGGTGGGAAGGCGCCCCGCCCGTGGCAAGGGGGGCGGACCGGCCGGATCAGTCGTCGCGCTGGTCGAAAGTCACGCGGCTGCCATCGGCGCGCAGCCCTTCGCGCGCGTAGATTTCCAGCCGCCCGAAGTCACGGTCCACGATGCCCGAGATCGTCACCGTCTCGCCCGTGTCGAAGGGCACGATGCCCGGCCCGATATAGACAAGGACCGATCCGCTGTCGTCGCGCAGGCGGAATTCATCCTCGTCCGTGATGCGGTCGACGACGCCCGTCACCGTGGCGCTGGTCCCGTAGCGCAGATCGCCGATGGCGACCGTGGATGCCAAGGCCGGAGAGGCGGCGAAAACGGCTGCAACGAAAAGGACGTGACGCATGGAAACCCCCGAAGGAACACGATCAGGTGTGACGTCGGGGCGCACCCACGCGCCGCCAAGCGGCCTGACGCGGATGTGACCGGGCGTGAGCGGTCAGCGGATGCGCGCCACCACGTAATCGGCAAGATCGGCCAGCATGTCGCGCAGTTCATGCGCGGGCAGCAGGTCCAGCGCGCGGCGGGCCTTGCCGGCCCAGTCCAGCGCGTCAGCGCGCGCGGCGTCCATCGCGCCATGCCGCGCCATGATCGCTATGGCCTGTTCCAGATCGCCGTCGCGCTGGTCGCCCTTTTCGATCACCCGAACCAAGAAGGCACGTTCCTCGGCATCGGCGCAGGCCACCGCCTTGATCACCGGCAGCGTCAGCTTGCGTTCGCGGAAATCGTCACCCGTGTTCTTGCCGATGGCTGCGGCCGATCCGCCGTAATCCAGCAGGTCATCGACGATCTGGAAGGCGATGCCCAGCGCATCGCCATAATCGCGCAGCGCCGTCACCTGTTCCTCGGGCGCGCCCGCGATCACGCCGCCCACTTCGGTCGCGGCGGCGAACAGCGCCGCCGTCTTGCCGCGCACCACGGTCAGATAGATCGCCTCGGTCGTCCGCAGGTCCTGCGCGGCGGTCAGTTGCAGCACCTCGCCTTCCGCGATCACGGCAGAGGCATTGGCAAGGATGTCCATCACCCGCAGCGAATCCGTTTCCACCATCAGCTGGAAGGACCGCGCGAACAGGTAATCGCCGACGAGGACCGAGGATTTGTTGTCCCACAGCAGGTTCGCGGTCGGGCGCCCGCGGCGGCGCTGGCTTTCATCCACCACGTCGTCATGCAGCAGCGTCGCGGTATGGATGAACTCTACCGTCGCGGCCAGCTTCACATGCTGCTTGCCGCGGTAGCCCAGAAGCCGCGCCGCGGCCAGCGTCAGCATCGGGCGCAGGCGCTTGCCCCCTGCCTCGACCAGATGGGCGGTGACTTCGGGGATGCGGGGGGCGTGTTCGCTGGCCATGCGGGTGCGGATCAGCGCGTTGACGGCCTCCATGTCGGCGGCCAGCCATGCGGCCAGCCGGTCATGCGGTTTCTGCGCTGCCTCGTCCAAACCCATGCCTCCGGCCCCCTCGACATGCGGGCGGTGAAGCCCTTAAGTCTTGTGCGATGAAAGAGCTTTTACGCAGCACCGACCCTACCGTGATCGCCTTTGCCACCGCCCTTCTCGACGGCGAGGGTATAGAGGTATTCGATCTGGACGTCCACATGAGCATCCTTGACGGCTCCCTCGGCATATTGCCGCGGCGGCTGATGGTCAGGGACGAGGACCTGTTCATGGCGCGCGCCGTGCTGCGCGACAACGACATCCCCACCGGCCTATGAGTTTTGCCGAGGCAGAGCTGACCGACGACAAGTTCCTGATGGGCCGCCTGCGCCTGTGGCAGCCCGCAAAGGGCTATCGCGCGGCGACCGATCCGGTGCTGCTGGCGGCGGCCTGTCCGGCGCAGGCGGGGCAATCGGTGCTCGACCTTGGCTGCGGGGCGGGGGCGGCGGCGCTGTGTCTGGCCGCGCGGGTGGATGGGCTGGCGCTGGCCGGGCTGGAGGTGCAGGCGGATTACGCCGAGCTTGCCCGCCGCAATGCCGAACGGAACGGCGTGGCGCTGCAGGTGGAAACGGGCGATCTGGCGCGGATGCCGCCCGCGCTGCGGCGGGGCTTCGACCATGTGATCGCCAACCCCCCCTATTACGGCGCGGGCGGCACGGCATCGCCCGTCGCGGGCCGTGACCGCGCGGTCAGGGTGGATACGCCCATCGCCGCATGGGTGGCGGCGGCGGCGACGCGCCTGCACCCCGGCGGGTGGCTGACGATGATCTTTGCCACCCCCTGCCTGCCCGAGGCACTGGCCGCCCTGACCCCCAAGATGGGGTCGGCGCTGGTGCTGCCCCTTGCCCCGCGCGAAGGCCGCGACCCCCCGCGCGTGATCCTGCGGGCGCGCAAGGGCGGGCGCGCGCCCTTCCGCCTGCTTGCCCCCTTCGTCATCCATCGCGGCGCGGAACATGACGGCGACCGCGAAAGCTATACCGATGCCGCCAACGCCGTCTTGCGCGGCGGCGGCGACCTGTCGGCCGCGTTCCGCTGAGGATGGGTCAATTCACCTAAAGTCTGTACGACAAATCCGTGACACGACTCGCAAGTTGTGTTGCACTTCCTGTCACGACACCAACCACAGGAGGACGAATATGACGATTGCTTCGCATCTGCAGGAACTGCGCCGCAAGCATGAGACCCTCTCGGACATGGTTGAAAAGGAACAGCGAAGCCCCGCCGCGGATGCGTTCAAGATCGCCGACCTGAAAAAGCAGAAGCTCAGACTCAAGGAAGAGATGTCGCGCCTCGCGCAGGCGTAATCAGGGGATCAGCCCCGTGCGCTGGCGCGTGCCGCCAGCGCAGCCCCGCCGTTGATCATCAGCGCGGCCAGAAGCAGCGTCCAGCTGGGTGCGGCGATCCCTGCCGCGACCAGCGCGAGCGTGGACAGCAGGGGCGCCGCATAGGACGCGACGCCGAGAAGCTGGATATCCCCCCGCTTCATCCCGATATCCCATGTGAAGAAGGCAGCGCCGACCGGCCCGATGCCCAGCGCCAGCACCGACAGCCAGCCTGTGCTGCCTTGTGGCCAGACGGTTTCCTCCAGCGCCAGATGCGCCGCGACCGACAGCGCCGCCGTGGCGAGGCAATAGACCGTCACGCTTTCCGTCGGCACGGTGCCCAGACGGCGCGACAGCACGGAATAGACCGCCCATGTCACCGCGCAGCCAAAGGCCAGCATAAGGCCGAGGGCCGAGATCGCGCCCTCGCCCCCGCGGCCCAGCACGATCAGCGCGGCCCCCGCAAAGGCCACGAGTGCCCCCGCGACATGCGCCGCCCCCAGCCGTTCCCCCGGCAACAGCCCCGACAGAAGCACGATGAACAGGGGCCACAGATAGGCGATCAGCCCCGTCTCGGCCGTGGGCGCGATGCGGAAGGCGGTGAAATAGAGGAAATGGTAGCCGAACAGGCCCAGCGTGCCAAAGGCGTAGACCTTCCACGAAATGCCGCGCAGCACGCCAAGGCCCTTGCGCGCGGTCCATGCCAGACCGATCAGCCCGCCGATCCCGAAGGTCAGCGCGTTCAGAAGGAAGGGCGGCACGGGGGCCGACCCGATGGTGAACAGCGCCAGAAGCGCCCACATCAGGATGGCGGTGAACCCGATCGCGGTCGCGCGTGCTTTGGTCATCTGTTCCTGTGGCCCTGTCCCTTTCGCGCAGGTCTAGCCGCAGCGGGGCGCAGGGAAAAGGGGCGGGCGGAATGCAAGGCGCGCGCATCCGCCGGATGCGCGCGCCATTCGCCCGTGCCGCGGATCAGACGAAGAACTGCCCGCCATTGGCGCTGATCGTCGATCCGGTGATGAAGCCCGCATCGTCGGCGGCAAGAAAGACCACGCAGCGCGCGATTTCCTCGGGTTCGCCCAGACGGCCCACGGGGATCTGCGGGATGATGCGTTCGGCCAGCACCTTTTCGTCGATGGCGCGCACCATTTCCGTCCCGATATAGCCGGGGCAGATCGCGTTGACGGTGATGCCCGCGCGCGCGCCTTCCTGCGCCAAGGCCTTGGTGAAGCCCAGATCGCCCGACTTGGCCGCCGAATAGTTGGCCTGCCCCGCCTGCCCCTTCTGCCCGTTGATCGACGAGATGTTGATCACGCGCCCGAACTTGCGGTCGCGCATGCCCGACCAGAGCGGATGGGTCATGTTGAACAGGCCCGTCAGGTTGGTGTCGATGACCTCTTTCCACTGCTGCGGGGTCATCTTGTGGAACATGGCGTCGCGGGTGATGCCCGCATTGTTCACCAGCACGTCGACGGGGCCGAGGTCGGCTTCGACCTTGGCGATGCCCGCGGCGCAGGCGTCGTAATCCGCGACGGACCACTTGTAGGTGGGGATGCCGGTTTCCTTGGTAAAGGCGGCGGCGGCTTCGTCATTGCCCGCGTAATTCGCGGCGACCTTGTAGCCCGCAGCCTTCAGCGCGACGGAAATCGCCGCCCCGATTCCGCGCGATCCGCCCGTGACCAATGCGACCCGTGCCATATGTCCCTCCTCCGGTGAAATGGTGTCGTTGAAATGGTGTTACCGAAATGAAGAAGGACGCGCAACAATGTTGCGCGTCCCTTTCGCACCTGCGGCAATGTGCCCGCAGAAACGCTGGCACAACCCCCCGCAGCGATCAGGCCCGTTCGATGCACATGGCAACGCCCATGCCGCCGCCGATGCAGAGCGTGGCAAGACCCTTCTTCGCCGCGCGGCGCTGCATCTCGAACAGCAGCGTGTTCAGGATGCGCGCGCCCGACGCGCCGATCGGGTGGCCGATGGCGATGGCGCCGCCGTTCACGTTCACGATGGCCGGATCCCAGCCCATGTCCTTGTTCACGGCGCAGGCCTGCGCGGCGAAAGCCTCGTTCGCCTCCACCAGATCCAGATCGCCGACCTTCCAGCCCGCCTTGCCCAGCGCCTTGCGGCTGGCATGGATCGGCCCCACGCCCATGATCGACGGATCGAGCCCCGCCGTGGCGTAAGAGGCGATGCGCGCCAGAACCGTCAGCCCGCGCTTGGCCGCCTCTTCCTCGGACATCAGCAGCACCGCCGCCGCGCCGTCATTCAGGCCCGAAGCATTGCCCGCCGTGACCGAGCCGTCCTTGGTAAAGGCGGGGCGCAGCTTGGTCATCGCGTCCATCGTCGCGCCGTGGCGGATGTATTCGTCGGCATCGACCACGGTGTCGCCCTTGCGGGTCTTGACGGTGAAGGGGATGATCTCGTCCTTGAACTTGCCGGCCTTCTGCGCCGCGCTCGCCTTGTGTTGGCTGAGCGTCGCGAACTGATCCTGCTGCTCGCGGGTGATCTGCCACTTCTCGGCGACGTTCTCGGCCGTGATGCCCATGTGATAGCCGTTGAAGGCATCCCAGAGGCCATCCCTGATCATCGAGTCGATGAAGTTCAGGTCGCCCATCTTCTGGCCCGCGCGCAGATGCGCGACATGGGGCGACAGCGACATGCTTTCCTGACCGCCCGCGACGACGATCTTGGCGTCGCCCAGCTGCACATGCTGCGCGCCCAGCGCCACGGCCCGCAGGCCCGACCCGCAGACCTGGTTCAGCGACCAGGCGCTGGCTTCCTTGGGCAGGCCCGCCTTGATATGGGCCTGACGGGCGGGGTTCTGGCCCTGACCGGCGGTCAGCACCTGACCGAGGATCGTCTCTTCCACCTCGGCCTTGTCGATCCCCGCGCGGGCCACCACCGCATCGATCACGGCCGCGCCGAGATCATGGGCGGGCGTTGCGGCAAAAGACCCGTTGAAGCTGCCCACGGCGGTCCGGCCCGCCGAAACGATGACGACATTGGTCATGGCTGTCCTCTCTCTCCCGATATGCGGCGTGATGCCGCCCTGCAGCATGGCCTAGACGCGCCGGATTCCAAAAGCAACAATCTTGCGCGGCTTCGTTGACGCAGGGGCAGGGGACCGCCGCCGTCAGTCGGGCAGGCGCAGCGAAGGGGCCGCGAAGACATGGCCTTGCAGGCAATCGATGCCCAGCGCGGCCAGCCATGCGGCTTCGGCCTCCGTCTCCACCCCCTGCGCGACGGTCAGCATGTCGAACTGCCGCGCGACGGCCAGAAGGGCGGCCATCAGCGTCTGGTTGTCGCCGTGCGATTCGATTCCGCGGCTGAAGGCGGCGTCGATCTTGACCACGTCGAACGTCAGCTCGCGGAAGGATTTCAGCGAACAGAGCCCCGCGCCGAACCCGTCCAGCGCGAAGCTGACCCCGTGGCGGCGCATGTCGGCCATGAAGGCGGCGATGACCTCGGGCATCTGCATGACCGAGGATTCCGCGATTTCGAGGATGAGCCGCGGCCCGATATCCGCCCGCCCGCGCAGGCCCCGTTGCAGCACGCGCATCCAGCGCCCGTATCCGACCGACCGCGCCGACAGGTTGATCGACAGTCGCAGCGCCGGAGTGTCGGCCAGCGCCTGCAACCCCAGCGCCAGCGCGACGCAGTCCATCTCGCGCCCCGTTTCGGTCGGTTCCACCGCCTGCACGAAATCGCGCGCGGGGATGATCCGGCCCGTCGGGTCCATCACGCGGATCAGCCCTTCGTGAAAGCCCGTCCGCGCGGGATCGGCCGCGATCACCACGGGCTGGAAGGCCAGCCGCAGCCGCCGCGCCCTGACCGCATCGGCCACCATCGCCACCGTGTCGCGGTCGCGTGCCCGCACCGCCAGATCCAGCGGCGAGGCGCCGTCCCGTTCGATTCGTCCTGTCATGCCCATCGGTCACCCCCTTTCGACCCCACGCTCGACAGCTTGCCGACGCAGGGGTAAAGGCGGGGTAAAGGGGGATGCGATGTCACAGGATGGACGCTGCCCGTGGTGCGGGACGGACCCGCTTTATGTGGCCTATCACGACACCGAATGGGGCGTGCCCGAATTCGACGGGCGCGCCCTGTGGGAAAAGCTGGTGCTCGACGGCTTTCAGGCGGGGCTCAGCTGGATCACCATCCTGAGGAAGCGCGACGCCTTCCGCGCGGCCTTTGCGGGCTTCGACCCCGAAGCCGTGGCCCGCTTCACCGATGCCGATGTCGCGCGCCTTCTGTCCGATGCGGGCATCGTGCGCCACCGCGGCAAGATCGAGGGCGCGATCCGGTCCGCGCAGGCCTGGCTGAAGGTGGAAGACCGCGAGGGGTTCTCGGCCTATCTCTGGAAGCACCTCGACGGTCGCCCGCAGGTGAACGCCCCGCGCGGCATGGCCGATGTTCCGGCGGAAACGCCGCTTTCCGCCGCGATCTCGAAACAGTTGCGGAAGGACGGCTTCACCTTTTGCGGGCCGACCATCGTCTATGCCTTCATGCAAGCGACGGGCATGGTGAACGACCATTTGGTTGGATGTCCTGCGCGCGCGGGGGCAAGGCCGCAAACCCCGTCCCGGGCCTGACCCGGGACCTCTCGTGCCGGCAGAGGCCCCGGGTCAGGCCCGGGGCGGGTGTGTGGTATTCTGATGCCTTGGCTTTGCACGGCGCGCGGCCGTCCGGCGTGGCGGAGGGCCTGAAACATCCCTGAC
>JBEEOG010000310.1:0-11265 GCA_041191745.1 Pseudomonadota bacterium | reverse complement strand
TTCCGCATGGACGAATGGGGCGTCGACCTTGCCGTGACCGGCACGCAGAAGGGCTTCATGCTGCCCGCCGGTCTGGGCATCATCGGCGTCAGCCAGAAGGCGATGGAGGCCGCGCAAAAGAACACGATGCGCCGCTGCTTCCTCGACTTCGCCGACATGGCGAAGATGAACGACACGGGCTACTTCCCCTACACGCCGCCGACCCAGCTGCTGCACGGCCTGCGCCGCGCGCTCGACCGGATGCTGGACGAGGGGCAGGAGAATACCCACGCCCGCCATCGCCGCCTTGCGTCCGGCGTGCGGGCCGCCGTGCAGGCATGGGGGCTTGAGATGTGCGCCGAACATCCCTCGCTCTACTCTGACACCGTCACCGCCATCCGCACCCCGCAGGGCGTGGACGCGCGCGACGTCATCAAGACGGCCTATGACCGTTACAACTGCTCGCTCGGCTCGGGTCTCGGCCCGCTCAACGGCAAGGTCTTCCGCATCGGCCATCTGGGCGATCTGAACGAAGGCATGTGCCTGACCGCGATCTCCATCGCGGAACTGTCGCTGGCCGCCGCCGGCGCGCGCATCCGCTTCGGGTCGGGCGTCGCCGCCGCGCAGGGCATCTATGCCGAACCCTTCGCCCGCGCCGTGCAGCGCTCGACGCTCGTCACCCCGCGTATCGCCGCCGAATAAGCATCAGAGGATCCCATGTCCCACACCCTGCACCCGCTCAGGCGCCAGCGCCTGCAGCGATCGGAACTCGCTGTCCCTGCCTCCAACCCCGCGATGATCGACAAGGCCGCCGCAGGCCCCGCCGATTACGTCTTTCTCGATCTGGAAGACGCGGTGGCACCCCCCGACAAGGAACAGGCGCGCAAGAACGCGATCCAGGCGCTGAACGACATCGACTGGGCGGCCAAGGGCAAGACGGTGTCGGTCCGGATCAACGGGCTCGACACGCATTACATGTACCGCGACGTGGTGGATGTGATGGAACAGGCGGGCGACCGCGTCCACACGCTGCTCGTGCCCAAGGTGGGCGTGCGCGACGACCTCTATATGGTCGAAGCGATGGTGAACCAGATCGAACAGGGCCGCGGCTATACCACCCGCGTGGGGCTGGAAGCGCTGATCGAAACCGCGCTGGGCATGGCCAATGTGGAAGACATCGCCCGCTTCGGCGGCCGGCTGGAGGCGATGCATTTCGGCGTCGCCGACTTCGCCGCATCGATGCGGGCCCGCACCACCAATATCGGGGGCCTGAACCCGCATTATCCGGGCGACCAGTGGCACGCGGCCATCGCCCGCATGACCACCGCCTGCCGCGCCTATGGCCTGCGCGCCATCGACGGGCCCTTCGGCGATTTCTCCGATCCCGAAGGCTACAAGGAAGCCGCCCGCCGCGCCGCCGCCCTTGGCTGCGAAGGCAAATGGGCCATCCACCCGTCGCAGGTCAGCATGGCGAACGAGGTCTTCAGCCCCACCGATGCCGAGGTGACGAAGGCCCGCCGCATCATCGAGGAGCTGAAGATCGCGGAAGCGCAGGGCAAGGGCGCGGCCAGCCTTGACGGCAAGATGATCGACGCGGCCAGCGAACGCATGGCCCGCAACGTGCTGGTCGTGGCCGAGGCGATTTCCGCCCGCGAAGCGGCCTGAAACGCAACCCGACAGGGGGGGGAAGTCATGGACATCCACGAATATCAGGCCAAGGAAATCCTCGCCCGCTTCGGCGTGCCCGTGCCGCGCGGGGGGCTGGCCTACAGTCCCGAACAGGCGGGCTACCGCGCCCGCGAACTGGGCGGGTCGGCATGGGTCGTCAAGGCGCAGGTCCATTCCGGCGGGCGGGGCGCCGCGGGCGGGGTGAAGCTGTGCCGCTCGGAATCCGAGGTGCAGGCCTTCGCGGCCACGCTCTTCGGCAGGCAGCTCGTGACCAAGCAGACCGATGCCAACGGCAAGGGCGTCTACCGCCTCTGGGTCGAAGGGGCCTCCGACATCGCGCAAGAGCTGTATCTGGGCTTCGTGCTGGACCGGAAATCCGAACGCATCATGATCGTGGCCTCTGCCCATGGCGGGATGGAGATTGAGGATCTGGCCGAAAAGGACCCCGAAAGCCTGCGCCGCATGACGGTGGACCCCGCCGTGGGCCTGTCCGAGTTTCAGGCGCGCGAGCTGGCCTTCCAACTGGGGCTGAAGGGCGGGCAGATCGCGCAGATGGTCACCATCCTGCGCGCCTGCTACCGCGCCTACCGCGACCTCGACGCCATGATGGTGGAGATCAACCCGCTGGTCGTGACGGGATCGGGTGACCTCGTGGCGCTGGATGCCAAGATGTCCTTCGACACCAACGCGCTGTTCCGCCGCCCCGAGATCGCGGAACTGCGCGACCGGTCGCAGGAGGACCCGCGCGAAAGCCGCGCCGGTGACCTCGGCCTCGCCTATGTGGGCCTTGATGGCGACATCGGCTGCATCATCAACGGCGCGGGTCTGGCCATGGCCACGATGGACATGATCAAGCTTGCGGGGGGCGAACCTGCCAACTTCCTCGACATCGGGGGGGGCGCCAGCCCCGAACGCGTCGTGCGTGCGTTCCAGACGGTGCTGGCCGACCAGAAGGTCGGCGTCATCCTCGTCAACATCTTCGCCGGCATCAACCGCTGCGACTGGGTGGCCGAGGGCATCGTGCAGGCCTACCGCGAGGTGGGCATGACCATCCCCGTCGTCGTGCGCCTTGCCGGCACCAATGTGGAAGAAGGCCGCCGCATCCTTGCCCAGTCGGGCCTGCCGATCATCACCGCCGACACGCTGGCCGACGCCGCCGAAAAGGCCGTCGCCACGCGCCAGAAAATCGCCGCGTAAGGGGGCACAGATGGCAATCCTGATCACCGAAAAGACCCGCGTCATCGTGCAGGGCATGTCCGGCCGCATCGGCCAGTTCCATGCCGCCGACATGATCAAGCACGGCACCAATGTCGTGGGCGGGGTGACCCCCGGCAAGGGCGGCACCACGCTTCTGGACCGCCCGCTGTTCAACACCGTGCGCGAGGCGGTGGAACAGGCGGGTGCGGAAGCCTCCCTCGTCTTCGTGCCGCCCCCCTTCGCCGCCGATGCGATCATGGAAGCGGCGGATGCGGGCATCAAGACCGCGGTCTGCGTGACCGACGGCATTCCCGCGCAGGACATGATGAAGGTCAAGCGCTTCCTGCGCCGCTATCCGGCGGACCGGAAGATGCGCCTGATCGGGCCGAACTGCGCGGGCATCATCAGCCCCGGCCGCGGCTTCATGGGCATCATGCCGCCCCATATCTACATGCCCGGCCGCGTGGGCATCGTCGGCCGTTCCGGCACGCTGGGATACGAGGCGGCCAGCCAGATGAAGGCGCTGGGCATCGGGGTGTCCACCAGCGTGGGCATCGGCGGCGATCCGATCAACGGATCAAGCTTCCGCGACATCCTCGAACTGTTCGAGAACGACCCCGAGACCGACGCCGTGATGATGATCGGCGAAATCGGCGGCCCGCAGGAGGCCGAGGCCGCGCTTTACGCCCGCAACGCGATGAAGAAGCCCGTCGTCGCCTATATCGCGGGCCTCTCGGCGCCCAAGGGGCGCAAGATGGGCCATGCGGGGGCGATCATCTCGGCCTTTGGCGAAAGCGCGCAGGAAAAGGTGGAAATCCTGTCCGCGGCGGGCATCACCATCGCGCCCAACCCCAGCGCCATGGGCGAAACCATGGCCCGCGTTCTGGCCCAGCGGCGCGCGGCGGCCTGATCCGCCCCGCGCGGGGGGGTCACAGGAAGGTGGTGATCCCCACCGTCGCCGCAAAGGCGAAAACGATCCAGAGGGGGATGAAATGATCGATCGTCATGTTCCGAACCTGCATTGCCAGCGGCGATCATAAGCCGGGCCTGACGTCGCTTCAACCACGGCCCCGCGAAGGGAATCGCACCGAATCATGGCATTTTGACGTCGCAACGGACGGTTGCATCCTATCCCCGCGCGCATGCGGGGGCCGGATCGTCGCACAGGAATGTCAGACCGAGGAATGGATGGGTGGGCGGTGACTTTCGCAGTCGCACCCATCCACCGCCAGCAGCGACCCCGACATCGGATACCGACCCGTCCGGCGCGCAAGGGATAGGGTGGTCGGGCAGGTCAGGCCCCACGCCTCCTGCACCGGTCGTGCCGCTTGATGCACGGTCCTGGTGGACCGGTCCGGCAGTGCGAGTCTTGCGAGTTTTCCCCGTGTCCCGAGTAGTCCCGAGTGTCGCCGGCCCCCGCCCGGGTCGTTGCGCGGGCGTTGCGACGCGCCGACGTCCTGCGTCGGCAGGCGGGTCCGGCTTGCCGGACCCGCTACCCGCGTTCAGAAGTGGAAGGCGTCGGTCGTGACGCGGCGGCCCAGCGTCAGCGCGTCGGCGACGTGGACCATGGGCGACAGGTCCACTTCTGAGGTCCGGTCCCGCACCAGTTCCGCCATGCGGGCGTAAAGCGCGGGATATTCGCCCATGATCGTCTCGGCCCCCGCGACCTCGGCCCCGTCGATGAACAGGCGGTTCCCGCCGAAGCGCAGGTCAAGGCGGCCCGAGGTCGTCTCGACCGCGATATCCCATGTCTGCGGGCCTTCCTGCCGCCAGTCGAAATCGGCGCTGACCCCGCCCGAAAAGGCGATGCGCGCCGCAATCGGCGTGTCGCGGTTTTCGGGGAATTCAAGCGTCGCGCCCGTGACATGCACGGGGGCGGGCAGGATTTCGGTCAGGATCGACAGGGCGTTGATGCCGGGGTCGAAGACGCCCATGCCACCCGGTTCGAACACCCAGTCCTGACCGGGGTGCCATTTGCGGACATCCTCGCGCCATGTGATATGGGCGCGGGTGACGGTCCGGCCCGCCAGCCATGCCTTTGCGGGGGCGACGGCTTCGGCCATGCGGGAATGCCATGTGGCGTAAAGCGTGACGCCCTGCGCCTTGGCCAGCGCCTGCAGCGCATGCACCTCGGCCAGTGTCGCACCGGGGGGCTTTTCCAGCATGACGTGGCGGCCCGCCTTCAGCGCGGCTTCGGCATAGGCAAAGCGCGGCATGGGGGGCAGGCAGAGCGAGACCATCCCGATATCGGGGCGCATCTCCAGCATGGTGGCGAAGTCGGTGAAGGCGTCGATCCCCTCAACCGTGCCCGACCGGCTGACCGTCGCCGCCAGTTCCCAGTCGGGCGAGGCGGCGAGCGCGGGAACATGCTGGTCCCGCGCGATCTTGCCGATGCCCACCAGCGCGACCTTGTGGCGTGCCATCAGTGGCTGTCCTTGCCCACGGGCGCGCCACGGCAACCCAGCATGAAGTCGAGGTCCGCCCCCGTATCGGCCCCCATCACATGGCGGTGGTGCAGCATGGCATAGCCCGAGTCCGGCGGCGCGATGCGCGGGGTCCATTCGGCTTGACGCCGCGCGATCTCCTCGTCCGAGAGGTCGAGGTGCAGGCGGCGGTTTGGCACGTCGAGTTCGATGAAATCGCCGTCCCGCACGATGGCCAAGGGGCCGCCCACCGCGGCTTCGGGGCTGGTATGCAGGCAGACCGTGCCGAAGGCCGTGCCCGACATGCGCGCGTCGGAAATCCGCACCATGTCGGTGATGCCCTTCTTCAGCACCTTGGGGGGCAGGCCCATGTTGCCCACCTCCGCCATCCCCGGGTATCCTTTCGGCCCGCAGTTCTTCAGCACCATCACGCAGGTCTCGTCGATGTCGAGGTCGGGGTCGTTGATCTTGGCCTTGTAGTCGTCGATATCCTCGAACACGACCGCCCGCCCGCGATGGACCATCAGCGACGGGGTGGCGGCCGAGGGTTTCAGCACCGCGCCATTGGGGGCGAGGTTGCCCTTTAGCACCACGACGCCGCCCGATTTGGTCAGCGCCTTTTCCACCGGCAGGATCACGTCCTCGTTGTGGTTGACCACGTCCTTGACCTGATCCCATGCGGTTTCGCCCGACACGGTCAGCGCGTCCTTGTTCAGAAGCCCCGCCTCGCCCAGACGCTTCAGCACGACGGGCAGGCCGCCGGCGTAGAAGAATTCCTCCATCAGGTATTTGCCCGACGGCATCAGGTTCACGATCGTGGGCACGTCGCGGCCCAGACGGTCCCAGTCGTCCAGCGTCAGGTCGATCCCCACGCGCCCCGCGATGGCGAGGATGTGGATGACGGCATTGGTGGACCCGCCGATGGCGGCATTGGTGCGGATCGCGTTTTCAAACGCCTGACGGGTCAGGATATGCGACGGGCGCAGGTCGTCCTTGACCATCTGCACGATGCGGCGGCCCGACAGTTGCGCCATCACGCGGCGGCGCGAATCCACCGCAGGGATCGCGGCATTGCCCGACAGCGCCATCCCCAGCGCCTCGGCCATCGATGCCATCGTGCTGGCGGTGCCCATCGTGTTGCACGACCCCGCGCTGCGCGACATCGACGCCTCGGCCTCGGCGAATTCGGCCATCGTCATCTCGCCCGCCTTCACCGCTTCCGAGAATTTCCACAGATGCGTGCCGGACCCGACCCGTTCGCCGCGGAAATAGCCGTTCAGCATCGGCCCGCCCGTCACCACGATGGACGGCAGGTCCGTCGATGCGGCGGCCATCAGCAGGCTGGGCGTGGTCTTGTCGCAGCCCACCAGCAGCACGCAGCCATCCATCGGCTGGCCGCGCATCTGTTCCTCGATCGACATGGCGGCGATGTTGCGGAACATCATCGCCGTCGGGCGGAAGGCGGATTCCGAGACCGAGAAGACCGGCACCTCCACCGGAAAGCCGCCCGCCTCGTAGATGCCGTTCTTCACCTTTTCGGCCAGCGCGTTCAGATGCGCGTTGCAGGGGTTCAGTTCCGACCAGGTGTTCAGGATGCCGATGACGGGGCGCCCGTCGAACAGGTCATGCGGGAAGCCCTGATTCTTCATCCAGCCGCGGTGGTAGATGTTGTCGCGGCTGGAGCCGCCGAACCACTCCTGCGAACGCAGCTTGCGGGGCCATTTGGCGGGTTTGAAGGTCATGTCATTCCTCACAATGCGGTCACGGCGACAGTCCCCGCCGCGGCGGGTTCCTGTGCCAGAGGGTTGGTCAGCGGCAGGCCGAAGGGGGCTGCCTCGATCTCGAATACATCGCCCGCCTGCGTGCGGATGCCGTCGGCAAAGGACAGGGTCGCCGTGCCGAACATATGCACATGCACGTCACCGGGCTGGCAGAACAGGCCGTACTTGAAATGGTGGTGCTCCAGATTGGCGAAGCTGTGGGACATGTTCGCCTCGCCCGACAGGAAGGGCTTTTCGAAGATGACCTTGCCCGCGCGGCGGATGCGGCTGGTGCCCTCGACGCTGGCGGGCAGCTCCCCCACGAGGATTTCGGGCCCGAAGGCGGCGGGGCGCAGCTTGGAATGGGCGAGCCAGAGGTAATTGACCCGTTCCGTCACATGGTCGGAAAATTCGTTGGCCAGCGCCCAGCCAAGGCGGCAGGGTGTGCCGTCGGGGGCGATGATGTAGATGCCCGCGATTTCCGGCTCCTCTCCGCCGTCCTCGGCGAAGGAGGGCGCGGTCAGGGGCTGGCCGGGGGCGACGGCGGTGGTGCCGTTGCCCTTGTAGAACCATTCGGGCTGCACCCCCGCGCTTCCGGCGGCGGGCTTACCGCCCTCCAGCCCCATGCGGAACATCTTCATGCTGTCGGTCAGCGTCTCGGCCCCCGCAAGCTTGGCATGCATCGCATCGCGGGCGGATGCGCTGCCCAGATGCGTGAGCCCCGTTCCCGTCAGGTGCATGTGGGCGGGGTCGGGATGGGTGATCGGCAGCAGGACGCGCCCCGCCGCCAGAAGCGAGGGCAGGTCCACCGCATCGCCAAGGCCCCGCTCGGCCACGATCGAGGCGACGGGACGGCGCGCCGCCGCCGCTTCCGCAGCCAGCGCATAGGTGCTGTCCACGCCGCGCAGCACCGCGGCTTCCGATCCGTCGCGCACCACGACCGCGGTGCGACCCGCGTCGCCCCTGATCTGGGAAAGAAGCATGGCGTCCCTCACTTGTTCTTGTTGTAGACGTCGAAGATCACGGCGGCGAGCAGCACCAGCCCCTTGATCACCTGCTGGTAGTCGATCCCGATCCCGAGGATGGACATCCCGTTGTTCATCACGCCCATGATCAGCGCGCCGACGACGACGCCGATGATCTTGCCCGATCCGCCCGTCATCGACGCCCCGCCGATGAAGACGGCGGCGATCACGTCCAACTCGAACCCGCCGCCCGCCTTGGGGGTAGAGGAGTTCAGCCGCGCGGCCACGATCATGCCCGCCAGCGCGGCAAGGACACCCATGTTGACGAAGGTCAGAAAGACCAGCCGTTCGGTATTGATGCCCGAAAGCTTCGCCGCCTTTTCATTGCCGCCGAGCGCGTAGATGCGCCGCCCCATCGTCGTGCTTTCGGTGAAAAACGCGTAAAGAACGGTCAGGATCGCCAGCACGACGACCACATTGGGCAGCCCGCGGAAGGTGGCCAGCTTGTAGCCCACGAAGATCAGCGCCGCCGCCACCACCGCGTTGCGAAGCGTGAACATCAGCATGGGTTCGGGCGTGATGCCGAAGGCCGCGTCGCGCTGCCGCGCCCGCCAGCCCATCCAGATGATCGCCAGCGCCGCGATGACGACGACAAGGACGGCGGTGGCGTTCAGCCGCTCCATCCCCAGCATCGCCTGATCGGCATCGCCAAACAGGTCGGGGATGAAGCCGGTAGAGAGCGACTGGAAGGACCGCGGGAAGGGGCCGATGTTCTGCCCGTTCAGAAGCCACAGCGTCAGGCCGCGAAAGACCAGCATCCCCGCCAGCGTGACGATGAAGGACGGGATGCGCCAATAGGCGATCCAGTAGCCCTGCGCCGCGCCGATGGCCGCCCCGATCAGCAGGCAGGACGGGATCACCGCCCAGACGGGCCAGCCCATGTTCACGGTCAGCACAGCCGCCACCGCGCCGGTGAAGCCCACGACAGAGCCCACCGAGAGGTCGATATGGCCCGCGACGATCACGAGGAGCATCCCGAGCGCCATGATGATGACGTAGGAATTCTGCAGGAACAGGTTGGTGATGTTCTGCGCCGACAGGAAGTCGATCCCCTGCATGCCGACGATGGCGGTGAAGAAGATGACGATGGCCAGAAGGGCAAGGATCATCCCGTTCTCGCGCAGATGCCCGCCCAGATGCGCGCCGATGCCCTTTTGCGACGTGGTCTCCGCCATCATGCCACCCTTGCTTTCTCGTTCTTCAGGATCAGGGCCATGATGCGTTCCTGACTGGCCTCGGCCTTGGTCAGTTCGCCGACGATCCGGCCCTCGTTCATCACATAGATGCGGTCGCACATGCCCAGAAGTTCGGGCATCTCGCTGGAAATCATCACGACCCCGCGGCCCTGCGCCACCAGTTCGTTCATGATCGAATAGATCTCGAACTTCGCGCCCACGTCGATGCCGCGCGTGGGTTCGTCAAGGATCAGCACCTGCGGATCGGTGAAGAGCCATTTCGACAGCACCACCTTCTGCTGGTTGCCGCCCGACAGGTTCACCACCTTCTGGAACACGCCCGGCGTGCGGATCGACATGGCGCGGCGGTATTCCTCGGCCACCTGCTGTTCGCGGGCCTTGTTCAGCACGCCCCGCGCCGCGATGCCCGCAAGGTTGGCCAGGCTGATGTTCTTCAGGATCGGCTCGTCGAGGACGAGGCCAAGCTGCTTGCGGTCCTCGGTCACATAGGCAAGGCCCGCCGCCACCGCCTTGGGCACGGTCGAGGTATCGACCGTCCGGCCCCCCATCCGCACCGTGCCCGAGATGTTGCGCCCGTAGGACCGGCCAAAGACCGACATGGCCAGTTCCGTGCGCCCCGTGCCCATCAGGCCCGCGATGCCCACGATCTCGCCCTTCCGCACATGGAAGGAGACGTCGCGGATCATCTGCCGTGCGGTCTGTTCGGGGTGCCAGACGTTCCAGCCCTCGACCTCCAGAAGCACCTCGCCGGGGTTGGGGATGCGCTCGGGGTAGCGGTGGGCCATGTCGCGCCCCACCATGTCGCGGATGATGCGCTCTTCGGAAATCTCGTCCTTCTTCAGGGTCGAGACGGTCGATCCGTCGCGCAGGATGGTGATGCGGTCGGCGACGCGCGAAATCTCGTTCAGCTTGTGGCTGATGATGATCTGGGTGACGCCTTGGGCCTTGAGCTCCAGCATCAGGTCCAGAAGCTTCTGGCTTTCCGCCTCTTGCAGCGCGGCGGTTGGTTCGTCGAGGATCAGCAGCCGCACGTCCTTGGCCAGCGCCTTGGCGATCTCGATCAGTTGCTGCTTGCCGACGCCCAGCTTGCCGACCTGCGTCGTGGGCGGCTCGTCCAGCCCCACCTTCTTCAAAAGGTCGCCCGTCATCTGGAAGGCGCGGGGCCAGTTGATCACGCCCTTCGACGCCACCTCGTTGCCCAGAAACAGGTTCTCGGCAATCGACAGCAGGGGCACCAGCGCCAGTTCCTGATGGATGATGATGATGCCCTTGGCTTCGGAATCGCGGATGCCGCGATTGGCCAGAAGCGCGCCGTCATAGAAGATCTCGCCCTCGTAGCTGCCATGGGGATAGACGCCCGACAGCACCTTCATCAGCGTGGACTTGCCGGCGCCGTTCTCGCCGCAGATGGCGTGGATCTCTCCCTGTTCCACCGTCAGGTTGACATGGTCCAGCGCGCGGACGCCGGGGAAGACCTTGCTGATCGCCCGCATCTCGAGAAGCGTTTTCATGGGTCCCCCGGAAGAAACGAAAATGGCCCGCCCCCGATCGCGGGGGCGGGCCAGCGGGTCAGGTCACTTCAGCTGGTCGGCGGTGTAATAGCCCGAACCGACAAGGATTTCCTCGTAGTTCGTGACATCGACCGAAACCGGCTCCAGCAGGTAGGACGGCACGACCTTGACGCCGTTGTCATAGGTGGTGGTGTCGTTGATCTCGGGCTCGCCGCCCGACAGGATCGCATCCACCATCTTGACGGTCACGCCGGCCAGCGCGCGGGTGTCCTTGAAGATCGTGGAATATTGCTCGCCCGCGATCATCGACTTGACCGAGGGGATCTCGGCGTCCTGGCCGGTGACGATGGGCATGGCCAGATCGCCCGAGCCGTAGCCCACGCCCTTGAGCGAGGACAGGATGCCGATCGACAGCCCGTCATAGGGCGACAGCGCGCCGTGCAACTGCTTGTCGCCGTAGTTCGCGGACAGCAGGTTGTCCATGCGGGCCTGCGCGACCGCACCGT
>JBEEOG010000309.1:0-2562 GCA_041191745.1 Pseudomonadota bacterium | reverse complement strand
ACCGCCCGCTGAAGTTCGAGGAATGGGATGCCATGCGGCCGCAGTCAGTCTTCGTCTCGGCCACCCCTGCGGCATGGGAACTGGAACAGACCGGCGGTGTCTTCACCGAACAGGTCATCCGCCCCACCGGCCTGATCGACCCGCAGGTCGAAATCCGCCCGGTCGAGATGCAGGTCGACGACCTTCTTTCCGAAATCCGGATCGTCGCACAAAAGGGCCTGCGCGTGCTGGTCACCACCCTGACCAAGCGGATGGCCGAGGACCTGACCGAATACTTCCACGAACAGGGCATCCGCATCCGCTACATGCACAGCGACATCGACACGATCGAGCGGATCGAAATCCTGCGCGACCTGCGGCTGGGGGCCTTTGACGTGCTGGTGGGGATCAACCTGCTGCGCGAGGGCCTCGATATCCCCGAATGCGGGCTGGTGGCGATCCTCGATGCCGACAAGGAAGGGTTCCTCAGGTCGGAAACCAGCCTCATCCAGACCATCGGGCGGGCGGCACGGAATGCCGAGGGGCGCGTCATCATGTATGCCGACCGCATCACCGGATCGATGGAACGCGCCATCGCCGAGACGAACCGCCGCCGCGAGAAGCAGGTCGCCTACAACCTTGCCCACGGGATCACCCCGCAGACGGTCAAGAAGAATGTCGAGGATGTTCTGGCCGGCCTGTGGCAGGGCGACACCGACCAGTCCCGCGTCACGGCCAAGGTGGACAAGCCCATGGTCGGATCGAACCTTGCCGCCCATCTGGACGCGCTGCGCGCGCAGATGCGCAAGGCCGCCGAAAATCTGGAATTCGAGGAGGCCGCGCGGCTGCGGGACGAGGTGAAGCGGCTCGAGGCGGTGGAACTTGCCGTGGCCGACGACCCGCTGGCCCGCCAGTCGGCGGTGGAGGAAGCGGCCGAAGCGGCGGTGAAATCCTCGGGCCGCAGCACGGCGGGGCGGGCGGGGCAGCGCGGCGGCAACAAGCGGCGGCGGTAGGGGCTTTTCACCGCCCGCGCCCTGCCCCATATCGGGGCGAAACGGGAGAGAGACCATGGCCAAGTTTCTGGATGCCAACCATCCGATGTTCCGCCGCGTCTGGGTGCGCTGGCTGACGGTGCTCTTCCCCACCGCATGGGGCGGGTTCGAGCTTTACCTCGGCAATCCGTTCTGGGCCCTGCTCTTTGGCGCGGCGGGGGCCTATGCCTTCTGGGCGCTGGTCCTGAAGGGGCCGGATCAGGGCTGAAGGCGGGCCAGAACCTCGTCCGCCAGCGCGGCCACCTCGGCCTGCGCGGGGCCGCGGGTTTCGCCTGCGGCAAGCCCCTGCCCCATCGTTTCGGCATAGGCCACGCGCTGCGCCAGCACCGCGCCCGCCACGGGGGCCTTCTCGCCCGCCGCCTGCGCCACCTGATCGGCCAGCCGCGTGCCCGCCTTGGCGCGGTTCATCACGATCAACGCGGGCCGCCCCTCGCGCGCGATCAGGTCGAGGACGCCGTCCACCGCCCACAGATCCAGGGGCGAGGAGGCGACGGGGATCAGCACCAGCGACGCCTCGCGCAGCGCGGGGCGCAGGTCGGCATCCACCTTGGGGGGCGTGTCCACGATCACCAGATCATGCGCCTTCCTCAGCTTCTCGCATTCATAGGACACGCCCCAGGCAGAGGCGGTCGAAAACTCCATCCCCGCCGCGCCGAGGCGGTCGCGCCGCGCCATGAACCAGCGGCCGAGGCTGCCCTGCGGATCGGTGTCCAGAAGCGCCACCCGCAGCCCCCGCGCCGCACAGGCGACGGCAAGATTGACGGCCAGCGTCGTCTTGCCCGCGCCGCCCTTCTGCTGGGCGATGGTGATGACATGGCCCATGCGGCGCCCCCATTTTTCTGCATTGCAGCATAAATCGGGCGGGGGCGCAATGCACCCGCAGCATCGCCGCGTCGGGGAACCTGCCCCGCCGCGCGGACGTTCGGGGCGGAACGATCACAGCCCGATGGAGACACCGCCGATGCCCACCCCGATAAAGACCCTTCTCGCCGCCCTGACCGCCCTGCTGACGCTGTCGGCCTGCGAGACGATGGAAGGCCTTGGCCGCGACGTGGAGGCGACGGGCGAGGTGATCACCGAGGAAAGCCAAGAGGCGCAGGCGGGCCTGTGACCCCCGCGCCGTTCCACTGCCACGGGGCCGGTCGGCTGGCCGGCCCGCCCCATCTAAAATGATGCCCCCGATGCCCCGCCCCCTGACCGCCCTCGCCGTGCTGCTGGCGCTGATCGTCACCACCGCCTGCGGCCCCCTCGTCGGCGCGGGCGTCGCCGTCGGGGCGGACCGGGTGGTGGAGGAGGAAGAGGGCGGGGAGGGGTTGCTTTGAGGGGGTGACGCGTCGCAAGACAAGACCTTCCAAGAACCAACGAAGGGTAGGCAATGCACGCCAGAAGCGACCTAACAGCCCATGCGGCCTAGATTTTTTTTGATGGAAAGCCTGACCAGCCTACACTATGATTATTATATAGTCTGAACCTAGGCACACCTAGTAGTAGGACTATTCCGGCGAGCGGGAAACCGCTCGCCCTTTTCATA
>JBEEOG010000308.1:0-27737 GCA_041191745.1 Pseudomonadota bacterium | reverse complement strand
CGCCCGTCACCGCAAGGTCATCAAGCAGGCGGCTGGCTATTACAGCGCCCGCTCGCGCAACTTCCGCACCGCCACGCAGGCCGTGGACAAGGCGAACCAGTACGCCACCCGCGACCGCAAGACCCGCAAGCGCAACTTCCGCGCCCTGTGGATCCAGCGCATCAACGCGGCCGTTCGCCTGTTCGACCTTGAAATGACCTATTCCAAGTTCATCAACGGTCTGGCCAAGGCCGGCATCGAGGTGGACCGCAAGGTCCTCGCCGATCTCGCCGTGCACGAGCCCGAGGCGTTCAACGCCATCGCCGCGCAGGCCAAGGCCGCGCTGGCCTGATCCGTCCGGCAACAGAATTCCCTACAGGGCCCCGCGGCAACGCGGGGCCCTTGTCGTTTCCGCACCATGTCCGCCGCCACTGGCGCGACGGGCCGCGCCATGCTTCCCTGCCCTGTGTACAGTCAGGGGGTCGCCATGTCCGGCACGGGCCACTATTTCCGCAACTATCCGGCGCGCACCGACGGGCGCACGCTGTTCAAGATGGACCATTATCTGGACATCTATGACGGGCTGATGGGGCCGTGGATGGGCAAACCTGTCCGTTTCCTTGAAATCGGGGTCTACAAGGGCGGCAGCCTGCGGATGTGGCGCGATTTCTTCTCGCCCGCGGCCAGCCTGACCTTTCTCGACATCGACCCCGCCTGCAAGGCGCTGGAAATCCCGGGGACCGAGATCCGCATCGGCGACCAGACCGACGTGCCCTTCCTGCAATCCGTCGCCGCCGCGCGGGGGCCTTTCGACATCATCGTCGATGACGGCGGGCACAAGATGGACCAGCAAATGACCGGCTTCCGCACGCTCTGGCCCCATCTGGCGGATGGCGGGCTCTATATCGTCGAGGATGTGCACACCAGCTACTGGCCCGGCTTCGGCGGCGGGCTGCGCGCGCAGGGCAGCTTCGTCGAATTCTGCAAGACGCTCGTGGACCTGATGCACAGCTGGTATACCGAGGATGATGCGGCCTTTCCGCTGCATCCGATGGCGCGCGAACTGGGATCGGTCACGTTCCACGACAGTCTGGTTGTGATCGCCAAGCGGCTGAAGCCGCCGCCCGTGTCGATCACCGCGACCCATGGCAAGATCACGCAATCGCGCAAGATACTCGAGGTGCGGGGGCGGAAGTCGATCTTCTGATCCCGCCCGCGCCACCCCCCGCGCCCCTTGCATCGCGGCCCCCTTCCCGCTAGCACCAAGCCCGACCGACAGGAGGCTTCCCGATGGACGGGCTCGACACGCTCAAGGCCAAGTATCTGACCGCCGTTTCCGCCGCCGCAGACGAGGCCGCGCTGGAAGAGGTGCGCGTCGCGGCGCTGGGCAAGAAGGGCGAGATCAGCGCCCTCATGGCGACCCTCGGCAAGATGGACCCCGACCAGCGCAAGGCGGCGGGGGCCATGCTGAACGTCCTGAAGGACGAGATCGACACCGCGCTGCGCGCGCGCAAGGCGGGGCTGGCCGATGCGGCGCTGGACGCGCGGCTGAAGACCGAATGGCTGGACGTGACGCTGCCCGCCCGCCCGCGCCGGACGGGGACGATCCACCCCGTCAGCCAGGTGATGGACGAACTGACCGCCATCTTCGCCGACATGGGGTTCGCCGTGGCCGAAGGGCCGCAGGTGGAATCCGACTGGTACAATTTCGACGCGCTGAACATCCCGCCCGAACATCCCGCGCGGCAGGAGCATGACACCTTCTTCATGCACCGCGCGAAAGGCGACGACCGCCCGCCCCATGTGCTGCGCACGCATACGAGCCCCGTGCAGATCCGCGCGCTGCAGGAATTCGGCACGCCCCTGCGCGTGATCGCGCCGGGCCGCGTCTATCGCATGGACATGGACCAGACCCACACGCCGATGTTCCATCAGGTCGAAGGCATCGCCATCGACCGCGACATCAGCATGGCCAACCTGAAATGGGTGCTGGAGGAGTTCTGCCGCGCCTTCTTCGAGGTGGACAAGGTGGAGTTGCGCTTCCGCGCCAGCCACTTCCCCTTCACCGAACCCTCGGCCGAGGTGGACATCCGCTGTTCGTGGGAAGGCGGTCAGCTGAAGATCGGCGAGGGCGACAAGTGGATGGAAATCCTCGGCTCGGGCATGATGCACCCCAAGGTGCTGGCGGCGGCGGGCGTGGACCCGAACGAATGGCAGGGCTTTGCCTTCGGCATGGGGATCGACCGTCTGGCGATGCTCAAATACGGCATCCCCGACCTGCGCGCCTTCTTTGAAAGCGATCTGCGCTGGCTGCGCCATTACGGCTTTGCCGCGCTGGACATGCCCGATCTGGCAGGCGGGCTGTCGCGCTGACCGTCCCGCGAGCGGATTGCGCGCGACAGGGTTTCGCGGCAGGGCCGCTCGCTTACGGACGGGTCCCCTACCGCCGTTTGCCTATCATGGGCCGCATCCCCACCGTTATCTGTCTGGTAACGAAGGAGAGGTGCCATGCGAAGCCCCGTGCTGCTATCCGACCGCCCCCCGACACTGGCCGGAGAGGACGCCTTCGACACCCCTGCCGAGGTCTTCCTGCGGCCGGCCGGCGCGGCGGCCCCGCAGCCCGCCCGCCCTGCCCCTGCCCCGCTGACGCTGGGCGATGTGGTGCCGGATTTCACCGCCAACAGCACGGCGGGCCCCTTCCGCCTGCATGACTGGGCGGCGGGGCACTGGACGCATGTCTTTACCCAGCCCGAACCCTTCCACCCTGTCGGCACGTCGGAACTGATGGGCATCGCCCGCCACCGCAAGGATTTCGACGCGCTGGGGGTACGCAACCTCTGCATCGCCAATTACGCGCTGCATTTCCAGTCGGCCTGGGCCCATTCCATCACCAACGCCTTCGGCCTGTCGCTGGGCTTTCCGCAGATCGAGGACCCTGACGGCACGCTTCTGGCCGCCATCGGCATCGGCGCGGCGAAGGACAGGACAGGGCAGGCGATCCGCACGTCGCTGGTGATCGACCCGATGCTGCGGCTGCGGATCGCCTTCGACTATCCGGTGAACCTCGGCCGTTCGATCCGCGAGACGCTGCGCGTGATCGAGGGGCTGCAGACGGCGGAAGAGTTGCGCGGCATCTGCCTGCCCGCCGACTGGGAGGATGGCGAACCCCTGCTCCTGTCGCCCGAAACCACCGCCACGGCGGCGGACAGCAGCTATCGTGACATCTGGACGGCGGTGACGCCGTGGTATCGCACGGTCGATGTCTGATCAGAGGCGGCGGCGCGCGCGCAGGGCCGCCCCGATCGTGCCGTCGTCCAGATAGTCCAGCTCGCCCCCCACCGGCACGCCCTGCGCCAGCGAGGACAGCTGCACGCCCGTAGGGGCCAGCGCGTCGGCGATGTAATGCGCGGTGGTCTGGCCATCGACCGTGGCGTTGAGGGCAAGGATCACCTCGGTCACCCCTTCCTCGGCCACGCGGGCGACAAGGCGGGGGATCCGCAAGGCGTCCGGCCCCACGCCATCCAGCGCCGACAGCGTGCCCCCCAGCACATGGTAGCGCCCCCTGAAGGCACCACCGCGTTCCATCGCCCACAGGTCGGCGACATCCTCGACCACGCAGATCTCGCCCGTGGCGCGGCGGTCGTCGGCGCAGACGGGGCAGATGTCCGCGGTGCCGATATTGCCGCAGATGCTGCAATCGCGTGCGTTCAGCGCCACCTGCGCCATGGCCTGCGCGAGCGGGGCCATCACCTGCGCCCGCTTCTTCAGAAGCATCAGGACGGCACGGCGGGCCGACCGGGGCCCGAGCCCCGGCAGGCGCGCCATCAGGTCGATCAGCGCCTCGATCTCGCGCGGGGCGTCGTTCATAGGGTCACGGGCATCGTGTCACGGGCATCGGGTCACGGGCATGTCGTCAGAACGGCAGCTTCATGTCGGCAGGCAGGCCCAGCGCCTCGGTCATGCGGCGCATCTCGTCCTGCATCTTCTGCATGCCCTTGGCCTGCGCGTCCTTGATCGCGGCAAGGATCAGATCCTCGACCACCTCTTTCTCGGACGCGACAAGGATCGAGGGGTCGATGTCCAGCCCCGTGACCTCTCCCTTCGCGGTGACGCGCGCCTTGACCAGCCCCGCGCCCGCCTCGCCCATCACGACGGTGCGGCCCATCGCCTCCTGCATCTCGGCCATCTTGGCCTGCATTTCCTGGGCCTTCTTCATCATGCCGGCCATATCGCCCAGCGCGCCCAAACCCTTCAGCATCTTTCCGGCTCCTCAACCATCCTCGAACGGGTCCCATTCATCCTCGACCTCGGGCAGGGCCTCGGCCAGCGCCTGCGCGGCCAGCGCCTCGGGCGTGCGGATGTCGGTGATCCTTGCCCCCGGAAAGGCGGCCAGCACCGCCTGCACCACGGGGTTCTGCCGTGCCTCGGCCTCGGCAGCCATGCGGTCGCGGTCGCGTTCCTCGGCCAGCGTCGCGCCGCCGCCGTCACTGACCACGGTCACGGCCCAGCGCGCGCCTGTCCAGCCCTGCAGCCGCTGACCCAGACGCGCGGCGAAATCGGGCGCGGCATCGGGCGTGGGCTGGAATTCGATCCGCCCCGGCGCGTATTTCGCAAGGCGCAGGCAGGACTCCACCTCGAACAAGAGCTTCATGTCGCGCTTCTCGCGGATCAGGTCCACCACCGCGTCGAAGCTGGCATAGACCTGCAACCGGCTCTCGGCCATGGCCAGCGCCTGCGCGCCGCCCGTCGCCGCCGCCATCATCGGCCCGCGCATCGGGGCCTGCGGCGCGAAACGCGCGTTGGGCGCGTGGACCATGCCGCCGCCCCCGCCGCCGCCCGCAGGCGCGCCACCGGGCAGGGGCGCGGTCGGCGCGGGGCCGGATTGCAGCCGCCGGATCAGGCTTTCCGGATCGGGCAGGTCGGCCACATGGGTCAGGCGGATCACCGCCATTTCCGCCGCCATCATGGCGTTCGGGGCCAGCGCCACCTCTTCCAGCGCCTTGAGAAGCATCTGCCACATGCGCGACAGCACCCGCATCGGCAGCTTTCCCGCCATGTCGAGGCCCCGCGCCCGTTCGTCCGGCGGCACCGTCGGATCGTCGGCCGAGGCGGGCGAGATCTTGATGACCGAAACCCAATGCGTGATCTCGGCCAGATCGCGCAGCACGGCCATCGGGTCCGCGCCATCGGCATATTGCGCGGAAAGCTCCGACAGCGCCCCCGCCGCATCGCCCGTCATCACCAGATCGAACAGGTCGAGCACGCGGCCACGGTCGGCAAGGCCCAGCATCGCGCGCACCTGCGCCGCGCTGGTTTCGCCCGCGCCGTGGGCGATGGCCTGATCCATCAGGCTCATGGCGTCGCGGACCGACCCTTCCGCCGCGCGGGTGATCAGGGCCAGCGCATCGGGGGCAAGGCGCGCGCCTTCCGCCGCCGCGATGCGGGTCAGGTGGGCCATCATCACCTCGGGCTCGATCCGCTTCAGATCGAACCGCTGGCAGCGCGACAGGACCGTGACGGGCACCTTGCGGATTTCGGTGGTGGCGAAGATGAACTTCACATGGGCGGGCGGTTCCTCCAGCGTCTTGAGAAGCGCGTTGAAGGCGTTCACCGACAGCATGTGCACTTCGTCGATGATGTAGATCTTGTAGCGCGCGCTGGCCGCGCGGTAGTGGACGCTGTCGATGATCTCGCGGATGTCGCCCACGCCGGTGCGCGAGGCCGCGTCCATCTCCATCACGTCCACGTGCCGCCCCTCGGCGATGGCGCGGCAGGGTTCGCAGACCCCGCAGGGTTCGGTCGTGGGGCCGCCCGTGCCGTCGGGGCCCGTGCAGTTCAGCCCCTTGGCGATGATCCGCGCCGTTGTCGTCTTGCCCACCCCGCGCACCCCCGTCATCACGAAGGCATGGGCGATGCGGTCGGCGGCGAAGGCGTTCTTCAGCGTGCGAACCATAGCCTCTTGCCCGATCAGATCGGCAAAGGTGGCGGGCCGGTATTTGCGGGCGAGGACCTGATAGGCCTTTTCGGGCGTGTCGGACATGGGCGCTCCGTTCATGCGGGGCAGTCTAGTGGGCGCGACGGGGGGCGGCAACAGCGGGCGCTGCCGCGACAGGAGGGGGCGGCGAAAATTTTTCGGCGAAAAATTTTCCGGGCCCCGCCTGCAGGCAGGGGTGCGGCGCATGGCAAGGCACGGGAAAACCGGGGTGAGAGGCTGGACAACGACCCAAGCGGGGCTCGTTACGGCTGCTACCTTCCGGTCCTGACCGGGTTGGCGAGGCGCTCGCCCGCGCCAACCTCTCGACGCTGCATATAGGGGGGGCGGGCGGGATTCGCAAGCGGATGACAGGCGGCCCCCGCGCGGGCTAGGCTGGCGGCGGGATCGGCACGGAGGGGATGGCATGGCGGGGCTGCGGCGGATCGACTGGCCGGATCACGGCGCGCCCGACGTGCCGCCGCCGCCGGCCCTTGCCGAGTTGCAGGGCCGCATCGCGGCGGCGCGGGCGGCGGCGGCACGGCAGGGCTATGCCGCGCTGGTCGTCTATGGCGACCGCGAGCATGCGGCGAACCTCCACTGGCTGACGGGCTTCGATCCCCGCTTCGAAGAGGCGCTTCTCGTCCTGACGGCAGGGGATGCGGTGATCGTCGCGGGCAACGAATGTCTGCCCTATGCCGCGGACACGCCGCTCGTGCGGGCGGGGGTGGCGCGGGTGGTGCATTGCGCCACGCTCTCGCTGCCGTCGCAGCCACGCGGGACGGCGCGGCTGGCCGATATCCTTGCCGATACGGTGCCGCGCGGCACGATCGGCGCGGTCGGCTGGAAATGGTTCGGCGCGGACGAGGTGGACGACCCCGCCCACGCGCTGGACCTGCCCGCCTTTGTCGCCGATCCGCTGCGGCGGCTGGCAGAGGGGGTCGAGAACGCCACCGCCCTGATGATGCACCCCGCCCACGGCCTGCGCGCGCGGGTGGACGCGGCCGAGATCGCGCGGCTGGAATTCGCCAACCACATGGCGGCGGCGGCGCTTAGGCGGATGGTCTTTGCCCTGCGCGACGGCATGACCGATTTCGCGGCGGTCGAGGCGGCGGGGATCGGTGGCCTGCCGCTGGGCTGCCATGTGACCTTTGCCGCAGGCGCGGGGGTGCAGGGTCTGGCGGGGCCTGCGGGGCGGCGGCTGGACCGCGGCGCGCCCGTCAGCTTCAACATCTGCCATTGGGGCGCGAACATCTGCCGTGCCGGATGGCTGGCCGGCGGGGCAGAGGACCTGCCCGCCGCCGCGCGGGACTATCTGGGCGCCTTCGTGCAGCCCTATGTCGCCGCCATGTCGGACTGGTGCGCGCTGATGCGCCCCGGCGTGGCGGGGGGCGAGGTCTGGTCGCGGATGCGCGCGGCGCTGCCCCATGACCTGTTCCATGTCGATCTGAACCCCGGCCACCTGATCGGGCTGGACGAATGGCTGTCCTCGCCCATCGCCGAAGGGTCGGACATCGCGCTGGCCAGCGGCATGGCGATGCAGATGGATGTGATCCCCGGCCATCCCGTCTATGGATCGACGCGGATGGAGGATGGCTATGTCATCGCCGATGCCGCCCTGCGCGCCGATCTGGCGGCCCGCTTCCCCGCCGTGGCGGCGCGCTGCGCGGCGCGGGCGGCGTTCATGCGCGACGTGATCGGCATGGCGGTGCCCGACAGCCTGCTGCCGCTGGCCGATACCTGCGGGATCGTCGCGCCCTTCCTGTTCGATCCGGCGCAGGTGGTGGTGCTCTGACCCGTCAGACCAGCCCCACGAGCCGCGCGCCCGACATCAGGTCCTGCGCCAGATGGCGGGCGAAGCGCCCCCCGCTCGGGATCATGTCGGGCACCTGCACCACGACACAGCCCGCGCGATGGGCGGACTCGGCACCCACCTCGCTGTCCTCGAACACCACGCAGCGGGCGGGGTCCACGCCCAGACGTTCCGCCGCCAGCAGATAGGGATCAGGCGCGGGTTTCGGCGCGGCGACGTCGTGGAAGGTGACGACCGTGGCGAAATGGTGGTCGAGCCCCGCGCGGCGCAGCTTCCAGTGCGCCCCCTCGCGCCCGGTCGAGGTGACGAGCGCCTTGGGCAGCGCGATGGCGGGCAGAAGCTCCGTCACGCCGGGCTTCAGGGGGATGTCCGTCTCGAGCGCGTGCTGGAAGGCCTGACGCCAGCGCGCGGAAAAGGCGGCATGGTCCAGCGCCGGAAAGGCCGCGCGGATGAGGGCATCCGCCTGCGGTTCGGCCTTGCCCACAAGGCCATGCATGAACTCTGCCCCGACATCATGGCCGAAATCGGCAAAGGCCTGCATCCCCGACCGCAGCGCAAGGCTTTCGGTGTCGATCAGCGTTCCGTCGAGGTCGAAGAAGACGGCGTCGAACATCGTGTCGCGCATGGGCAGGGCCCCCTCTGGCAAGGCGGGCAAGCGTTAGCCGATCACAGCGACAGGCGGAAGGTCAGGAATCCGTCCTCGTCCAACTCTCCCTGCTCCAGCGCCAGATCGCCCGCATCGCGCAGGAAATGCCGCGCGTCGGGCGAGGTCGCGAACTGGACCGAGGTGCCGGGCATGGGCACGAAGGACCAGCTTCCCCGCGCGGGCGGAAGGACCGTGCCGCGCGTGCGGATATGTTCGGTCAGGATGTCGCGCACGGCGACGGGTTCGGACAGGATGATCCGGCCGGGGCCGGTGCCCGCGAAACCGCCCCCGCCCCCCGCGCGGTAGCTGTTGGTGGCAAGGATGAACTCGGCCTCGGGGCGGATCGCCTCGCCCTGCCATGTCAGCTGGGTGATGCGGCGCGCGGCGGGATCGGCCAGCTGCCCCTTGTGGTCGAAGCGCGCGGGTTGCGACAGGTCGATGCGGAAATCGAGGCCATGGATCACGTCGAACTGGAAGCCCGGCACATCGGGATCGACCAGAAGCTGCGCCCTGCCGCCCGCGCGGATGCGGCGGAAGACGCCCGTCGCGTGTTCCAGCCAGTCCACCAGCTCTGCCCCCGTCAGGCGCAGCGCGGCGATGGTGTTGGGGTGGGGATAGAGGTCCAGCACATGCCGCAAGGACAGCGGCCCGCGCTGGATCAGGGTAAAGTTCGACGGCCCCCCCCGCCCCCCCGCGCGGAACGGGGCCGAGGAGGCCAGCACCGGCAGATGCGCGTGCGGCGTGCCCTGCAGCCGGTCGCGCACATGCCGCGCCTTGGCGGCGGCGAGGAGGCGCAGCGCCTCGCACGGCGCGACCATGGCAAAGGCGGTGGACAGCGGGCGGTCGGTCCAGCCCACGGGCTGTTCCAGCCAGCCGAGCGTCGCCCGATGCGCGGGGGTGGCCAGCGACAGGATGGCCGGATCGGGCAGGGTCGGCCCCGTTGCCGGACCGGTGCCCGATGCGGCCTGCGCCGCCCGCAGCGTGCTGCGATGCGACAGGATGCGCCAGCCCGCCGCGAATTCATGCTCCAGCAGCAGGTCGATCACCCCCAGATGCGACCCGAAACAGCCGGGCATCACCGCAGGCTTGCCCGCGATGGTGCCCTGCAGGACATCGACCCCCTCGCCCGCGGGATGGCGGGGCGAGGGAAAGGCCAGATGCGCGTGGCCCGCCACGATGGCGTCGATCCCGTCGGTGGCGGCCAGCGGCAGGGCGGCGTTCTCCATCCCTTCGCCCGGCGGATCGAAGCCGATCCCCGAATGGCAAAGCGCGATCACCAGATCCGCCCCCGCCGCGCGCAGTTGCGCGGCCATGCGGGCGGCGGCGGCGGGGATGTCGCCCACATCGGCCAGACCCGCCAGCGCCGCGCGTTCCCAGATCGCCGTCTGGGGCGGCATCACGCCAAGGATGCCGATGGTCAGATCGTGACGCTGCCCCGCCTCGTCCGTCACCACCTGTTCGAGCAGCAGGCCATCGGCCACGCCGGGCAGCGGGCCTTCGGCAAAGATGTTGCCCGCCCCGAGCGGAAGCAGGTTCGAGGCGACAAGCGGAAACTCCGCCCGCGCGAGGGCCGCGCGCAGGAAGGCCAGCCCGTGGCTGAATTCGTGGTTGCCAAGCGTTGCCGCGTCATAGCGCAGGTGGTTCATCGCGGCGATCATCGGATGGGTGGCGCCTTCGGGCAGACCTGCCTCGGCCAGATGGTCGCCCAGCGCGCTGCCCTGCAGGAAATCGCCGTTGTCCAGAAGCAGGCTGTTGGGCACCTCGGCCCGCGCGGCGGCGATCAGCGTGGCCAGCGCGGCCAGACCGCGATCGGGCGCCGTGCGGCCCTGCGCGTAATCCCATGGCAGGATGTGCATGTGCAGATCGCTCGTCGCCAGCAGGCGAAGACGGACCAGCCCTGCCGCCCCTTCGCGTCCCGTTCGCCTGTTGGCGTCACTCACCTGCACGTTGTGCCCTTTGCCGGCAGCCTGCCCTTGCGGGTTAGCACCGCGGGGCGCAGGCCGCAACGCCGCCGTGCGGCGGGCGTGACGGCTTGCGTGACGGCGGGGTTTGCCCGCAGGGCCGCGCCGTGGCATCAAGCGGGCGGTCCGCCCGTGCGGGGCGGCGGAAAGGGGCATCATGCGTATCGCCGAAACCGTCACCTTCGCGGGGGCACATGTCGACCGCGCGGCGGACTTGCGGGCCGATGACGCGGCGCTGGCCGCATTGCTGGCCACGGGGCGCATCCTGCCCGTCTGGCGCGGCAAGCCCCTGATCGCGGGCGAGGACCGGCTGGGATGGGTCGCTGCGGGCAGCCCCGTCCTTGCCGCCGCACGGGACGCGCCGGTGTTTCTGGGCCGTGACGGGGACACGGGCCTTTTCGCGCAGGACATCTCGGGCTGGCAGCCCGAAGGCGGCGCGGCCGAGGTGGGGGCCACCTTCTTCGATCCCACGCGCCAGACCCATCCCGCCCTGCCGCCGGACTGGTCATTCGCCGAGTTGCGGGGCGTGATGACGCTGCTGTCGCGCGACGAGGCGGAACTGGCCGCCACCGCGCGGGCGATCCTCGGCTGGCATGCGACGCATGGCTTCTGCGCCGCCTGCGGCCAGCCCTCCGCGGTGCGCCGCGGCGGCTGGCAGCGCGGCTGCACGGCCTGCGGGGCGCAGCATTTCCCCCGCACCGACCCCGTGGTCATCATGCTGGTGACGCGCGGCAATGCGCTGCTCGTCGGGCGCAACGCGGCATGGCCCGAGGGGATGTATTCCCTGCTCGCCGGTTTCATCGAACCGGGCGAGACGATGGAGGCCGCCGTCCGCCGCGAGGTGTTCGAAGAGACGGGCATCCGCGTCGGCCCTGTCCGCTATCTGGCCAGCCAGCCATGGCCCTTCCCCGCATCGCTGATGCTGGGCTGCGCGGGCGAGGCGCTAGACGACACCATCCGCATCGACCCCGAGGAACTGGAGGACGCAGTCTGGGTCACGCGGGAAGAGATGGTTTCCGCCCTTGCCGGACGGCATCCGCGGATAAAACCCGCCCGCAAGGGGGCCATCGCGCACTTCCTGATCGAGAACTGGCTTGCCGACAGGCTCGATTAGCCACAGATACGGATAAAAGCGGCGCGTGCACGACCGTGTAAGGGGTGATCGGGCAGGTAAAGATGAAGCTCAGCGGACGGACGGACATACAGGCACCCACGGCATTCGTTTTCGACATGCTGTCGGATTTCGACTATTGGGAACGCGCGGCGATGCGGCGGGGGGCGGATGTCCACCGCACCGACAAGCAAAAGACCATCGGCCCCGGCATGAGCTGGATGCTCCGCTTCGGCTGGCGCGGGCGGGAAAGACAGCTGCACATGAAGCTGACGGCGCTGGACCGGCCGAACCAGATCTCCTTCGCGGGGGACGGGCCTTCGGTCATCCTCGGGATCAACTGCGAGATCGTGGAACTGTCCGCCAAGCGCTGCCGCATCATCGTGCAGAGCGAGCTGAAACCCCGCACGCTGGCGGCGCGGCTGTTCATCCAGTCGATGAAACTGGCCCGCGGCAAGGTGATGAAGCGCTACGAGACACGCCTGAAGAACGCCGCCGACCTGATCGAGGCGCGCTACATCGAATCGCTGCGGGGCTGATCAGCCCCGCTCGCGGTCGGCGGGATAGACGCCGAGGATGTTCACCTGCGACGTGAAGTAGCGCAGCTCTTCCAGCGCGAGGGCCACGTTGCCGTCTTCGGGATGGCCTTCGATATCGGCGTAGAATTCCGTCGCGGTGAAGCTGCCGCCGACCATGTAGCTTTCCAGCTTGGTCATGTTCACGCCGTTGGTGGCGAACCCGCCCAGCGCCTTGTAGAGCGCCGCCGGAATGTTCCGGACGCGGAAGGTGAAGGTCGTCACCATCTTGCCCTTGCCGCGGCGGGCGTGGTCGGGCGTGCGCGACATCACCAGAAAGCGGGTGGTGTTGTTCTTCTGGTCCTCGATATGGCGGGCGACGACGTCCAGACCGTAGATTTCCGCGGCCAGTTCGCTGGCCAGCGCGGCGCGGGCGGGATCGCCCGCCTCGGCCACCTCGCGCGCGGCGCGGGCGTTGTCGCTGCTGACGCGGCCCCTGATGCCGTTGGCCTTCAGGAACCCCGCGCATTGCGGCAGGATCACCACATGGCCATGCGCTTCCGTGATCTGCTCCAGCCTTGCCCCGCGCACGCCCAGCAGGTTCACATGCACGCGCACGAACGCCTCGTCCACGATGTGCAGCCCTGCCTTGGGCAGCAGGCTGTGGACATCGGCGACGCGGCCATAGGTGGAATTCTCGACCGCGAGCATCCCAAGATCGACCGCGCCCGAACGGGTCAGTTCCACCACATCCTCGAAGGTCTGGCAGGGGACGGGTTCGAAACCGGGCCGCGCCTGCGCGCAGGCCTGATGCGAATAGGCCCCCAGTTCGCCCTGGAATGCGATGCGGCCGGTCATTTTCGGGTGAACTCCGCGCTTTTTTACCCCCCTGCGGGGCGATTGGTCGCGCTACTACACCTTGAAACCGGTGGGGGGAAGCAGATAGATAGCGCGCCAAACGAGGGCCAAGGGAAGGCGCGACATGTTCGACACGATGACGATGACCAAGACTGTGGGTGCGGTCTGCGGCTCGCTGCTGGTGTTTATGCTGGTGGGCTGGGCCGGCGAATCGATCTATCATGTCGGCCCCTCCAAGGGTCATGGCGAGGGCGAGGAAATCGCGCAGGCCTACACCATCGACACCGGTGCCGAGGAAGCCCCCGCCGAAGAGGCCGTAGAAGTCGATTTCGCCACGATCATGGCCTCGGCCGATCCGGCCGCGGGCGAGAAGGTCTTTGCCAAGTGCAAGTCCTGCCACAAGCTGGACGGTGCCGACATCACCGGCCCGCACCTGAACGGCATCGTGAACAAGAACAAGGGCACCTCGGCCGGCTACGCCTATTCCGAGGCGCTGGCCGCCCTGACCGCCGAGGTCTGGTCGCCCGAGAACCTGAACGGCTTCCTCGAAGACCCCAAGGGCTACATGCCCGGCACCAAGATGTCCTTCGCCGGCCTGCCCAAGGTCGAGGACCGCGCCAACCTGATCGCCTATCTGGCGACCACCACGCCGTAACTTCCGCGCGATCTGCCGGATTTTCGGGCCGCCCCGGCATTGCCGCGGGCAGCCCTTCCCTTTTCCGCGCCGCCTGCGGGCCTATCTCACACAAACGCAACTTGTGGCCTCGACAGGCCGCGAATTAGCATGGCTATCTGTGTCAAGGCGGCGGGACAGCCGCACAGGGGAGATCGGAATGGCAGGTGCAGGGCGGCGGGCAATGGCCAAGGCGCGGGTTCGGCATGACGGCGCGGACCTTCTGCGCTGGGCGGCGGCGGGGATGGTCGCGCTGACGCTTGCGGGATGGGCGGTTGCCGCCCGCGCAGAGGGCGGGGCCACCACGGTCAGCCATGCCATCACGACCTTTGGCGACCCGCCGAAATATCCCGCCGATTTCGAGCACCTCGACTACGTCAATCCCGACGCGCCCAAGGGCGGCGAGATATCGCAATGGGCCTTTGGCGGGTTCGACAGCCTGAACCCCTATTCCGTGCAGGGCCGCGCGGCGGTGCTGTCCTCGGCCCCCTACGAATCCATCCTGACCGGCACGGCGGACGAGATCGGCACCTCGTACTGCCTGCTCTGCGAGACGATGGAATTCCCCGCCGACCGGTCGTGGGTGATCTTCAACCTGCGCCCCGAGGTGCGGTTCTCGGACGGCACGCCGATGACGGCGGATGACGTGCTGTTTTCCTACGAGACCTTCCTTGCCAAGGGCCTGACCGATTTCCGCACCGTGCTGGCCGAACAGGTGGAAAAGGTCGAGGTGCTGGGCCCCCACCAGATCAAGTTCACCTTCAAGGCAGGCTTCCCGACGCGGGACCTGCCCGCCGATGTGGGCGGGCTGCCGATCCTGTCCAAGGCGCATTACCAGGCGAACAATCTGGACCTTGAAAAATCCAGCCTGACGCCCTTCCTCGGCACCGGCCAATACGTGCTCGACACGATGGAGGTGGGCAAGTCGATCACCTTCAAGCGCAACCCCGACTACTGGGGCGCGGACCTGCCGATCAACCGCGGGCGCGGCAATTTCGACCGCATCCGCTTCGAATACTACGCCGATTACGACGCGGCTTTCGAAGGGTTCAAGGGCGGGGACTACACCTTCCGCACCGAGGCGTCGTCGATCACATGGGCCACGCGCTACGACTTTCCCGCCTTGGCGAACGGCTGGGTGAAGAAGGAAGAGGTGCCCTCGGGTGCCAAGGCCAGCGGTCAGGCGTTCCTGTTCAACCTGCGGCGCGAGAAGTTCCAGGACCCCCGCGTGCGCGAGGCGCTGGGCCTGATGTTCAACTTCGAATGGTCGAACGCCACGCTGTTCTACGGGCTTTACGACCGCATCGATTCCGTCTGGGAAAACTCGTGGCTGGAACCGGCCGGCGCGCCCGCGCCGGAAGAGGTGGCGCTTTTGCAGCCCTTGGTGGACGAAGGGCTTCTGCCCGCGTCGATCCTGACCGATCCGCCCGTTCCCGCGCCCGCAAGCGGCGAGCGCCAGCTTGACCGCGCCAACCTGCGCGCGGCCTCGGCCCTGCTGGACGAGGCGGGCTGGCAGGTCGGCGATGACGGCCTGCGCCGCAACGCGGCGGGCGAGGTGCTGCGCGTCGAATTCCTGAACGACTCGCCCAGCTTCGACCGCGTGATCGTGCCCTATGTCGAAAACCTGAAGGCGCTGGGCGTGGATGCGGTTCTGACCGGCATCGACAACGCGCAGATGGAGGCGCGCACCCGCCCGCCGGAATATGATTTCGACATCATCGTGGGCAATGCGCGGTCGGGCTACATCTCGGGGTCGGAACTCAAGCAGTTCTACGGGTCCGAAACGGCGGATGTGTCGGCCTTCAACCTGATGGGGCTGAAATCGCCCGCCGTGGACCGCATGGTGGACGTGGTGATGGCCGCGCAGTCGATGGACGAGCTGACGGTGGCCACCAAGGCGCTGGACCGCGTGCTGCGCGCCGAACGCTTCTGGGTGCCGCAGTGGTACAAGGCGACGCACTGGGTGTCCTACCTCGACATGTACGACCGCCCCGCCAACCTGCCGCCCTACGCACTGGGAGAGCTTGATTTCTGGTGGTTCAACGCGGAAAAGGCCGAAGCCTTGAAAGCGGCTGGCGCGATCAAGTAACCGGAAGGCAACGCTTTCGATGGGCGCCTATATCCTGCGGCGGCTTCTGTTGATCATCCCGACGCTGATCGGGATCATGGTCATCAACTTCGGCCTGACCCAGTTCGTTCCGGGCGGCCCCATCGAACAGGTCGCCGCGCGGCTGGAAGGCGATGGCGACGCGCTGGAAACCATCGCCGGTTCCGCCGACGCGGGCATGTCGGGCGAAGAGGATCAGGGCTATATCGGCGCGCGCGGCCTGCCGCCGCAATTCCTCGCCCAGCTCGAGGTGCAGTTCGGCTTCGCCCGCTTCGTCTGCGACGAAGGCTTCACCGGCACGCCCAGCATCGACGCCCCCGAATGCGAGAAAGAGATGATCCCCACATGGGAGCGTTTCTTCATCATGATGGGCAACTACCTGCAGTTCGATTTCGGCCAGAGCTATTTCCGGTCGATCGACGTGGTGGACCTTGTCCTTGAAAAGATGCCCGTGTCGATCACGCTGGGCCTGTGGTCCACGCTGATCGCCTATCTGGTGTCGATCCCGCTTGGCATCCGCAAGGCGGTGCGCGACGGCACGCCCTTCGACACATGGACATCGGGCGCGATCATCGTGGGCTACGCGATCCCCGGCTTCCTGTTCGCCATCCTGCTGCTGGTGCTGTTCGCGGGCGGGTCCTACTGGAAGATCTTCCCCCTGCGCGGCCTGACCTCCGACAACTGGGAGGAGCTGAGCCTGTGGGGCAAGGTGGTCGATTACGCATGGCACATCACCCTGCCCGTGGTCGCATCGACCATCGCCAGCTTCGCCACGCTGACGCTGCTGACCAAGAACAGCTTCCTCGACGAGATCAAGAAGCAATATGTCATGACCGCCCGCGCCAAGGGGCTGACCGAAGGCGCGGTGCTTTACGGCCATGTTTTCCGCAACGCCATGCTGATCGTGATCGCGGGCTTTCCGGCGGCCTTCGTGTCGGTCTTCTTCGGCGGCTCGCTCATCATCGAGACGATCTTCTCGCTCGACGGGCTGGGTCAGCTCGGTTTCCGCGCGGCGGTGGAGCGGGACTATCCCGTGATCTTCGGCACGCTCTTCTTCTTCGGGCTGATGGGGCTGGTCATGGGGATCATCTCGGACCTGATGTATGTCTGGATCGACCCCCGCATCGATTTCGACCGGAGGCGGTGAGCGGTGGCCCTTTCCCCCCTGAACCAGCGCCGCTGGCGGAACTTCAAGGCCAACCGCCGCGCCTATTGGGCGCTGGTGATCTTTTCGATCCTCTACGGCATCTCGCTCTGCGCGGAACTGGTGGCCAATGACCGCCCCCTTCTGGTCAGCTATCGCGGAGAGCTGCACACCCCCTTCCTGCGCTTCTACCCCGAAACCGCCTTTGGCGGCGATTTCCGGACGGAGGCGAAATACAAGGACGTCGAGGTGCAGTGCCTGATCATGTCGGGCGGGTCCGAAACCTGCTGGGACGATCCCGAAGGGATATTGGCCGAAGCGACGGAACAGGGCACCGCGCTGGGCGAACCCATCGAACAGGGCTGGATCCTCTGGGCACCGATCCCCTACAGCTACAACACGATCAACGATCTGGACGGCCCCGCCCCCAGCGCGCCGGATGCCAACCACTGGCTGGGCACGGATGACACCGCCCGCGACGTGCTGGCCCGCGTGATCTACGGCTTCCGCCTGTCGGTCAGCTTCGCGCTGATCGTGACGGTGCTGACCTCCGTCATCGGCATCGCGGCGGGGGCGGTGCAGGGCTATTTCGGCGGGATCACCGATCTGGTCTTCCAGCGCGTGATCGAGATCTGGGGCGCGACACCCAGCCTTTACATCATCATCATCGTGGCGGCGATCCTCCAGATGAACTTCTGGCTGCTGGTGGGGCTGTCTGTCCTGTTCGGCTGGACGGCGCTGGTGGGCGTGGTGCGCGCGGAATTCCTGCGCGCGCGGAATTTCGAATATGTCCGCGCCGCCCGCGCGCTGGGCGTGACCGATGGCGTGATCATGTTCCGCCATGTCCTGCCCAATGCGATGGTGGCCACCCTGACCATGCTGCCCTTCATCATCACGGGCGCCATCGGATCGCTCGCCTCGCTCGACTTCCTCGGCTTCGGGCTGCCGGCATCGGCCCCCAGCCTTGGCGAGCTGACGTTGCAGGCCAAGCAGAACCTGCAGGCCCCGTGGCTGGCCTTCACCGCCTTCTTCGCCTTTGCAATCATGCTCAGCCTGCTGGTCTTCGTCTTCGAAGGCGTGCGCGATGCCTTCGACCCGCGAAAGACCTTCCGATGACCGCGCCTGTCCTGTCCGTCGAAGGTCTGAACATCCGCTTCCGGCAGGACGGGCGGGTGATCCATGCCGTGCGCGATGTGTCCTTTACCGTGGGCAAGGGCGAAACCGTGGCGCTGGTGGGCGAAAGCGGATCGGGCAAGTCGGTCACGGCGCTGTCCACCGTCGCCCTGCTGCCCGACAGCGCCGAGGTGACGGGATCGGTCCGCTATGGCGCGACGCAGATGGTCGGCACGCCGGAATCGACGTTGCGAAAGATCAGGGGCAACGACATCAGCTTCATCTTCCAGGAGCCGATGACCTCGCTCAACCCGCTCCACACCATCGAACGGCAACTGGCCGAAAGCCTTGCGCTGCATCAGGGCATCAAGGGCGATGCCGCGCGGGCGCGGGTGCTGGACCTGCTGGAAAAGGTCGGCATCCGCGATGCCGAAAGCCGCCTGAACGCCTATCCGCACCAGTTGTCGGGCGGGCAGCGCCAGCGCGTGATGATCGCCATGGCGCTGGCCAACGGGCCGGAACTGCTGATCGCCGACGAACCGACGACCGCGCTCGACGTCACCATACAGGCGCAGATCCTCGACCTGCTGGCCGATCTGAAGGCACGCGAGAACCTGAGCCTGCTTTTCATCACCCATGACCTTGGCATCGTGCGGCGCATCGCCGACCGCGTCTGCGTGATGAAGGACGGCGAGATCGTCGAACAGGGCCCGACGGCCCGGATCTTCGCCGACCCGCAGCACCCCTATACGCAAAAGCTGATCGCGGCCGAACCCAAGGGCCTGCCCGAACCCGTGCCCGCCGATGCGCCCGAAATCGTCCGCACCGAAAACCTGCGCGTCTGGTTTCCCATTCAGGCGGGGCTTCTGCGCCGCACCGTGGGCCATGTGAAGGCCGTGAACGACGCCACCCTGTCGGTGCGGGCGGGCGAGACGCTGGGCATCGTCGGCGAAAGCGGATCGGGCAAGACGACGCTGGCGCTGGCGATCCTGCGGCTGACCCCCGCCGATGGCCCCGTGGTCTTTCTGGGGCAGGACCTGCGCGACCGCCACGGCGGCGCGCTCAGGGCGCTCCGGCGCGACATGCAGGTGGTGTTCCAGGATCCCTACGGCAGCCTCTCGCCCCGCATGACGGTGGAAGAGATCATCGCCGAAGGGCTGGGCGTCCACGGCCTCGACCCCGGGCGCGATCGGCGGGGGATGGTGGCCGACATCATGGCCGAGGTCGGGCTCGACCCTGCCGCGATGGGGCGCTATCCGCACGAATTCTCGGGCGGGCAGCGCCAGCGCATCGCCATCGCGCGCGCCATGATCCTGCGCCCCAAGCTCGTGGTGCTGGACGAGCCGACCAGCGCGCTCGACATGACGGTGCAGGTGCAGATCGTGGAGCTTCTCCGCAGCCTCCAGCGCAAATGGGGGCTTGCCTATATCTTCATCAGCCACGACCTTCGGGTGGTGAAGGCGCTGGCGCACAAGGTGATGGTGATGCGGAACGGTGATGTGGTGGAACAGGGCACGGGCGAGGCGGTCTTCGGCGATCCGCAAAGCGACTATACCCGCACGCTGATGGCAGCTGCCTTCGGCGGGGCGCGGGCGTGAAAATCCTTCTGGTCCACCAGAACTTTCCCGGACAGTTCCTGCACCTTGCCCCCGCCCTCGCGGCCCGCGGGCACGAGGTGCGGGCGCTGACGGATGCGGCCAACACCCGCCAGTCCGGCATCCCGACGCTGAAATACCGCCACGACGCGCCCAAGGTCGATCCTGCGACGGCCCGTCTGGGGCGCAACTACACCACCATGTCGGATCGCGGCGTGACCGTCGCGCGGGCCTGCCTGCGCCTGCGCGAACAGCACGGCTATGTGCCCGACGTGATCTTCGGCCATTCCGGCTGGGGCGAGACGCTGTTCCTGAAAGAGGTCTGGCCCGAGGCAAAGCTGATCGTCTATGCCGAATTCTACTATCGCGGGCGCGGGGCGGATGTGGGTTTCGACCCCGAATTCTCGCCCCCGACCTTCGATCAGGTGATGATCGCGCAGGGGCGGACGGCGCATCTGGGACAGGCGCTGCTGCATGCCGATGCGGGCGTGTCGCCCACGGAATGGCAGGCCTCCACCTATCCCCCCGCGCTGCGCCGGATGATCGAGGTGATCTTCGACGGCTTCGATTGCGGGGTGATGCAACCCGACCCCGCAGCCAGCGTGACGCTGCCCGATGGCCGCGTGATCCGCGCGGGCGACGAGGTGCTGACCTTCGTCAACCGCAACCTCGAACCCTATCGCGGCTACCACAGCTTCATGCGCGCCCTGCCCGACGTGATGGCCGCGCGCCCCGACGCGCAGGTGGTGATCGTGGGCGGGGACGATGTCAGCTACGGGCAGGCCCCCAAGGACGGCAAGTGGAAGGACATCTTCCTGTCCGAGGTGAAGGACAGGCTCGACCTGTCGCGCCTGCATTTCATGGGCAAGGTGCCCTATCCGACCTTTGTCAGCCTGATGCAGGTCAGCCGCGCGCATGCCTATCTGACCTATCCCTTCGTCCTGTCCTGGTCGATGATGGAGGCGATGGGCGCGGGCGCGCTGGTCATCGGCTCCGACACCGCGCCGGTGCGCGAGGTGATCCGCCATGGCGAGAACGGGCTTCTGGTCGATTTCTTCGATGTGGCAGGCTGGAGCCAGACCCTGACCGACGCGCTGGCCGATCCCGCGAAATACGCACCGCTGCGGGTCGCCGCGCGAAAGACGGTGCTCGAACGCTATGACCTCAAGACGGTCTGCCTGCCGAAGATGGTGGCGTTCGTCGAAAGCCTCGGCCCGCGGACCTGACCGCTCGCGCCCTGTTTTCTCTGCCCAAATATCCTCGGGGGTGCGGGGGGCGAGCCCCCCGCTTTCCTTCGTCAGACCGCCGCCGAATGCTGGGCCTTGCTCTGGTCATAGGCATCGAAGGCGCGGGCGACCATGCGGGTCAGCGGGCGGCCGTGCGGCGGGATGGCAAAGCCCTCGGCCGTGACCTCGACCATCCCCGGAAAGGCCGCCGCCGCGTCGCGGAACATCTGGTCCAGCCGCGCGGGGGATGCGCCGAAGTCGCGGACCATCTCGGCCCTGTCCACGCGGAAATCGCACATCAGCGCCTCGATCATGCGGGCGCGCAGGACATCCTCGCCCGCAAAGACATGGCCGCGATGGGTGGAAAACACCCCCGCGCGGATCGCCTTCGTATGGTCCGACGTGCCCGAGGCGTTCTGCGCGTAACCCTGCGGGAAGCGCGAGATGGAGGACGCCCCCAGCCCCACCAGCACGGGCGCGGTGTCGTCGGTATAGCCCTGGAAATTCCGCCTGAGCGTGCCGCCCCGCGCCGCCACCGCCATGCCGTCCTGGGGGCGCGCGAAATGGTCGATGCCGATGTCCTGATAGCCGTCCCATGTGAACAGCTGCCGCGCGGTGTCGAACAGGCGCAGGCGTTCTTCCGGCGTGGGCATCGCGTCCGACGGGATCATCTGCTGGCGGCGGCTCATCCACGGGACATGGGCATAGCCGTAAAGCGCCACGCGGTCGGGCGACAGCGTCAGCAGCTTCTGCACCGAATCCGCGATGCGCGCCTGCGTCTGGTGCGGCAGGCCGTAAAGGATATCGGCATTCAGGCTGTGCACACCCCGCGCGCGGATCATGTCGGCCACGCGCTTCGTCAGCTCGTATCCCTGTTCGCGCCCGATCGTCTTCTGGATGTCGGGATCGAAATCCTGCACCCCGATCGAGGCGCGGTTCATCCCCGATGCGGCCAGCGCGTCAAGCCGGTCCTCGTCGATCTCGTTCGGGTCGATCTCGACGCTGAATTCCGCCCCCGCACCCATCGGCACGGCGTCGAAGATCGTGTCGGCCAGCATCCGCATCATGTCGGGCGGCAGAAGCGTCGGCGTGCCGCCGCCCCAATGCAGGCGCGACAGATGCACCCCGCGCGGCAGAAGCGCCTTCAGAAGCCGGATCTCGGCCTTCAGCGTCTCGGCATAGGCGCGGACGGGTTCATCGCTCGACGTGCCCTGCGTGCGGCAGGCGCAGAACCAGCACAGCCTGCGGCAGAAGGGCACGTGCAGGTAAAGCGAGATGGCCGCCCCTTCCGGAATCGCGGCGATCCAGTCCGAAAACAGGGCCGGCCCCACCCCCGCGCCGAAATGGGGGGCGGTGGGATAGCTCGTGTATCGGGGGACCCGCGCGTCAAAAAGACCGAGCCGCATGAGTTGCGATTCATGTGTCATGCGGTTAACCTAGCCTACGCCGAGGGTTACACCTTGATGCAGATCAAACCGAAAGGCCGGGCATGGCGCCGCATGACCTCCAGACGGTTGCCCATAATTGTGGTGACTGCCCCATCCGCCATCGTGCCGTCTGCGCGCGCTGCGAAACTGACGAGCTTCAGCAGCTTGAACAGATCAAGTATTACCGGTCCTATCAGGCGGGCCAGACCGTCATCTGGTCGGGGGACCGGATGGATTTCGTGGCCTCGGTCGTCACCGGCATCGCCACGCTGACCCAGACGATGGAGGATGGCCGCCGCCAGATGGTGGGCCTGCTTCTGCCATCGGATTTCGTAGGCCGTCCAGGACGGCAGACGGCGGCCTATGACGTGACCGCGACGACCGACCTCGTGATGTGCTGCTTCCGCAAGAAGCCGTTCGAAGAGTTGATGTCCGCGACCCCGCATATCGCGCAGCGCCTGCTCGAGATGACACTGGACGAACTGGATGCCGCGCGGGAATGGATGCTGCTTCTGGGCCGCAAGACCGCGCGCGAGAAGATCGCCTCGCTGCTGGCGATCATCGCGCGGCGCGACGCGCATCTGAAGCTGAAGCAGGCCAAGGGCAGCACCGTCTTCGACCTGCCCCTGACGCGCGAGGAGATGGCGGATTACCTCGGCCTGACCTTGGAAACCGTCAGCCGGCAGGTTTCGGCGCTGAAGCGCGACGGGGTGATCGAACTGCAGGGCAAGCGCCACGTCGTCGTGCCGGATTTCGACCGCCTGCTGGAAGAGACGGGCGACGACAGCGACGGCGGCATGCTGTCCTGACCGCCCCCGCCGCGGGCAGGCCGCTGGCCGCGCGGGCGGGGCGGCTGCCGGTCAGCAGCCACCCCGTCCCTGCGCGTCAGCCGCATTTCGAATAGCCGCAGCTCGCGCAGGTCATGCAGCCCTCGACCATCCGCATGTCGTAGCTGCCGCATGAGGAACAGGCCTTGCCCTTGGGCGCGCCGATGGCCACCACCTCGGCCTGCGGGTCGGATTTCAGGCCCAGCCCTTCGCCCGCGATGAAGCCGATCTCGATCAGGTGGCGTTCGATCACGCCGCCGATGGCGGCAAGGATCGACGGGATGTAGCGGCCATCCATCCACGCCCCGCCGCGCGGGTCGAAGACGGCCTTCAACTCCTCGACCACGAAGGAGATGTCGCCCCCGCGCCGGAACACCGCGCTGACCATCCGCGTCAGCGCGACGGTCCAGGCGAAATGCTCCATGTTCTTGGAGTTGATGAAGACCTCGAACGGGCGGCGGTGGCCCGCGATGACGATGTCGTTGACCGTGATGTAAAGCGCATGTTCCGACCCCGGCCATTTCAGCTTGTAGGTCGCACCTTCCAGCGCCGCGGGGCGGTCCAGCGGTTCGGACAGATACACCACCTCGGCCCCGTCCTGCGCGGGGCGCACGGTGGCGGGGGCTTCCGACGGGGTCTTGTCGGATTTTTCCGACACCGACAGCACCGACCCCGTCACGTCATTCGGGCGATAGGTCGTGCAGCCCTTGCAGCCCTGATCCCAGGCGGCCATGTAGACCTCCTTGAAGTCGTCGAAGCTGATATCCTCGGGGCAGTTGATGGTCTTCGAAATCGACGAGTCGATCCATTTCTGCGCCGCCGCCTGCATCCGCACGTGATCGAGCGGGGGCAGGGTCTGCGCATTCACGAAGTAATCGGGCAGCGGCGCATCGCCGTTCTTTTCGCGCCACAGGCGGACGGCGTAATCCACCACCTCTTCCTCGGTCCGGCTGCCATCCTTCTGCAGCACCTTGCGGGTATAGGCATAGGCAAAGACGGGTTCGATCCCGGACGAGACATTGCCCGCATAAAGGCTGATCGTGCCCGTCGGCGCGATGGAGGTGAGCAGCGCGTTGCGGATGCCGTGGGTGCGGATCGCGTCCTTCACGTCGTCATCCATGTGCCGCAGGGAACCCGACGCCAGATACTTCTCGGCATCGAACAGCGGGAAGGCCCCCTTCTCCTTCGCCAGATCGACCGAGGCGAGGTAGGACGACCGCGCGATGGCGTGCATCCATGCTTCCGTCTGCCGCGCCGCCGCTTCCGATCCGTAGCGCAGCCCCAGCATCAAAAGTGCATCGGCAAGCCCCGTGACGCCCAGCCCGATCCGGCGCTTGTTCCGCGCCTCTTCGGCCTGCTGCGGCAGGGGGAAGCGGCTGGCGTCCACCACATTGTCCATCATCCGCACGGCCACGCGCACCAGATCGTCCAGCGCGGCCTCGTCCATCCGCGCGGCGGGGGTGAAGGCCCCCGTCACCAGCGTGGCCATGTTGATCGACCCCAGCAGGCAGGCGCCATAGGGCGGCAGGGGCTGTTCGCCGCAGGGGTTGGTCGCGGCGATCGTCTCGCAATAGGCGAGGTTGTTCATCGCGTTGATGCGGTCGATGAAGATCACGCCCGGCTCGGCGAAATCATAGGTGTTGCGCATGATGCGGTTCCACAGGTCGCGGGCCTGCACCGTCTTGTAGACCTTGCCATCGAAGACAAGTTCCCACGGGCCATCGGCCTTGACCGCGTCCATGAAGGCATCCGTCACAAGGACAGACAGGTTGAACATCCGCAGGCGGGCGGGGTCCTTCTTGGCCTCGATGAACGCCTCAACGTCCGGATGGTCGCAGCGCATCGTGGCCATCATCGCGCCCCGGCGGCTGCCCGCCGACATGATGGTGCGGCACATCGCATCCCAGACATCCATGAAGGACAGCGGGCCACTCGCATCGGCGGCCACGCCCTTCACCTCGGCCCCGCGCGGGCGGATGGTGCTGAAATCATAGCCGATGCCGCCGCCCTGCTGCATGGTCAGCGCGGCTTCCTTCAGCGCGTCGAAGATGCCGCCCATGTTGTCGGGCACCGTGCCCATGACGAAGCAGTTGAAGAGCGTCACCGACCGCCCCGTGCCCGCGCCCGCCGTGATGCGGCCCGCAGGCAGGTACTTGAACCCGTCGAGTGCGTCGTAGAACCGCGCCTCCCACTTGGCGGGGTCCTTCTCGACCTCGGCCAGCGAACGCGCGATGCGGCGCCACGTATCCTCGACCGTGCCATCGACGGGCGTGCCGTCCGCCTCCTTCAGGCGGTACTTCATATCCCAGATCTGCTCGGCGATGGGGGCGGCGAATCGGGACATGGACACTCCTTGGTCTTGCGGTTTCGGTTCGGGAAGCACACAAGATAGGCCCGCCCGCCGCCTGCGTCAAAGCGTTTGCCGCCCTTGCCGCGGTTCATCATCCGTTTAGGATATGCCTCCCCTCGGAGCGTGATCATGGCCGGATTCGTCAACATCCTGAAACTCTGCGTCGGTGCGGACAGCATCGAGGATCTGGCCCGTTGGCAGGCCCAGAACGCGCCCCACTGGCCCAAGGGCCGCGCCGTGCATGTCACCCGCATGTGGCCCAAACGCGAGGCCGAGGTGCTGTCCGGCGGATCGCTCTACTGGGTGATCAAGGGGGCGGTCATGGCCCGCCAGCGGATCGTCGGGCTGGAGCGCGTGGCGGGGGGCGACGGGGTGGAACGCTGCGCCCTGATTCTCGATGCCGACATCATCCGGACCGAGGCGGCGCCCCGCCGCCCCTTCCAGGGCTGGCGCTACCTCGACCCCGCCGAAAGCCCCCGTGACCTGCCCAAGGGGCGCGAGAAGGACGACGCCCTGCCCCCGTCGTTGGCGCAGGCGCTGGCCGAGATCGGGCTGCGGTAAGGGACGCCGTTTTCTGCGAAGGATCGGGTCATCCGCGATTTTTCGCAGGAAAATCGCCTGCGACGAATTTCGCAGAAATTCGTCCCCGTCACAGGGCGGGGGCCGCGACCCCGAGCTGCCCTGCCAGCCGCGCCAGCACCGCCCGCGCGCCCGCGTCCCACTCCGCCTGATGCGACAGGAAGAGTTCCGCCTGACTTTGCAGGATCATCCCGTCGGACAGGATCTTCAGGTGGTTCGCGCGCAGCGTCTCGCCGCTGGAGGTGATGTCGGCCACGGCTTCCGCCGTCAGGTTGCGGATCGTGCCCTCGGTCGCGCCCTGGCTGTCAACCAGCTGGTAATCCGCCACCCCGTTCGCGGTCAGGAAATCGCGCACCAGACGGTGGTATTTCGTGGCGATCCGCAGGCGGAACCCGTGCGCCGCGCGAAAGGCCGCGGCAGCGGCGTCGAGGTCGTCAAGCGTATCCACGTCGATCCATGCCACCGGCACGGCGATGATCAGGTCGGCATGGCCGAAGCCCAGCGGGGACAGCGAGGTCACCTGCCGGTCCCAGTCGGCCAGTTTGTCGCGGATCAGGTCGGTGCCCGTGACGCCCAGATGGATGCGCCCCGCCGACAGTTCGCGCGGAATCTCGCCCGCGCTCAGAAGCACAAGCTCCACCCCGTCGATGCCATCCACCGCGCCGGAATATTCGCGGTCATTGCCCGTCTGGCGCATGGTCACGCCGCGCGCGCCGAACCAGCCGAAGGTCTGTTCCTGCAACCGCCCCTTCGAGGGCACGCCGATCTTCAGCATCACGCGACCCCCTTCAGCCCTGCCACAAGGCCGGGCCGGATCACCCCGCCCACGGCCGGAATCGACCGCCCCTGCCCCAGCACCGCCGTCAGCGCGTCATAGCGCCCGCCGCTCGCCACGGGGGGCAGGGCGGGGTCGGCGGCGTGGAAGGAGAAGACGAAGCCATCGTAATATTCAAGGCTGGTGCGTCCGTGGCTGGCCTCGAACGGCAGGGTGACGGTGTCGATCCCGCGCGCATCCAGCGCGTCGAGGCGGGCGGCGAAGCGGTCCACGGCGGGGGCGATGGCGGGCAGCATGGGCGTGATGCCCCGCAGATGCGCCAGCGCCGCACGGGCGGGGGCCTGAAGCGACAGAAGGTCGTAAAGCAGCGCCGCTTCCGGCGCCGCGATGGGGGCGGTGGCGGCATCCTCGATCAGCGCGGCGGCACGGGCGGCGATCTCGTCCGGCCCGCGCAGGCCGGTGAAGGTGCCTGCGGCGGCGATCAGCGCCTCGGGCGTGTCCGCCGCCAGCCGCTCCAGCAACCGCGCCCGCGCCTGCGGGACAGGCGCACGTCCGGCGAAACGGTCGAGAAGCGCGCGGAAGCGGCGGGGCCGCCAGAGGTGGCGCAGAAGCGCGGCCTTGCGGCGGTCGGACGTCGAAAGCCCCCGCACGGCGGCCATCAGGATGCCGATATCCCCCGTGGCGGGGCGCAGCGACAGATCGGCCAGCAGGCGGGCGAAAAGGGCAAAGACCTCGGCATCCGCCTGTTCCGGCGCGGTGCGGTCAAAGAGTTCGTATCCCACCTGCAGGTATTCGCTGGCGCGCGGGCCGAGATGGTCCTGCTTGCGGAAGACCTCGCCCAGATAGCAGTAGCGGGCGGGTTCGGCCCCGTGGGACATATGCGCCTGCACCACCGGCACGGTGAAGTCGGGGCGCAGCATCATCTCGCCGCGCAGGGGATCGGCAGTCACATAGGCGCGGGCGCGGATATCCTCGCCATAGAGGTCCAGAAGCGTCTCGGCGGGCAGCAGGATGTCGGCCTCGACCGGAACCGCACCCGTGGCGCGGAAGGCGGCGAAGAGCGTTTC
>JBEEOG010000307.1:0-7251 GCA_041191745.1 Pseudomonadota bacterium | reverse complement strand
CACCGAAAGGTCGGCCGCGTTCATCAGATAGATCGCCGGAAAGCCCGAGGCATAGGAGGTGAACAGGATCTGGTCCCCCGTGGGCGAGAAGCGAGGGGCCAGCACGATGGACGACCCGTCCGTCAGATAGCTGACATTCGCCCCGTCGTAATCCATCACCGCCAGCCGCTTCACGCGCTGGTTCTTCGGCCCGCTTTCCGCGACAAAGACCACGCGACTGTCGAAATAGGGGCCTTCGCCCGTGATCCGGCTATAGACGGCATCGGCCACCTTGTGCGCCATGCGCCGCCAAGTGGCGGGGGTGCCCGCGAATTGCAGCCCCTCGCCCATCTGCTGGCCGCTGAAGACGTCGAAGAGGCGGAACTTCACGACGATCTGGTCGCCCGAGGCGCTGACCGCGCCCACGACCAGCGCCTGCGCGTTGATCGCCTGCCAGTCGGGGAAGGACACCGGCGCATCGAAGCTGCCGATCCGGCTGATATGGGCCGAGGCGGGGATTTCGCGGAACAGCCCCGTCCCCGACAGGTCGGCGGCGACAAGGCGGGTGATCTCGGTCGCGAATTGCGCGCCAGCGGCGTTTTCGGCCACGAAATCGGGCACGGCGATGGGCATCGGTTCGATCACCGGATCCGAGATGCGGATTCGCGGCGGCCCGTTCTGGGCGCTGGCGATCTGCGGCAGGGCGGCCAGCGCCGTGGCAAGGCCCAGCGCAAGAGCGATCACGGGGGCGAGGTTTCTGAACGGCGTCATCCTGTCCTCATTCTCCTCGGGTCAGTCCGTTACATGGTTGCCGCGAGCGGCGGGTTGAAGGGGACACGACAACGCGGGCGGGCTGCATTGCGTGCCGGAAAGGGTGCGGGCGGGACGCGTCATCGCAGGCGCATCGCGTTCGGGTCGAAGTCGATGATGAAGTACTTCCACGTCTCGTACTTCTCGGGCGGCAGCGGGAAGCCGCGCGCGCCGCACATGATGATGGCGCGGCGGGCGGCCTCGAAGGCCTGCGTGACGGCCGCCCCCTCGCCGCCACTGTATTCCAGCATCTCGATCGAGGCGGGATCGGGCGTGCCGTCGGGATTGATGGCAAAGCCCACCGCGACGGTGATGCGGATCGCCTCCATCGACAGCGACCCGATGTTCCAGCAGGCGCCGACCGCGACGCGCATGCCATCCTCTTCCGCGCCGGTCAGGGGCGGGCCGCTGGTCGCGCCCGCGGCGGGGGCGTTGGCAGAAGAGGTTTCGGTCGCCTCGCTTGCCGCTTCGGCCACGGCGGCGGCGACGGCATCGGCCACCGCATCCTCGACCGGATCGGCGGGCGGGTCTTCGGGCGGGTCCTCGGCGGGCGCGTCCTCGGCCGCTTCGGCCAGTGCGGCGGCGACGGGGTCTTCTTCGGGTTCCTGCGGCTCTTCGGCGGGGGCGGCGGGGCGCGAGCGCGGGCGCAGGCTGGCCGTGGGGGCCAGTTGGGGGGCCTCTTCCTCGGTCTCGACCGCTTCGGTCACGATCTGGGTCGTGGCTTCCTCGGGCGCGGCTTCGGGCTGTTCCTCCTCGACGATCTGGGCGTCGGGGGCGGGTTCGTCGGACACCTCGGGCGTCGGGACATCGGCAATTTCGGGCGCGTCGGTGGGGCTGTCCACCGGAACGGCGGCCACGCGGTCGATGGGGCGCGGCATCGGGCGCGCGTCCGACAGGGGCACGGGAATGGGCTGCTCGACCTCGGCGATCGGGGCGACGGGGTCCGGCGTTTCCAGCGGCTGGGGGACGGCCTCTTGCGGCAGTTCCTCGGGCAGGGGTTCGGTCACCTCGACCGGCTCGGGCGCGGCGGCGGGCGGTTCGGGCTGGGGCTGTTCGGGCTGGGCCGGTTCGGGCGGCGTCTCTTCCGGCGGGGTTTCCGACGGCGCGGGTTCGGAGGGCACGGCGGATGCCTGCAGCGCCTCGAACTCGGACGAGGACATGATCGAGACTTCGGCGATCTCGACCGGCGGCAGATCGTCGGCCGACAGAAGCCAGTCCCCGAGGATCACCCAGAGAAGCACCCCGGCGTGCAACGCGCCAGATACGATGGTGCCGGTCCTGTTTTCCACCCGTCCGCCGTCCTTAGCCGCCGGAGCCGCCCATCGTCGGCCCCTGTGCATCGGTCACAAGTCCGATCTCGTTGAACCCGCCCGCGTTGAGCGCGCCCATCACCTGCGCGACCCGTTCATAGGGGATCGCGCCATCCGCCCTGAGAAAGACCTTCTTCGACGTGCGTTCCGCCGCGATGGCGGTCAGCTTGGGAATGAGGTCGGCCTCGGGCGTCTCGGTCGTCTGGATCAGAAGCCTGCCGTCTGCGGTCATGGTGATCGTCAGGGGCTCTTCCTGTTCGGTAGGCAATGCGTTGGCCGCCGTTTCGGGCAGCTGCACGGGAACGCCCACGGTCAGCATCGGTGCCGCGACCATGAAGATGATCAGAAGCACCAGCATCACGTCGATGAAGGGCGTGACGTTGATGTCGGCCATCACCGCGCCGCCGCCGCGCCGCCCCCGCTTGCCGCGACCGCCGCCGCCACCCTTTTTCGCAACCCCCGCCCCCATCGGTCAGGCGTCCAGCTGGCGCGACAGGATGGTCGAGAATTCGTCGGCGAAGCTGTCATAGCCGCCAAGGATGCGCTCGCTGTCGGTGTTCAGCTTGTTGTAGGCCACGACCGCCGGAATGGCCGCGACAAGGCCGATGGCCGTGGCCAGAAGCGCCTCGGCGATGCCCGGGGCCACGACGGCGAGGTTGGTGTTCTGGCTGATGGCGATCTGCTCGAAGCTGTGCTTGATCCCCCAGACCGTGCCGAACAGCCCGATGAAGGGCGCGGTGGAGCCGGTGGTGGCAAGGAAGCCCAGACCCTTGGAGAGGAACTCCTGCTCGCGCGCGATGGCCACATCCATGGCGCGGTCGATGCGCGCCTGCGCCCCCGCGATCAGCCCGCCGTCCTGACGGTGGCTGCGCCGCCATTCCATCATGCCGGCGGCGAAGATGCGTTCCGACGCGCCTTCGGGATTGGGGCCGATCTTTTCGAACAGCTCGTCCAGCGGTTCGCCCGACCAGAAGGCGCGGTCGAAGACCGCCGCTTCCTCGCGCGCGCGACGGTAGGTCATCACGCGCTGGATGATGATGGCCCATGACCAGAAGCTCATGCCCAGAAGGGTCAGCAGCACCAGCTTGTTGGTGAGGGTCGCTTTCATGAAGAGCGCCAGAACTGAAAAATCCAGCTCCTGCGCCGCCGCGAGGGTTTCCGTTTCCATTACGCCTGCTCTTTTTTCGGGCCGTCCTGTTCTGCGGCGGCTCCTTTAGGGGTGATTCTACCCGGATTCAAAGGGGAATGCCAACACATCCTCGTCAAGGGTGGCGGCGGGCCGCCATCCGGAGGGGGCAAAGCCTGCTTCCGTCGGGGAAAGGGCGCGCCGTCAGCCCGGCCCGCCGCCGAGCGCGGCGCGTACATCGGCCGGCAGCCGCGCCGCCCGCCCGTCCGCGCCAAGGCAGACCAGCGTCACGCGCGCCGCAAAGAGGACGCGCCCGCCGCGGCACACCGCCTGATCCAGCACGATCCGCGCCCCGCCCGTCTCGACCAGCGCCGTGGTCACGTCGAGCAGATCGTCGAACCGCGCGGGCGCAAGGTAATCGGCCTCCACCCGGCGGACGGCGAAGACGATCCCCGTCCCCTCGCGCAGGCGGGTCTGGTCGATCCCGCGCGCCCGCACGAATTCGCTGCGGCCGCGTTCGATGAATTTCAGGTAATTCGCGTAATAGACGATGCCGGCAAGGTCGGTATCTTCGTAATACACACGGACGGGAAAGCTGTGGGACATGGCGGCACCTCCGGCCCCCGCGCCCTAGCCGTGCGGGGCCAGCCGCGCAAGGGGGCCTGCGGGCACGCAGCGCGACGGGCATCTCAGGCAGCCGATGGGGGGGGTGGGGGCGATCCTCTGTCCTTGCGTCCAGTTCGGCACCGATCAGGATGACGCTCACCGGCAGCTGGAGCCACGGCAGGACCGCGACAGGACCGCGACAGGCGCGGCAAAGGCGCCGCAGGACCGCCCCCCAGTCGCGCCGCCCCCTGCCTGCCCCGCTTCCCGAACCCTGCCCCATCCCCGCCCCCCTTGCCTTGCGGCGGGGCGGCCAACCCGTGGCGGGAACGGGCGTTGCGTCAGCTTGGCGGGGTCAGGCGGGCGAAAAGGCGCAGGGCATGGCTCGGGTCGGTGCCCGTTACGGGCAGGACGGGATCATAGGCCGCGCGGATCAGAAGCGCGATCTCGGGCCGCAGCATCACCCTGCCCCCCGCCAGCGCGAGGGGCGAGGCATCGGCAAAGGCCGTGTCGGACCACAGAAGGACCGTCTGCACCGCCTGCGACAGGGCCAGCGTCTCGGCCGGAACATCGGACAGGTGTTCGTCCATCCTGAGGAAGACGAAGGCCGCCTTGATCCCCCCGTCGGGATCGAAGCGGAAGATGCGGTACTGGTTCGCCCCCGCCGCCGCCAGCCGCGCGCAGAGCGGATGCAGGTCCGGCACCAGACGGTCGAGGTTCGGCACCTCGGGCAGTTCGGCCCAGTCGCGGAAGACGAAGACCATCAGGTTCGCGCCCAGTTCGGGGTCGGTTTCGGCCATGCGGTGGCGGGCCAGCGTGACCACGGCCTCGAACGCGCCCTTGAAGACGGCAAGCGTGGCGTCATCCACTCCGAAGACCACCGGAACCAGCGGCCTGCCCCAGCGCGCGCACAGATAGGCCCCGTCCTGCCGCGTGAACAGACGCGCGATATCCTCTGCCTGCATCGGGCCCCCCCGTCCTGCCGAATGTGCCGGATGCCTACAGGCCCGCGTCCCGATGCTCAACATCCCGTTTTCCTACTCCAAAGGATAATGGCCATGCCGCCATCGGAAGGGTAGGCAAGGTGTATGAATGTCAGCGCCCAGACAGACCGGACCGACGCCGACCTCCGCTTCACCCTGTTCCGCCTGTGTTCGGTGCGGGCCAACAGGGCCGACCTGTCGCGCACGGCGCTGCGGTCGGTTCTGCCCACGGTGGCGATGCTGGTGCTGGGGGTCGTTCTGGCGCGGGCGGGGTCGTATCAGCCGGCGACGCTGGTTGCCAATGCCGCCATTCCCGCGCTGATGGCGGTGCTGACTCTGGGCTGGGTGGCGTGGCTGTTCCGCAGCCATCCGCAGGGGCGCGCGGCACCCTTCGACCTTGCACCGCCCGTCGCGCTGGCGGCACTGGCCGGTGCCTGCATCGAGATCGTGGTCTTCGCCCTCGCCGGCGGATGGCACGGCAGCCTTGCGGCCACGCTGGGCCAGATCGTGAAGCTGACGCTGCTGTGGACGGCGGTCGGCCTTGTCGCCACGGGGGCGATCATCTGCATCTGCGCGCTGCAAGCCGACCCGCACGACAGGGCGGACCTCGTCAGCCTTGTCTACCCCGCAGCGGCCGAAGCAAGACGCCTGACGCTGGCCGGACGCGAGATCGCCGAAGGCGCCCTCGTGATGCTCGAGGCGCGGGGGAATTCGGTCCAGCTCGTCACCGTCACGGGGCGCGAGACGATCCCCGGCCCGCTGGCCGACCGCATCGCCGAACTGCCCGACGGGCTGGGCCGCCTGATCCACCGCTCGGTCTGGGTCGCGGCCCCCGCGGTGCGGGGCTACAGCCGCAAGGGGCGCGACGTGGTCGTGGAACTGGCGGGCGGGCAGAGCGCGGTCGCCGCATCCTCGCGTCTGGCCGAGGTGCTGCCGTGGCTGCGGTCGCTGACCGACGCGGCGAAAGCGCCCGAGTAGCCGCCGCTAGCCGTCGAACAGATCACCCTGCCCCACCGGCCGCGGCGCTTCGAGGCCGAGGTGCCGCCACGCCCTTGCGGCCAGCATCCGCCCCCGCGGGGTGCGCTGGATCAGGCCCTGTTGCAGAAGATAGGGCTCGATCACCTCTTCGATGGCATCGCGCGCCTCGGACAGGGCGGCGGCGATGGTTTCCACCCCCACCGGCCCGCCGCCGTAGTTTTCGGCCAAAAGCAGCAGATAGCGCCGGTCCGCCCCGTCAAGGCCGAGGTGATCGACCCCCAGCCGCGTCAGCGCGCGGTCGGCGATGGCCTTGGTCAGACGGCCATTGCCTTCGACCAGCACGAAATCCACCACGCGGCGCAAAAGCCGCCCCGCCACGCGGGGCGTGCCGCGCGCACGGCGGGCGATTTCGAACGTGCCGTCGGGATCGGCCTCTATCCCCAGAAGCCGCGCGCCGCGGGCCACGATCAGGTCAAGCTCGGCTTCCGTGTAGAATTGCAGGCGCGTCGGGATGCCGAAACGGTCGCGCAGGGGGGTTGTCAGCAGGCCAAGCCGCGTCGTCGCCCCCACCAGCGTGAAGGGTTGCAGGTCGATCCGCACCGTGCGCGCGGCGGGCCCCTCGCCGATCACCAGATCGAGCGCGAAATCCTCCATCGCGGGGTAGAGCACCTCCTCCACCACCGGGGACAGACGGTGGATCTCGTCGATGAACAGCACGTCGCGCGGTTCGAGGTTGGTCAGGATCGCCGCCAGATCGCCCGGCTTGGCCAGCACGGGCCCCGAGGTCATGCGGAAACCCACGCCCAGTTCGCGCGCCATGATCTGCGCCAGCGTCGTCTTGCCCAGACCGGGAGGGCCGTGGAACAGGGTGTGGTCCATCGCCTCGCCCCGCATCCGCGCGCTTTCGATGAAGACGCGCAGGTTGGCGCGGGCCTCGGCCTGACCCACGAAGTCCTCCAGCGCCTGCGGGCGCAGCGCGCGGTCGGTGTCTTCGGGCAGGCGGTCGGGGCGGAGCGTGGGATCGGGTTCCATCGGTTACGCCTTGGGGGCCAGCAGTTTCAGCGCGGCGCGGATCATCGTGGCCGCATCCGCCTCGGGCTGGTCGGCAGCGACGGTCGCCACCGCCTGCGCCGCATCCGCCGGACCGTAGCCGAGGTTCGCCAGCGCCGACAGCGCATCGGCCGAGGCCGCGGCGCGGGTCTGCGCGGCGCTGGGGGCGGCGGGTTTGGCGGGCCTTTTCGCAGCAGGCGCGGGTGCGGTTTCGATCACGTCCTCATCCGCCGTGGCCGTGGCGTGCAGGCTTGCCCCCATTGCCATGACGGCGGGGGCCTTCGATTTCAGTTCGAGGATCACGCGCTGCGCCAGTTTCGGCCCCACACCGGGCGCGGACTGGATGGCCCGCTGGTCGCCCAGCGTGATCGCGCGCGCCACCCCTTCGGCCCCCAGCGTGCCGAGGATCGCC
>JBEEOG010000306.1:0-11319 GCA_041191745.1 Pseudomonadota bacterium | reverse complement strand
CCTCGGGGGAGAGGGTAGGGTGAGGGGGCAGCGTGGTCAGGTGAGGGGGTTGCGGGACTCCCCTTTGGCAGAAATGTTCCTATAATGTTCCTGTCTGCCGCGCCCTGAGTCCCCCATGTTCGTCGAACTTTCTGCCACCACCAACTTCACCTTCCTCTTCGGGGCCTCGCACCCCGAAGAGATGATGGAACGTGCCGCCGAGATGGGGCTGACCGCGCTGGCGGTGGCGGATGAGAATTCGGTCGCGGGGATCGTGCGGGCGCATACGCGGGCGCGGGAACTGGGGCGCGACGGCGGGCCGCGGATCCGGCTGATCCCCGCCGCGCGGATCGTGCTGGCGGATGGCTTCACCGTGACCGTGCTGCCGCGCGACAGGGCGGCGTGGGGGCGGCTTTGCCGGATGCTGACCGTGGGGCGCAGGCGGGTGCCGAAGGGGAATTGCGAGCTGCATGCCGCCGATCTGCTGGAATGGGGTGCGGGGCAAGAGATGCTGGTGCATCCCCCCGCCCGCGGCCAGCGCGCGGCATGGGAGGGGACGCTGCGCCGCCTGACCGCGGCCTTTCCCGGCCAGTGCAGCCTGCTGATGGCGCCGCGCTATGACGGGCAGGATGCCGCCCGCTTCGACCGTCTGGCGCGGCTGGCGGCGGGGGTCGGGCTGCCCACGGTCGCCTCCTCCCTGCCGATGATGCATCACGGGTCGCGCCGCCGCTTGGCGGATGTGCTGGCCGCGATCCGGCTGGGCTGCACGGTGGACCGCCTTGGCCGCCGCGCGCTGCCCCATGCCGAACAGCGCCTGCGCGGCGCGGCCGAGATGGAACGCATCTTCGCGGGCCACGAAGGCGCAGTCCATCGCAGCGGCGAGATCGCGGCGCGGCTCTCCTTCAGCCTTGACGAGTTGCGCTACGAATACCCGTCCGAGGTGACGGGGAACGAGACGGCGGCGGAACGGCTGGCGCGGCTGTCATGGGCGGGTCTGGCATGGCGCTATCCGCAGGGCGCGCCGGAACGGGTGCAGGCGCAGATGCGGCACGAATTGGCCCTGATCGGCAAGCTGGGGTATGAACCCTATTTCCTGACCGTGCATGACATCGTCCAGTTCGCCCGCGACCGTGGCATCCTGTGTCAGGGGCGCGGATCGGCGGCGAATTCGGTGGTGTGCTACTGCCTTGGCGTCACATCCGTCAGCCCCGAGATCGGGACGATGGTCTTCGAACGCTTCGTGAGCGAGGCCCGCAACGAACCGCCCGACATCGACGTGGATTTCGAACACGAACGGCGGGAAGAGGTGATCCAGCACATCTACGACCGCTACGGCCGCCACCGCGCGGGGCTGTGTGCGACCGTGATCCACTACCGCGGCAAGCGCGCGGTGCGCGAGGTGGGCGCGGCCATGGGCCTGACCGAGGATACGCTCGCGGCGCTGTCGTCGCAGATCTGGGGCTGGGGCGGGCCGGGGCAGATCACGGAGGCGCGGCTGCGCGAGATCGGGCTGGACCCGTCCGACCGCAGGCTGGAGCTGACCCTGCGCCTGATCGACGAGATACAGGGCTTTCCCCGCCACCTGAGCCAGCATGTCGGCGGCTTCATCATCACCGAAGGGCGGCTCGATGAACTGGTGCCGATCGAGAACGCGACGATGGAGGACCGCACCGTCATCCCGTGGGACAAGGACGATATCGACAGCCTCGGCATCCTGAAGGTCGATATCCTTGCGCTGGGCATGCTGTCCTGCATCCGCAAGGGGCTGGACCTCTTGGAGCGGCATCACGGCATCAGGCATTCGCTGGCCTCCATCCCGTCCGAGGATCCGGCGACCTATGACATGCTGTGCCGTGCCGACAGTCTGGGGGTCTTTCAGGTCGAAAGCCGCGCGCAGATGAACTTCCTGCCGCGCATGCGGCCACGGACCTTCTACGATCTGGTCATCCAGGTCGCCATCATCCGGCCCGGCCCGATCCAGGGCGACATGGTCCATCCCTATCTGCGGCGCCGGAACGGGGAAGAGGTGGTCACCTTCCCCTCCGACGCGCTGGGGCGGGTCTTGGGCAAGACGCTTGGGGTGCCGCTCTTTCAGGAACAGGCGATGCAGATCGCCATCATCGGCGCGGGCTTCACGCCCACGGAAGCCGACCGCCTGCGCCGCGCGCTGGCAACCTTCAAGAAGCATGGCAACGTGACGGAGTTCCACGACCGCTTTCTGGCCGGGATGCGGGCCAATGGCTATGACGACGACTTTGCCCGACGCTGCTTTGCCCAGATCGAAGGCTTCGGCAGCTACGGCTTTCCCGAAAGCCATGCGGCGAGTTTCGCGCTTTTGGTCTATGCCAGCGCATGGCTGAAGCGCCACCATCCCGGCATCTTCGCCTGCGCGCTGCTGAATTCCCAGCCGATGGGATTCTATGCCCCCGCCCAGATCGTGCGCGACGCGCGCGAGCATGGGGTGGAGGTGCGGCCCCCCTGCATCAATGCCAGCCAGTGGGACAATGCGATGGAGCCTGACGGGACGGGCGGGCTGGCGCTGCGGCTGGGCTTTCGCCAGATCAGGGGGATGGGCGAGGAGGAGGCGAACTGGATCGTCGCCGCGCGCGGGAACGGCTACAGGGCGGTCGAGGATGTCTGGCGCCGTGCAGGGGTAGAGACGGCCACGCTGGCGCGGCTGGCCGAGGCCGATTGCTTCGCCGCACTTGGCCTGTCGCGGCGCGATGCGCTCTGGGCCGCGCGGGCGGTGAGCGGGGACAGCCCGCTGCCGCTGTTTGCCGGCGACATGGATGGCGAGGGGATCGTGGAACCCGCCGTCGCCTTTGCCGCCATGACCACGGGCGAAGAGGTGGTCGAGGATTATCTGGCGCTGCGCCTGACGCTTCGGGCGCATCCGCTGGCGCTCTTGCGGCCCTGGCTCACGGCGGGCGAATTTTCTGCGAAAATTCGGGGCGCGCCTGCGGAACGCTCCGAAGTCTGGGCCTGATTTTTCGCAGAAAAATCGTGGCCCCGTCAGGCGCCCCGCGCCCCGATGCGAAACCGCGCGAGGCGTTCGTAATGCGGCAGGGCCTGTTCCACCAGACGGGCGGCATCCCCCGTCAGCGCGGGCAGGTCGCCTTCGGGTTCGTCAAAGCCGGTGGAGGCGTGGACGGCATTGTACCAGTGCGGGGCCCAGACCCCGTCAAAGGGTTTGGGGCCCGCGGGCCAGTGCAGCATCGCATCCGTGAAAGCGATGCCCAGCGCGGCGCAAAGCGCCGACAGCGCCCCGCGCGGGTCGGCGCGGATATCGGCGCTGTCGATCACGACGGGGGGCTTGCCCGACCATGCGGCCACTTCGTCGAACAGTTCGGCCTGCTGGACGAAGCCGATGTCGGCAAGCGTCGGGTTCTCGCGCTTTCTGGAATAGCTTGCCACCACCCGCGCGGGGTGGCGGATCAGGAAGACATTGGTCAGGTCGCGCATGAAGCCGCGGTCGAAGGCGGGGATCATGTGCAGCGTCATGTGCTTCTGGTAGAAGATCGCCTTGCCCTCCGACACGGCCCCCGTGCAGGCGGCGGCGACGCTTTCGGGATCGGCGTCATGGGCGGCGATGATCCGGTCGCGCATCGGGTGGTCGATGCCCGTCGCTTTCAGATAGGCGGCGTAGAAGGGTTCGTCCCAGACCGCCGCATCGCCCCGCGCGGCAAAGGCATACATCATCGCGGTCGAGAGGTTCCGTGGGCCGGACCACATGGCGATGCGGGTGGGTTCTGACATGGCTTGTGCCTTTGGCTGGCGGCGGGAGCGGGGGGTTTCACACCCCCCGCGCCCCCCGTGGGATATTTGGGAACAGATGAAGGGGATCAGGCGGCGACGAGCGCCTTGTAGAGATCGCGCAGGCGGGCGGTGACGGGGCCCATCTGGCCGGTGCCGATGGTGCGGCCGTCGATGATGCCCACGGGCGTCTGCGCGCCGAAGGTGCCGGTCAGGAAGGCCTCTTCCGCGCCATAGGTGTCGACGAGGGAGAAGTTGCGTTCGTAAACGGGGATGCCGTTCGCGCGGCAGAGGTCGATCACCTTGCCCCGCGTGATCCCGTTCATGCAGTAGTCGCCCGTGCTGGTCCAGACCTCGCCCTTGCGGACGATGAAGAAGTTGCAGGCATTGGTGGTGTTCACGAAGCCGTGGACATCGAGCATCAGCGCCTCGTCCGCGCCGGCCTTTTGCGCGGCGATGCAGGCGAGGATGCAGTTGAGCTTGCTGTGCGAGTTCAGCTTGGGGTCCTGTGTCATCGGCAGGCCGCGCAGGTGGGGGACGGTGGCCAGCGTGATGGGGCGCGGGATCTTGGGCCTGGAATGTTCCATGATGATCGCCACCGTCGGGCCCTGCTGGCTGAGGCGCGGGTTCTGGAAGGGGCGCGTCTTGACCCCGCGCGTGACCATCAGGCGGCAATGGGCATCGGTGGTCATGCCGTTCGCCCGTTGCGTTTCATGGACCGCGTCGATCATCTGCGCGGGCGTCATGCCGATGTCGAGGTCGATGGCCTTTGCGGCCTCATACAGGCGGTCCATGTGTTCGTCGATGAAGGCCCAGCGTCCGTTGTAGAGGCGGATGCCCTCCCACACGCCGTCGCCCAGCATGAAGCCCGAATCATAGACCGACACGACCGCCTGCGCCTTGGGCAGGATGCGGCCGTTCACGTAGATGAGGATCGCCTCGTTGCGGGCGTCTTCCTCGGCGGCGTGGGTGGATACGTGATCGGTCATCTGGCCCCTCCTGATCTTGCCGCGACGCTAGACAAGCGCCGCGGCAAGGGGAAGGGGGTGCTCAGGCCTTGACCGCCGCCATGACCGACATGTTCAGGATGTCGTTCACGGTGGAGTTGGTGGAGCAGATCTGGATCGGCTTCTTCACCCCCGTCAGGATCGGGCCGATCACCGTGGCCCCCGCCATTTCCTGCATCAGCTTGACCGAGATGGAGGCCGAATGGCGGGCAGGCACGACGAGGATGTTGGCAGGCCCCGTCAGGCGACAGAAGGGGTAATTCGCCATCACCTCGGGGTTCAGGGCGACGTCCACGGTCATCTCGCCCTCATACTCGAAATCCACCTTGCGGGCGTCGAGGATCATCGGCGCGCGGTGCATCTTGGTCGCGCGTTCCGACACCGGATAGCCGAAGGTCGAGAAGGAGACGAAGGCCACGCGCGGTTCCAGCCCGAGGTCGCGCGCCACGCCCGCCGCTTTCGTGGCGATGGTGGCAAGGTCGTTCTCGTCCGGCCATTCATGCACCAGCGTGTCGGCGATCAGGACGATCCGCCCCTTGTGCAGAAGCGCCGTCACGCCGACCGCGCCATCCTGCGGGCGGGCGTCGAAGACGTGGTTGATCAGTTGCAGCACATGGGCCGATTTGCGCGTGGCCCCCGTCACCAGCGCATCGCCATGGCCATGTTGCAGCATCAGGGCGGCAAAGACATGCCGGTCGCGCGCGGCAAGGCGGTGGATGTCGTGACGGTCGAACCCGTCACGCTGCAGTCGGCCGTAGAGGAAGTCCTTGTAGGTTTCCAGATGCCGCGTGTTGGCGGCGTTCACCACCTCCAGCTCGCGCACGGCATCGGCAAGGCCTGCCGTTTCCAGCTTTTCGCGCACGTCGGCGTCGCGGCCCACGACCAGCGCCTTGCCAAGCCCCGCGCGCTGATAGGCCACGGCGGCGCGCAGCACGCGCGGGTCGTCGCCTTCGGCAAAGATCATGCGGGCCTGCGCGCCGCGCGCGCGGGCGTGGATGCCTTCGAGGATCGACGCCGTCGGGTCCATCCGCGCCTTCAGGCCGCGCTCGTAGGACTTCAGGTCGATGATCGGACGGCGGGCGACGCCGGTATCCATGCCGGCCTTGGCCACGGCGGGCGGGATCACGTAGATCAGCCGCGGATCGAAGGGGGTGGGGATGATGTAGTCGCGCCCGAAGGAAAGCTTGCGGCCATAGGCCATCGCCACCTCGTCCGGCACATCCTCGCGCGCCAGCGCGGCCAGCGCCTTGGCGCAGGCGATCTTCATCTCGTCATTGATCGCGCGGGCGTGGATGTCGAGCGCGCCGCGGAACAGGTAGGGAAAGCCGAGGACGTTGTTCACCTGATTGGGGTAATCCGACCGGCCCGTGGCCACGATCGCATCGGGGCGCACGGCGTGGGCTTCTTCCGGCGTGATTTCGGGGTCGGGGTTGGCCATGGCGAAGATGACCGGATTGTCGGCCATGCTTTTCACCATGTCCTGCGTCACCGCACCCTTGGCCGACACGCCGAGGAAGACGTCGGCACCCGCCATCGCCTCTTCCAGAGTGCGAAGGTCGGTCTTGACCGCATGGGCCGATTTCCACTGGTTCATCCCCTCGGTCCGGCCCTGGTAGATGACGCCCTTGGTGTCGCACATGATGCAGTTGTCGTGGCGCGCGCCCATCGACTTCAGCAGTTCCAGACAGGCGATGCCCGCAGCCCCCGCGCCGTTCAGGACGATCTTCACGTCGCGGATGTTCTTTCCCGTCATCTCCAGCGCGTTGATCAGGCCCGCGGCGCAGATCACCGCCGTGCCGTGCTGGTCGTCATGGAAGACGGGGATATCCATGATCTCTTTCAGGCGCTGCTCGATGATGAAGCATTCGGGCGCCTTGATGTCTTCGAGGTTGATGCCCCCGAAGGTGGGGCCCATCAGCGACACGGCCTTGATGATCTCGTCGGGGTCTTCGGTATCAAGCTCGATGTCGATGGCGTTCACGTCGGCAAAGCGCTTGAAGAGCACCGCCTTGCCTTCCATCACCGGCTTCGACGCCAGCGCGCCGAGGTTGCCCATGCCGAGGATCGCCGTGCCGTTCGAGATCACGGCGACCATGTTGCCCTTGACCGTGTAGTCATAGGCGGTGGCGGGATTGTCCGCGATGGCCTGCACGGGCACCGCCACGCCGGGCGAATAGGCCAGCGACAGGTCGCGCTGTGTCGCCATCGGGGTCGAGGCGACGATGTCGTATTTCCCGGGGCGCGGTTCGAGGTGATAGGCAAGCGCCTCTTCGGGGGTGATCTTCGATTTGGTCATCAGGGGGCCATCCTGTCTGCAAGCCTTGCGGGTTTAGCGCCGCGCGGCGGGCCTGCCTAGGTATCATTCCAGTCTTTTCGCCGCATGGGTGGTCGCGTAGGGTCGTGCCCGCGACAGGGGGACCGATGAGCGACGACACCGTCACGCCGATGATGGCGCAGTATCTGGAGATCAAGGCGCAGAATGCGGGGGCGCTGCTGTTCTACCGGATGGGCGACTTCTACGAGATGTTCTTCGACGATGCCGTGGCCGCGGCCGAGGCGCTGGACATCGCGCTGACGAAGCGGGGTTTCCACTTGGGCGAACCCATCGCCATGTGCGGCGTGCCGGTCCATGCGGCGGAAGGCTATCTGCTGACGCTGATCCGCAAGGGATTTCGCGTGGCCATCGCCGAACAGCTGGAAGACCCCGCCGAGGCGAAGAAGCGCGGGTCGAAAGCGGTGGTGCGGCGCGATGTGGTGCGCCTTGTCACCCCCGGCACGCTGACCGAGGATGCGCTGCTAGAAGCGCGGCGGCACAATTTCCTTGCCGCCCATGCCGAGGTGCGGGACGAGGCCGCGCTGGCCTGGGCCGACATTTCCACGGGCGAGTTGCGCGTGATGCCCTGCCCGCCCGCGCGGCTGGGGCCCGAACTGGCCCGCCTGTCCCCGCGCGAGGTGCTGGTAAGCGAGACGCGCGAGCGCGACCTTGCCCCCGTGATCGAAGACCTTGGCGCGGCGGTCACGCCCCTGTCGCGCGGGTCGTTCGACAGCGCGTCGGCGGAAAAGCGGCTGTGCGATCTGTTCGGGGTCGGCACGCTGGACAGTTTCGGCACGTTCGACCGTGCGGAACTGTCGGCGATGGGCGCGCTGGTCGATTACCTCGACCTGACGCAGCGGGGGAAGCTGCCGCTGCTGCGCCCGCCGGTGCGCGAGGCCGCGGGCGGGTCGATGCAGATCGACGCCGCGACACGGCGCAATCTGGAACTGGTGCAGGCCCTGTCGGGCGGGCGGGACGGGTCGCTTCTGGCGGCGGTTGACCGGACGGTGACGGCGCCGGGGGCGCGGCTTCTGGAACGGCGCATCGCCGCGCCCTCGCGCGATCTGGCCACGATCCACGGGCGGCTGGCGGCGGTGCGGTTCCTGCTGGAGGATCAGCCCCTGCGCGGCGCGCTGCGCGCCGACCTGCGCCGCGTGCCGGACATGGACCGCGCGCTGTCGCGCCTTGCGCTCGATCGGGGCGGGCCGCGCGACCTGACGGCGATCCGCGCGGGGCTGTCACAGGCGGGCGTGGTGGCGGAAAGGCTGGGCTCTGCCCCGCCCCTGCTGGCCGAAGCCGCGCGCGCACTGGTGGGGCATGACGCCTTGGCCGACCTTCTGGATCAGGCGCTGGTGGCAGAGCCGCCGCTTCTGGCCCGTGACGGCGGCTTCATCGCCCCGGGCTTCGACCCCGAACTGGACGAGGCCCGCCGCCTGCGCGACGAAGGCCGCGCCGTGATCGCCGCGATGCAGGCCGGCTTCATCGCCGAGACGGGGATCAACAGCCTGAAGATCAAGCACAACAACGTGCTGGGCTATTTCATCGAAACCACCGCGACCCATGCCGAACGGATGCTGTCGCCGCCTTTGTCCGAACGCTTCATCCACCGTCAGACGACCGCCGGTCAGGTGCGCTTCACGACGGTGGAACTGTCCGAGATGGAGACCCGCATCCTGAACGCGGGTGCCCATGCGCTGGAAATCGAGAAGAAGCATTTCGACGCCCTGCGTCAGGCGGTGCTCGAGTGCGCGGGCGAGGTGGGCGCCGCCGCGCGGGCCCTGGCCGAGGTGGACCTGACCGCCGCTTGGGCCGACCTTGCGGCGGAAGACGGCTGGTGCGAACCGCAGGTGGACGACAGCCGCGCCTTCGCCGTCACGGGCGGGCGGCATCCGGTGGTGGAACGCGCGCTGCGGCAGCAGGGGGCGGGGCCCTTCGTCGCCAATGACTGCGCCCTGACCGATGGCGAAACGCCCGCCATCTGGCTGCTGACGGGGCCAAACATGGCGGGCAAATCCACCTTCCTGCGGCAGAACGCGCTGATCGCGCTGCTGGCGCAGGCGGGCAGCTATGTGCCTGCCACATCCGCGCGCATCGGCATCGTCAGCCAGCTGTTCAGCCGCGTGGGGGCGGCGGACGATCTGGCGCGGGGGCGGTCCACCTTCATGGTGGAAATGGTGGAAACCGCCGCCATCCTCAATCAGGCCGACGATCGCGCGCTGGTGATCCTTGATGAAATCGGGCGGGGGACGGCCACCTATGACGGCCTGTCCATCGCCTGGGCCACGCTGGAACATCTGCACGGGGCGAACCGCTGCCGCGCGCTCTTTGCCACGCATTACCACGAGATGACGGCGCTGGCCGGCAAGCTGGCGGGGGTGGAGAATGCCACCGTCACCGTCAAGGAATGGGACGGCGAGGTCATCTTCCTGCACGAGGTGAAGAAGGGTGCCGCCGACCGGTCCTACGGTGTGCAGGTCGCGCGTCTGGCGGGCCTGCCCCAGTCGGTGGTGGACCGCGCCAAGGTCGTGCTCGAGGCGCTGGAGAGCGGCGAACGGCAGGGCGGCGCGCGGCCCAAGGCGCTGATCGACGACCTGCCGCTGTTCTCGGCCGCCGCAAGCGCGCCCCCGCCGCCGAAGGCTGCACCGAAGGAAAGCGCGGTGGAGGCAAAGCTGCGCGACGTGCATCCCGACGAGATGACGCCGATGGAGGCGCTGCGTCTGGTCTACGAACTGCGCGGCATGGTGAAGGGCTGAAACGAAAACGCCCGGGCGCAGGGCCCGGGCGTTTCCAGTCGGTCTGGTCCGTCTTATTCGGCGGGCTTCGCCGCCACGCCCGAACCGCCGTTGCCATCGCCGCGGGTCTTCCACAGCGACACGGCGACACCGGCGCCGAGGATCGCGAAGGTGATGCCCAGCGACCATGCCGGCGGGAACTTCTCCCAGCCCATCGCGTCGGCGATGAAGATCTTCGAGCCGATGAAGACCAGAAGGATCGACAGCGCGTATTTCAGATAGGCGAAGCGGTGCAGGATCGCGGCCAAGGCGAAGTAGAGCGCCCGCAGGCCGAGGATGGCGAAGATGTTCGAGGTATAGACGATGAACGGGTCCGTCGTGATCGTGAACACGGCAGGCACCGAGTCCACGGCGAAGACGAGGTCCGCGATCTCGATCAGGATCAGCGCAAGGAAGAGCGGCGTCGCATAGCGCGTCAGCTTGCCCGTCGTCGGATGCGGCTTCTTCACGAAGAAGTCGTGGCCGTGCAGCTCGTCCGTCACGTTGAACTTGCGGCGCATGAACTGCACCACCTTGTTCTGGCTCAGGTCGTGGTCGCCCTCCTTGACGAAGAGCATCTTGATGCCCGTGAAGATCAGGAAGACGGCAAAGACGTAGAGCACCCAAGAATAGTTCGCGACGATCGTGGCGCCCAGCCCGATCATGATGCCGCGCAGCACGATCACGCCGAGGATGCCCCAGAACAGCACGCGGTGCTGGTATTTGCGGGGGATGGCAAAGAAGGTGAAGATCAGCGCGATGACAAAGACGTTGTCCATCGCCAGCGTCTTTTCCACCACGAAGGCCGTCAGATACTGCGCCGTCGCCTCGGCCGAGATCTGCCACCAGACGAAGGCCGAAAAGCCAAGTCCCAGCGCGATGTACATGGCGGAAAGCTTCAGGCTTTCGGCCACCTCGATCTCGTGGTCGTCCTTGTGCAGGACGCCCAGGTCGAAGGCCAGAAGGGCGATGACGATCGTGATGAAAAGCAGCCACATCCAAAGCGGCTTGCCCAACCACAGCATGAGCAGGAGTTCCATTCCCTGATGTCCTCTCTGTAGACACAACATTACGCCGAGAGGTCATCCGAAAGCGTCCGGGCATGACATCGAGCGCACTCGATGCGGTCCGACATGGCGGCATGCAAGAATGCACGCGCGTCAGAGGGGCCCGGCCCGCTTGCAGGAGTTGGACATGCAACCCGCCGATTCAAGGGGGCGGGATGGAAAAACTTCACGAAGGCGTGAAAATCCGGCCGTGGCAAAGGGGGGCCTTCTGCCCCCCTCGCCGCGCAGGGCGCGCGGCTCACCCCCCGAGGATATTTGGACGAAGAGGAAGGCAGCTAACGGTTTCTTTACCTTGCGCGGGCAGGCTGGGGTCACGGTACAGGCGGGGACGCCGATGACCGTCGAAGGGGAAGGCGCCTGCCGGCTTGGCCGTGCCTCCCGGCAGGTGCTGGACCTTCTGCTGCTTCCTCTTCGTCCAAATATCCTCG
>JBEEOG010000305.1:0-6602 GCA_041191745.1 Pseudomonadota bacterium | reverse complement strand
CATCGGTGCGGCCCTCGGCGGGGCGATCGGTGCCACGCTGGACCAGCAGGCGGCGGAACTGCGGGCGATCAACCCGTCCTTCACCGTGACGAACATGGGCGACTACCTGATCGTCAACATGCCGCAGGATGTGCTGTTCTCCATCGACAGCGCCGCCCTGCGCCCCGACCTGATCCGCGACCTGCAATCGGTGGGCGCGAACCTGAACCGCTATCCCAACAGCCGGATCGAGGTGATCGGCCATACCGACAACACCGGATCGGCCGCCTACAATCAGGACCTGTCGCAACGCCGCGCGGTATCCGTGGCCGAGGTGCTGCGCGCCTCGGGCGTGCCGTCGAACCGCGTCGCCGCCTATGGCCGCGGCGAGGATATGCCCGTCGCCTCGAACGCTTCGGAAGCCGGCCGCGCGATGAACCGCCGGGTCGAGATCATCATCCGCCCGACGCGCTGACCGCGCCACCACCGCGAGACGAAGGCCGGGCCCCGCGCCCGGCCTTTTCCGTTGTGGCGGGCGGGGATTGGTCATAGTTTCCGACCAATCCTTTCGCGCGTGGCGGGGCCCGATGCCGTTCCAGAAAATCCAGCCCGAAAAGCTGTCGCACAGCGTGGTCCGCCAGATCGAACTGCTGATCCTGCGCGGCATCCTGCGTCCGGGCGAACGCCTGCCGGCCGAACGCGAACTGTCCGAGAAGATGGGGGTCTCGCGCCCCTCGCTGCGCGAGGCGGTGGCCGAATTGCAGGCGCGCGGCCTGCTTCTTGCCCGTCCGAATGCGGGCATCTTCGTGGCCGATGTGCTCGGCTCGGCCTTTTCCCCCGCGCTGGTGGACCTGTTCGCCAAGCACGAGGAGGCGGTCTTCGACTACCTCGCCTTCCGGCGCGACATGGAGGGGCTGGCGGCCGAGCGCGCGGCGCGGCTGGCATCGGACACCGATCTTGCCGTCATCGCCGCGATCTATGCCAAGATGGAAGTCGCCCACCAGAAGCGCGACCCCACGGACGAGGCCGCGCTGGATGCCGAATTCCATCTGGCCATCATCGAGGCCAGCCACAACGTGCTGATGCTGCACATGATGCGGTCGATGTTCGATCTGCTTCGGCAGGGCGTGTTCTACAATCGCCAGATGATGTTCAAGGCGCGCACGACCCGCGACATGCTTCTTGACCAACACCGCGCGATCAACACCGCGCTTCAGGCCCGCGACCCCGCCGCTGCCCGTTCCGCGGTCGATGCGCATCTTGGCTATGTCGAAGCCGCGCTGGTGGACCAGATCAGGTCCGACCGCAACGAAGAGGTCGCCCGCCAGCGGCTGGAACACGAAACCCTGCGCCGCGGGGCATAAGGACAAAGAAAAAGACCCGGATCAGCGACCCGGGTCCTTTCGATGTCCTGAACGGCATGCGTCAGTGCAGCTTGGCATCCACCTGCGCAATGGCCGCATCGATCGAGGCGGCTGCCCCTTCGGCGGTCATCTGCTTGGCCAGCACGTCCCCCGCCGCCGCGACCGCGACCGCGATGGCACGCTCGCGCACTTCACGGATCGCGCCGGATTCGGCGGCGGCGATCTGCTCTTCGGCCGCGGCCAGACGGCGCGCGATCGACACTTTCAGATCGGCCTTGGCCTGTGCGGCAGCGGCCATCGCCTCGTCCTTGGCGGCGGTGACGATGCGCTCGGCCTGTTCCTGCACTTCCTTCTGCTTCTTCTCGTAGGAAGACAGCAGCGCCTTGGCTTCCTCGCGCAGGGTGCGGGCCTCTTCGAGGTCGGCCTTGATCTGCGCGGCGCGGGCATCCAGCATCCCCGCGATACGGCCCGGCACCTTGGCGTAAAGCAGGATGCCGATGAAGACGAGGAAGGCGATCAGAACCACGAAGTTGGAGTTCTGGAGCGAGAAGAACGGACCCTTGCCCGCCGCCAGCGCGGGCGAGGCAGCCAGCATCAGGGCGGGGGCCAGAATGGCGGACAGCGTCTTCATGGCCTTACCCCTTCATCCGCGCGGTGACAGCCGCGGTCACGCTGCGGGCATCGGCCTTGCCGCCAAGGGCAGCGACCAGTTCCTTCGCGGTGTCCTTGGCCACCTCGGTCACGGCTTCCAGCGCGCCGGCGCGGATGTCCGCGATGCGGGCTTCCGATTCGGCGGCCTTGGCCGAGATTTCGGCATCCGCCTTGGCGGTCGCGGCATCCAGATCCTTCTGGATCTCGGCCCGCGCCTCGGCGACGATCTTGGCGGCTTCGCTGCGCGCCTTGGCCAGCGCGTCGTTATAGGCGCGCTCGGCCTCCACCGCCTTCTGCTTCAGCTCTTCCGCTGCGGTCAGGTCGTTGGTGATGCTGCCACGGCGTTCGGCCAGAACCGCCCCGATGCGGGGCAGCGCGACGCGCGTCAGCACGAAATAGATGACGGTCAGCGTGACCAGAAGCCAGAAGATCTGGTTCGGCCAGGTCGAAACGTCGAGTTGGGGCATGCCGACGGCGCCGCCGCCGTGGCCGGCCGCCGCTGCCGCATCATGGGCTTCGGTCGCCATGTTCTGTCTCCTGAGACCTAAAGATCAGGCCGGACGGGCAAGCATCGCCCCTCCGGCCGAAAGCTGTGGTCCGTCAGGATCAGACGGCGAACATCAGCAGCAGGGCGATCAGGAACGAGAAGATGCCCAGAGCTTCGGCAAAGGCGATGCCGACGAACAGGTTGGCGGTCTGCGAGGGGGCCGCCGACGGGTTGCGCAGCGCACCGGCAAGGAAGTTGCCGGCGATGTTGCCCACGCCGATGCCGGCGCCGCCGAGGCCGATGGCCGCGAGGCCAGCGCCGATGTATTTGCCCATGAGAGCCAGTTGAGCGACTTCGCCTTCCATGATGGATACTCCTTGGTTGGAATGGCTGGGATAGGGTCCGGACCGGTCAGTGGTGGGCGTCGCCCACCGCGTCCTTCAGATAGACGCAGGTCAGGATGGTGAAGACATAGGCCTGAACCACCGAGACCAGCAGTTCGAGCGCATAGACAGCCGTCACCGCGCCGATGGCGACGGGCGAGATCACGGCCATCGACGCAAAGCCCGCAAAGACCTTGATGACGGCGTGACCGGCCAGCATGTTGCCGGCCAGACGGACAGAGTGCGACACGGGGCGCACGAAGTAGGAAATCACTTCGATGATCGCGAGGATCGGACGCAGCGCGAGGGGCGCCGAGGACACCCAGAACATCGCAAGGAAGGCGGGGCCCTTGCGGACAAGGCCGAGGATCGTCACGCCGAAGAACACCAGCAGCGCGAGCGTCACGGTCACGGCCACATGGCTCGTGGTGGTGAAGCTGCCGGGGATCAGGCCCAGCAGGTTGGCGAACAGCACGAAGAGGAACAGCGTCATGACATAGGGGAAGTACTTCACCCCGTCATGGCCCGTCACATCCTCGACCATGTTGTGGATGAAGCCGTAGACCACCTCGGCCATCGACTGGCTGCGCGACGGGATGATGGCGCGGCCGCGCGTGCCCAGAACCATCAGCGCGACGATGGCCAGAACCGCAAGGCCCAGCCAGAGCGTGACGTTGGTGATCGTGTACCACTCGATATGCTCGCCGCCAAACAGGGGTTTGACGATGAACTGGTCCATCGGGTGGATTGCAAAGCCGCCTTCAGCTTCCGTCGCCACGTCCGTCTTTCCCTTCCTGTGCAGGGCCCGCGGGCTCTGCCTGTTTCGCCATCTGGGCCGCCGTGCCGAGCATCACACGGATGCCCGCCGCGAAGCCGAGCAGGACGAACACGATCAGGAAGATGGGTGCCGTGCCGAACACATGGTCCAGCCCGTAACCGAAGCCCAGACCGATCATCATGCCGGTCACAAGCTCGATCACCATCCGCCAGGCCGCTTCGCCCTGCGAAAATCCCTTGCCGATCGGTCCGCTCCCCGAAGCCGCCCTGCCCCCGCCCTTCGCCTTCGCGATCCGCTGTTCCAGCGCATGCAGACGGGTCTTGTCGGGGTCGTCGGCCATCGGGAGTTGCCCTTTCGGCAGTCGGGCGGAACCTAGTGGGGGGGTCTGCCCGAGTCAAGCCGCGAAATCCCGCGGCGGATCATGGACAACCCATTGAAATGCATACTGTTCCCGCATAGCGGACAGATCGCCGCGGCCCCTGCCTGCCGCGGTGCGGCGCGCCGCGATGTTCAACCGTCCGGTTGACGGTTCGCCGCCCTGCGGTCAGGGTGCGGGGATGACCGATGCCCTCTCTCCCGTCTTCGCGGCGCTGGCCGACCCCACCCGCCGCGCGATCCTGACGATGCTCCTCGAAGACGACATGGCCGTGACCGATGTCGCGGAACCCTTCGCCATGTCGCTCGCCGCGATCTCCAAGCACCTCGCCGTGCTGGCCGAGGCGGGGCTGATCACGCAGGAAAAGCGCGGCCGCGTGAAATGGTGCAAGCTCGACCCCGATGCCCTGCGCGCGGCCTCGGTCTGGATGCAGGGCTTCGGGCAGTTCGATCCGGTGGACCTCGACGATTTCGAACGCTTCCTCGAAAGCGAACTCGCCCCCGACGAAACGGACTGACTTCATCTGTTTTGAAAATATCCTCGGGGGGTGTCGCCCGCCTGCGGGCGACGGGGGGCAGACGGCCCCCCTTCCGCCCCGATGCGCGCCTTGGCGCGCGGCGGGGCTCATGGCTTGCGCGCGCCGTGGCGCGCGCGCCGCCTAACGGGCGAACCAGTCCCTGTAGGTCGCGCGCAGCAGCGCCTTCTGCACCTTGCCCATGGCGTTGCGCGGCAGGTCGTCCACCACCACCGCCCCTTTCGGCTGCTTGAACCGCGCCAGACGGTCGCGGATCGCGGCCAGCGCCGTCTCGGCCCCGATTCCGGCCCCCTTGGCGCGGGCCAGCACGGCAAAGACCGCCTCGCCCAGATCGGGATGCGGCAGGCCGATCACGGCGCTTTCCGCGACGCCCTCCACCTCGTCCAGCAGCATCTCGATCTCCTTGGGATAGACGTTGTAGCCGCCCGTGATCACGAGATCCTTGGCGCGGCCGACGATGTGGATGTAGCCATCCGCATCCCGCATCCCCAGATCGCCGGTGACGAAGAAGCCGTCGGCGCGCAACTCCTCGGCCGTCTTTTCGGGCATCTGCCAGTAGCCCTTGAAGACATTGGGCCCCCGCACCTCGATCATGCCGACCGCGCCCTGCGCCACCTCGCGCCCCTCTGCCACGATCCGCACCTCCACCCCCGGCAGGGGGAAGCCCACGCTGCCCGCACGGCGTTCCCCGTCATAGGGGTTCGAGGTGTTCATGTTCGTCTCGGTCATCCCGTAGCGTTCGAGGATGCGGTGCCCCGTCCGGTCCGCAAAGCGCGCATGCGTCTCGGCCAGCAGCGGGGCGGAGCCGGAGATGAAGAGCCGCACATGCCCCACGAGGTCGCGGTTCAGGCGCGCGTCATCCAAGAGGCGGGTATAGAAGGTGGGCACCCCCATCATCGTGGTGGCCTGCGGCAGATGGGCGATCACCTGCCCCGCATCGAAGCCGGGCAGGAAGATCATCCGCCCCCCCGACAGCAGCGCGACGTTGGAGGCCACGAACAGCCCGTGCGTGTGAAAGATCGGCAGCGCATGCAAGAGCACGTCGTCGCGGGTGAAGCGCCACAGGTCCACCAGCACCTCGGCATTGGACAGAAGGTTGCGCTGCGTCAGCATCGCGCCCTTGGACCGCCCCGTGGTGCCGGAGGTGTAAAGCAGCGCCGCCAGATCGTCGGCTGCGCGCGGGGCGGGGTCGATCCGGTCGGGCTGGTCCCGCGCGGCATCGGCCAATGTGCCCGACCCGTCGCCATCCAGCGTCAGAAGCCCCGCGCCGTGACGGTCGGCCACCGCCTGCAGCGCGCCCGCCTTGGCGCTGTCGCAGACCAACAGGCGGGGTCCGGCATTGCCGACGAAGTAATCCACCTCGTCGGCCGTATAGGCCGTGTTCAGCGGCAGGAACACCGCCCCCAGCGCCACCGCCGCGCCGTAAAGCGCCAGCGCCTCGGGCGATTTGGCCACCTGCACGGCGATCCGGTCCCCCGCACCCAGCCCCGCCCCGCGCAGCGCATGGGCCTGCCGCGCGACAAGGGCAAGGAAGGCCTGCCCCGTCATCCCGCCGCCATCGGGCAGGATCAGGAAGCCCCCCGTCCGCCGTGCCAGCGGGGCGAAAAGCGCATCGTAAAGCGGATTGGTCATCGGCAGGGCCCCCGGGTCTTTCAGGGCCCTTCTTTGGCATGCGGGGCAGAGCCCGCTCAACCCCTTGCCACAATCGCGGGCGCACCGGCCCGAAATGACCGCGCCTGTGCCGGATTGCTGCCCCAGAGGGAGTGTTAACCTCGGGCGTGTTCAGATGTGGCGGCAGGTGGAGGGCGCCATGAAATTCGCATTGGCCTTGCTGCGGCGGTTCGGGCTCTTCGCCCACAAATCCGCCCATGTGGACCCGCGCTTCGACCAGCGTCTGGCGCGCATCTGCACGCGCGAAAGCGTGCGTGGCGCCACGACGCAAGGCACGCCGCGGCCCTGACGGTCAGAAGTTCGGCTTCACGCCGGGCAGGCGCAGCTCGATCAGCAGGTCGCGCACCTCTTGCCGCGCGGCGATGTTGGACAGGTTCA
>JBEEOG010000304.1:0-3548 GCA_041191745.1 Pseudomonadota bacterium | reverse complement strand
CGATCCAGTAGCCCTGCACCTCGGGCGCCTCGCCCAGATAGTAGCGGTCGTCGGGGGTAAAGCTTTCGGGTCCGTTGAAGAAGGTATGGATGCCCGCCGTCTGGAACAGCGGCATGCGGTTCATCGCATGTTCGAGGATCGGCTGGAAATGGTCCCAGTCCTCGGGCAGCGTGTCGAACATGAAATCCTCGCGGATGCCCCCCATGCCCCAGGGCTTGGCCTTGGGCTCGAAGGCCCCGATCATCATCTTGCCCGCGTCGGATTTGTAATAGGCGCATTCATCTGGCACCCGCAGCACGGGCAGATGGCCAAGGCCCTCCACGGGTTCGGTGATCAGGTAGAAATGCTCGCAGGCATGCAGGGGCAGCGTCACGCCCGATTGCGCGGCCAGATCGCGGCCCCACATGCCGCCGCAATTGACCACCACATCGGCGGCGATGAAGCCCGGCTCGCCCTCGGCCGAGACATAGTCCACCCCCGTCACGCGCCCGCCCGCCTGACGCACCCCCGTCACCTTGGTATGTTCGAAGATCTGCGCGCCGCGCATCCGCGCGCCCTTGGCCAGCGCCATGGCGATGTTGGCCGGATCGCACTGCCCGTCCAGCGGCAGATGCACCGCCCCCACCACGTCCGACACGTTCAGATGCGGATACATCTGCTTGACCTCGTCCGGCGAGATCTCGGCCACATCCACCCCGAAGATGCGCGCCACGGTGGCCTGCCGCAGCAATTCCTCGCGCCGGTGCTCGGTCAGCGCGACCGAGATGCTGCCCACCTGCCGCATGCCCGTGGCCACGCCCGTCTCGGCCTCGAGCTTGACGTAGAGATCGGCCGAATACTTCGCCAGCCGCGTCATGTTGGCCGATCCGCGCAACTGCCCGATCAGCCCCGCCGCATGCCATGTGGTGCCGCTGGTCAGCTGCTTGCGCTCCAGCAGGACGACATCCGTCCACCCCGCCTTGGCAAGGTGATAGGCGACAGAGCAGCCCGAGACCCCGCCCCCGATGATCACCGCCCGCGCCCGTTCCGGAAGCTGACCCATTCCACCTGTCCCCGTCTTCATCTGTTCCCAAATATCCCGGGGGTCCGGGGGCTGGCGCCCGGTCCCGCCGACCGTCACGCGCGCAGGCGTTCGTTCCTTGCGTCCCAGGCGGGCGCATCCTCAAGCACCACCGCCGGATGGCGGGTGCCGAAGATTTCCACCTCCACCGCCGTGCCCGCCACGGCAAGGTCGGCGCGCAGCATGCCCAGCGCGAGGCAGGCATCGACGCGGTGGCCCCAGTAGCCGCTGGTGGTTTCCCCCACGACCTGCCCCCCGTGCCAGATCGTGGACATGTAGGGCGGATCGTCCCCGCCCGCCTCGACGCGCAGCGTCACGAAGCGCTTGGTGAGCCCCCGCTGGCGTTCCGCCTCCAGCGCCGCCTTGCCGCGGAAGGCGGGCTTGGCCCAGTCGACGAAGCGGTCGAGCCCGCCCTGCAGCACCGTGTAATCGGTCGAAAGGTCCCCCTTCCACGCCCGATAGCCCTTCTCGATCCGCAGGCTGTTCAGCGCGAACATGCCGAAGGGACGCAGGCCAAGGGGCCGCCCCGCCGCCATCACCGCATCCCAAACGGCGGGCGTGTCGGCCACGCGGGAATGGACTTCCCAGCCCAGTTCCCCCGCAAAGGAGACGCGCATCAGCACCACCTCGGCCCCCGCGATCCGCGCCGTCTGCCATGTCAGCCAGGGCTTGGACAGGTCAGCAGCGATGCCCGCAGCCGCCAGCACTTCGCGCGCCTTGGGTCCGGTGACGATCTGGGTGGACCAGCCTTCACTTTCATCCGTCAGCGTCAGATGCGCGGGAAGCGAGGACATGAGCCATTCGCGGTCATGCACCTGCGCGGTGGCCGCCGTGATCAGCCACATCTCGTCCTCGGCCAGACGGGCCACCGACATCTCGGTGACGATCCGGCCCTTGTCATCGGCGAAATAGGCCAGCCCCAGCCGCCCCACGGCGGGCACCTTGCCGGTGATCTGGGCCGCAAGCCAATCGGCCACCCCCGCCCCCGTCACGCGGAAGCGCGAGAAGCCCGGCAAATCGAGGATGCCGCAGGCATCGCGCACCGCCAGACATTCCTCGCGCACGGCACCATACCACGGCCCCTCGCGCCGCCACGTCTGCTGCGCGGCTTCCGAGTTGTCGTCGCCTTCCCGCGCATACCACAGCGCGCGCTCCCAGCCGTTGTAGGGCCCGAACTGCGCGCCGAGCGCCGCCGTGCGGTCATGCACGGCCGACAGCCGCTTCATCCGGCCTTCGGGCCATGTGTGATGGGGGAAGTGGATGGCATATTCGTGGCCATAGACCTCCATCCCCTTCTTTACGCAGTAATCCTCGTCCTCCCATCCGGTGAAGCGGCGCGGATCGCAGGACCACATGTCCCATTCCGTCGCCCCTTCCGTCACCCATTCCGCCAGCACCTTGCCCGCCCCGCCCGCCTGGCAGATGCCGAAGGTGAAGACGCAGGCCTCGAAGGCATTGGGCACGCCCGGCATCGGGCCGATCAGCGGGTTGCCGTCGGGGGTATAGGGGATGGGGCCGTTGATGACCTTGGTCAGGTTGGCCTGCGCCAACAGGGGCACCCGCGCCATCGCGTCGTTGATGTGCCATTCCAGCCGTTCCAGATCGTCGGGGAAAAGCTGGAAGCTGAAATCCTCGGGCATCGGGTCGTCGGGGGTGGCCCAATGCGCGCGGCAGGGATTCTCGTAGGGGCCGAGGTTGAAGCCCATCTTCTCCTGCCGCAGGTAGTAGGAGCTGTCCACATCCCGCAGAAGCGGCAGCTTGTGGCCCGACTCCTTCGTCCATGCCTCCAGCTCGGGGATCGTGTCGAAGAGCATGTACTGATGGCTCATCACCATCATGGGCAGGTCGCGGCCGAACATCTTCGCCACGTCCCGCGCGTAGTAGCCGGCGGCGTTCACCACGATTTCGCAGCGTATCTCGCCCTTGGGCGTGCCGATGATCCACTCGCCGCCCTCGCGCCGGACTGATGTGGCGGGGCAGAAGCGTTCGATCCGCGCCCCCATCTGCCGCGCGCCCTTGGCCAAGGCCTGCGTCAGCTGCGCGGGGTCGATGTCGCCGTCGTAGGGGTCGTAGAGCGCGCCGGTCAGGTCATGCGTCGCGACAAAGGGATAGCGCGAGCGGATCTCGTCGGGCGACAGGATGTCCAGATCCATGCCCTGATAGCGCCCCATGCCCACGACGCGCTTGAATTCCTTCAGCCGTTCGGCCGAATGGCCCAGTCGCACCGATCCGGTGACATGGTAGTTCATCGGATAGTCCACCGCCGCGCCGAGGCCGCGGTACAGCTGCGCCGAATAGCGCTGCATGTTCATGATGGACCATGACGACGAGAAGGTCGGCACGTTCCCCGCCGCGTGCCAAGTGGAGCCTGCGGTGAGTTCGTTCTTCTCCAGCAGCACGCAGTCCGTCCACCCCGCCTTGGCAAGGTGGTACAGCGCCGAGGCCCCGACCGCGCCACCCCCGATGATGACGACCCGCGCCGAGGTTG
>JBEEOG010000303.1:0-2658 GCA_041191745.1 Pseudomonadota bacterium | reverse complement strand
CGTGATCTTGTCCACGTGCTGCATGCCCGAGATGACGCGGCCATAGACCGTGTACTGGCGGTTCAGGAAGTGGTTGTCGGTGAAGTTGATGAAGAACTGGCTGTTGGCGGAATTCGGGTTCTGCGAGCGCGCGGCACCCAGCGTGCCACGGTCATGCGGGATGCCCGAGAATTCGGCCGGAAGGTCCGGCAGGTCGGACCCGCCCGTGCCCGCGCGGCGCAGGTTGAAGTTCTTTTCCATGTTGCCGTTTTCCACGTCGCCCGTCTGGGCCATGAAGCCGTCGATCACGCGGTGGAAGCAGACATTGTCATAGGCCTTGGCGCGGGCCAGCGTCTTCATCCGCTCGGCATGTTTGGGGGCGATGTCGGTGAGAAGCTCGATCACCACCTCGCCGTCCTTCAGCGTCATGATGATCGTGTTCTCGGGGTCCTTGATCTCGGCCATGGGGCTCTCCGTTCGTGCTTCGGGGCGGAACGTAATGGCGCGGGGGCGGCATGGAAAGGGCAAATGCCTGCGTCACGGTTGACGACGGCCCGCGATGGGCGGAAAGAGGGGCGAAACACCGATGGAGGGACCGATGGGCTGGAAGACGCTCGACGACATCGCGATGGCGGGCAAGACCGTTCTGGTGCGCGTCGATATCAACGTGCCGATGGAAGCGGGCCGCGTCACCGATGCGACCCGGATCGAGAAGATCGTGCCCACGGTCGAGGATATCGTGGCGCGCGGCGGCAAGGTCGTGCTTCTGGCCCATTTCGACCGCCCCAAGGGCAAGGTCGTCCCCGAGATGAGCCTGCGCCATGTCGTCCCCGCGCTGGAGGCCGCGACGCGGCGCAAGGTGGTGTTCGGGGCCGACTGCATCGGAGAGGCGGCACGGGCCGCGATCGCGGCGGCGGGCGCGGGCGAAATCGTCCTTTTGGAAAACACGCGCTTCCACGCGGGCGAGGAGAAGAACGACGCGGGACTGGCGCAGGCGATGGCCGCGCTGGGGGATCTCTATGTGAACGACGCCTTTTCGGCGGCGCATCGGGCCCATGCCTCGACCGCAGGGATCGCGGGGCTTCTGCCCAAGGCGGCGGGACGGCTGATGGAGGCAGAACTGCGCGCGCTGGACGCGGCGCTGGGATCGCCCGTGCGGCCCGTCGTGGCCGTTGTGGGGGGGGCCAAGGTTTCCACCAAGCTCGACCTGCTGGGCAACCTTGTGGGCAAGGTGGACCATCTGGTGATCGGCGGGGGAATGGCGAACACCTTCCTCGTGGCCAAGGGGGTCGAGGTGGGCAGGAGCCTTGCCGAACGCGACATGGCCGACACCGCGCGCGCGATCATGGCCAAGGCCGCGGATGCGGGTTGCACGATCCATCTGCCCGTCGACGTGGTCGTGGCGCGCGAATTCAAGGCGGGGGCCGCGAACGAGACGGTGGCGGCGGGGGCCTGCCCTGCGGATGCGATGATCCTCGATGCGGGGCCGGCCACGGTGGCGGCGCTGGAGGGCGTCTTTGCCACGGCGCGGACGCTGATCTGGAACGGTCCGCTGGGTGCCTTCGAGATCGCGCCCTTCGACCGCGCGACCAATGCGGCGGCACAGGCGGTGGCGCGGCTGACGAAGGCCGGACAGCTGGTGTCGGTCGCGGGCGGGGGCGATACGGTCGCGGCGCTGAACGCGGCGGGGGTCGCGGGGGATTTCACCTTCATCTCGACGGCGGGGGGGGCCTTCCTCGAATGGATGGAGGGCAAGGACCTGCCCGGTGTCGCCGCGCTGAACGGCTGAGGGGCCCTGCAGGGAAGACGGGGGGGGGCCGCCGGCAGGGACCGGCGGCCCCTTTGCCATCGCTCTGCCCCGTTTTCGATCGGACGGAACGCGGCGCGCCGTCGCGGGTTTCTGCGGGCAAACCATGGAGTGCCCCGATGACCCCACCGCCGCCCCCACCCCCGCCCCCGTCGCCCCGACCCGATCCCGCACTGATGGCAGAGGTGCTGGCCGTGATCGGGGAGGATCCGGAGCTTTCGATCGCCGACCTGTCGGTGGAATATATCGAGGGCACGCTGGTCCTGCGGGGCTCGGCCGGATCGGCCGAGGAGCGGGAACGTGCGGGCGATCTGGCGCGCATCGCCTCGGGCGGGGCGCCGGTGGAGAACCGCATCCGCGCCTGAGGCGGTGAAAAATCGTCGCGCCGCGCCCCTGATGGCGCTAACAGGTTTGCGCCGCTGCCGCGCAGGCCCTAGAGGCAGGGCAAGGCCCCACCGACCTTGAGAGGGAAGAACCACCGATGCGTGCCACCAAGACCGTCCAGAAGATCCTGAGCAACTACGAAGGGGAAACCCCCGGCGTGAAGGCGAACCTTGCCCGCATGCTGATGGAGGGAAAGCTTGGCGGCACGGGCAAGATGATCATCCTGCCGGTCGATCAGGGGTTCGAGCACGGGCCCGCGCGGTCCTTTGCCATCAACGCGGCGGGCTATGATCCGCATTACCACTATCAGCTGGCCATCGATGCGGGGCTGTCGGCCTATGCCGCGCCGCTGGCGAACCTCGAAGCAGGGGCCGATACCTTTGCGGGCCAGATCCCGACGATCCTGAAGATGAACCACGCCAACAGCCTGATGTCGGGCACGGCCGGCAAGAACCAGGCGGTCGTGGCCAGCGTGCAGGATGCGCTGC
>JBEEOG010000302.1:0-4517 GCA_041191745.1 Pseudomonadota bacterium | reverse complement strand
CTGATCGGGCGTGATCCCCGCCGCGGCGAGCGCGGCCGTGGTGGCCCCCGCATCGAGGCCCGTGTCGAACAGCACCACCTCGGCCCCCGTGTTGACCACCACGGGGGTGAAGAAGGTGAAGCTCCGGTCGGCGGGGATGAAGTTCGCGGCGGAATGGGCGGCGAATTCCTCGGCCGGGACATTCATGCCGAAGGTCTCCTGCGGCTTGTCGCCCGCGCGGCTGCCGGCAAGGACGGTCGTGATCTCGAACGCGCCCAGTTTCGCGCGGTGGAAAGGGGCGAAGCCCGCGCCCATCTGCGGGGCGGCGGCCTGCGCGGGGGCCGCACCCGACAGAAGCGCGGGGGCGGCAAGGGTCAGGGCGGCGGGCAGGGTGGCACCGGCGAACAGCGCCTGACGGCGCGACAGGCTGGGATTGGTCATGAAAACTCCTCCTGACGGTCATGGGCCCCTGAGGCGGGACTGTCCGAAAGGATAGGGGGCGATCCCGCCGCTCCCAGTCACGCTTAAGTCAGCGCCCGCGCACCGGCGCACATCCGCCGCGCACGCCTGCACAGGCGCGCTGCGGGACGCGTCATTCCCACCACGGGTCGATGGCGGCGATGTCGTCATCGCTCCAGCCGAAATGGTGGGCGAGTTCGTGAATCATCACATGCGCCACCAGATCGCCCAAGCCCACATCGCCCCGGTCGGCCCATTCGTCGAGGATCGGACGGCGGAACAGCCAGATGACATCGGGCTTGTCGGGCTGGTCCATCACCGACTTCTCGGTCAGGGGCGTGCCGTCATAAAGCCCCGTCAGCTCGAACGGATCGTGCAGGTCCATCTCGTCGAGCATGTCCTGCGGGGCGAAGTCCACCACCCGCAGCGCGACCTCTGTCGCAGGCCCGCGCCATGGTGCGGGCAGGTTCACCACCGCCTCGCGCGCAAGCTGTTCGATCAGCCCGCAATCGGGGGCAGTGAATTCCGCCCATCCGGGGGCGAGCGTGTCGGGATTGTCCGGCGTGGTCATGGGGGGAACATAGGCCTTCGGGGCGCCGCGGGGAAGCGGCGCGGGCATGCCGCGCGCCCGATTTGCGCCCAACTGGACAAAAGCCCCCCCGTGTGACAGGGAAGCACGGTCCAAGGAGACCGTCCGATGTCCACCGTCACCACCCGTTTCGCGCCCTCGCCCACCGGCTATATCCATGTGGGAAACCTGCGTACCGCGCTGATGAACTATCTGATCGCCCGCAAGTCTGGCGGCACCTTCATCCTGCGGCTGGACGATACCGATCAGGAGCGGTCCAAGCAGGAATATGCCGACGGGATCATGCGCGATCTGGACTGGCTGGGCCTGCACTGGGACCGCGTCGAGAAGCAGTCGCTGCGGCTGGAGCGCTACCGCGCGGCGGCCGAGGATCTGAAGCGCGCGGGGCGCTTCTACGAATGCTTTGAATCGCCCACCGAACTGGACCTGAAGCGCAAGAAGCTTCTGAACATGGGCCGCCCGCCTGTCTATGACCGCGCCTCGCTGAAGCTGACGGAGGCCGAGAAAGCGGCGTTCCGTGCCGAGGGGCGCGTGGGATACTGGCGCTTCCTGCTCAACCAGAACCGGATCGAATGGCCGGACGGCATCCTTGGCCCGATCTCGATCGACGCGGCCAGCGTGTCGGACCCCGTGCTGATCCGCGCCGACGGGCAGGTGCTTTACACCTTTGCCTCGTCAGTCGATGACATCGACATGGGCGTGACCTTCATCGTGCGCGGCGCGGACCATGTGACCAACACCGCGACGCAGATCCAGATCATGGAAGCGATGGGCGGCACGCCGCCCAGCTTTGCGCACCATTCGCTGCTGACCGGCGCGCAGGGCGAGGAACTGTCGAAGCGTCTTGGCACGCTGTCGCTGCGCGACCTGCGCGCGCGGGGGGTGGAGCCGATGGCGCTTCTGTCGCTGATGGCGCGGCTGGGGTCGTCGAAGCCGGTGGAACTTGCGGCATCGATGCAGGACCTGATCGACGGCTTCGATGTGGGCTCCTTCGGATCGGCGCCCACGAAATTCGACCCCGAGGACCTGTTCCCGCTGACCCGCGCCCATGTGCAGTCGCTGCCCTTGCCCGCCGTGGCCGACCGCATCGCGGCACTTGGCGTGCCCGCGGCCGAGGCAGAGGCCTTCTGGTCCGTGGCCAAGGGCAATATCACCATCCTCGACGATCTGGGGGAGTGGTGGAGCCTGTTCCAGAACGGGGCGGATCCGCTGGTGGAGCCCGAGGATGCGGACTTCGTCAAGGAGGCCGTGGCGATGCTGCCCGCGCGCCCCTGGACGCAGGCAACCTGGGGCGAATGGACCGAAGCCGTGAAGGCTGCGACGGGGCGCAAGGGCAAGGGGCTTTACATGCCGCTCAGGAAGGCGCTGACGGGGCGCGCGAACGGGCCCGAGATGGCCGATGTGATGCCGCTTCTGAAGGTCGTTCGCGCGGGCTGACGCCGCGCTTTCGCGGAGAGCGCCGGGGGGCTTCGCGCCCCCCGGACCCCCCGCGGGATATTTGAGAACAGATGAAGTCGGGGGCGGTTCGTCCCGTCTTGGGGGCGTGATGGCGGCACCGGCACAGGCGAAATTCGTGGAAGGCAGCCTGTTCCGCCATGTGGCGGTGATGTCGCTCACCTCCTCGGTCGGGTTGATGGCCATCTTCGTCGTCGATCTGGTGAACCTTCTCTACATCTCGTGGCTGGGCGATCCGGTGCTGACGGCGGCGGTGGGCTATGCGGCGGCGGTGCTGTTCTTCACCACGGCCTTCGGGATCGGCCTGTCGGTCGGGGTGGGGGCGCTGACCTCGCGCGCGGTGGGGGCGCGGGATGCGGGCGGGGCGCGGGGACGCACGACCGAGGGGCTGGTGCTGGGCGCGGGCTTCGGCGTGGTCTTTGCCGCCGCGGTCTGGCTGGCGCTGCCCTGGATCGTCGCGGCGCTCGGCGCGACGGGGCGCACGGCGGAGGAGACGCTGCATTTCCTGCGCATCCTGATCCCGTCGCAGCCCTTCCTGATGGTGGGCATGATCGGGGCGGGGGTGCTGCGCGCGCATGGCGACGCGCGGCGGTCGATGATGGTGACGGTCTGGGGCGCGGTGGCGGTGGCGATCCTTGACCCTGTGCTGATCCTCTGGGCCGATCTGGGGCTGACGGGGGCGGCGATCGCGGGTTGGGGGTCGCGGCTGGTCATCGCGGGCATGGCGCTCTGGCCGATCCTGCGGCGGCATGGCGGCTTTGCCCCCGTGGACGGGCGGATGCTGGCAGGGGCGATCCGGCCGCTGTTTGCCATTTCCGGCCCCGCGATCCTGACGCAGCTGGCCACGCCCGTGGGGCAGGCGGTCGTCACGCGGATGGTGGCGGGCTATGGCGAAGAGGCGGTGGCGGGCATGGCCATCGCGGGGCGGCTGACGCCGGTGGCCTTCGGCATCCTCTTTGCGCTGTCGGGCGCGGTGGGGCCGATCTTCGGCCAGAACCTTGGGGCAAAGCGGCTGGACCGGGTGCGCCGCGCCTATCTGGATGCGATCACCTTCTCGGCCATCGTCATCCTGGCCATGTCGGCGCTGCTCTTTGTCCTGCGCGGGCCCATCGCGGATGTCTTCCATGCCGAGGGGCTGACGCGCGAGATCGTCTACCTGTTCTGCGGGCCGCTGAGCCTTCTGTTCTTCTTCAACGGGCTGATCTTTGTCGCCAATGCCGCCTGCAACAACCTTGGCGCGGCCTTCCAGTCCACGCTGGTAAACTGGGGGCGGCACACGATCGGCACGCTGCCCTTCGCCTGGGCGGGGGCGATCTGGTGGGGGGCCGAGGGCGTGCTGGTCGGGCACGCGGTGGGCGGCATCCTGTTCGGCCTTGTGGCCGCATGGCTTGCCTACAGGGTGATCGAAAAGGTGGCGGCGCGCGGCTGATCCGCGCAGCCGCGCGTCGCTTTTCCTTCACAGGGCGTCGCTTATGATTTTTCCGCTTGCCCTTTGTCGCGGGGGCGGGTTAGGCAGGGCCTGTCAGGATCGGGAGAATCCGGCGCGGGTCGCAAGCCCCGCATCCGGTGCCGAAGGAGCAACCGCCCCGGTAAACTCTCAGGCGCAAGGGACCGTTCTGGCAAAAGACTCTGGAGAGTGGCGCGACCGCGCCCGCCGAAGGGATAACGATCTCAGGCGCCCTGCAGCCATCCGTGGCGGGGGTAAGGACAGAGGGGGCATCGCGGGACAGGGATTGGCCTGTCTGCACGATGCCGGATGGTTTCCAGACCGGCGCGAAACGGGGAGAGGACGGTGTCCGATCTGTTGCGACTGGGTCTGCATGACCTGCATGTCTCGCTTGGCGGCAAGATGGTGCCCTTTGCGGGCTACGAGATGCCGGTGCACTACGCCGCCGGCGTGATGAAGGAACATCTGCACACGCGCGCCGCGGCGGGGCTGTTCGATGTCAGCCACATGGGGCAGGTGATCCTGCGCCCGAAGCGCGGGATGGCCGCGCTCTGCGCCGCCTTCGAGGCGATGATGCCCGTCGATGTG